>JAOAUO010000001.1:0-3886 GCA_030157565.1 Legionellaceae bacterium
CATCAATTCCCCCTTAACATACAGCTGTGGAAACGTAGGCCAATCCGCATATTGCGGCAATGCTTGTCGGATATCCGGATTGGCCAGAATATCGATGTATGCAAAATCAACATTGCAAGCATTCAAGCATTGGGCCGCACGGGCCGAAAATCCGCACTGTGGGTTTTCCGGACTACCTTTCATGTATAACAAAATAGCGTGGTCGGCTATTTGTTTTTTTATTTTTTCTATCGTATCCATGGTTCCACCTAATAATAAATGACAGCCTTCATTATGGCGAAAATCAGACCACATTACAACCATGGTATAGGAGTTTGAGAGAATGCTGTTCTCATGGTCGTAATGAATTTTCCGCTACGATGATTCATTACATTACGTGCTAAAAACTGTGATCGTGAATGCGGTGTATACATGGTATCGGACTTTGGATATGATGCTAGTCATTCCCACAAAAAAGACACTGACTTGATCATCCTGTTCAGGCTCCTATTCATGATTGGGGTGCTACTTGCAAATCAGGGGCAGGCGTCTTTGCGCGATCATGCAACGCAATCCTCACATGAGACAAAACGCGTTCTCATTCTGTATGACGCTCAAGACTCAAAGCAATCGAACAGTTATCTCAACGCATTATTTCTCGCCAACTTGATAGGCCATTTTGATGCAACCTATGTGTTATTACCTGTTGAGCAATATAACCCCGGCGCATTGGAACTATACGACAGTACGTTTTATCTGGGAGTGAGTTATAACAACCCGATCCCTCAGGCATTTATCCATGACGTTTTGAAAACAGAACGAACAGTCGTCTGGTTTCGTTATAATTTATGGACGATATTAACGACGAACACGCATCAAAAATATGGATTTCAGTTTGATTACATGGATCAAACTGGATACGATCAGATTCGTTATAAAAACACCGATCTCATTAAAAGTAGCGATGATGCTGAGCTAGGCCATGTGACTATTCTCGATCATTCTCGAGCGACAGTAGTGGCGACTGCGTTTCAATCGTCAACTGGGAACAGCATCCCTTATATCGTGCATGGGGATAATTTATGGTACGTTGCTGATATTCCTTTTACCTACTTGAGTGAAAACGATCGATACCTTGCGTTTGCCGACCTCCTGTATGATATGTTAAAAATAAATCAATCTCAAAAAAAGCGAGCGATAATTCGGCTCGAGGATATTGATCCAACCTATCATCCAGAGACATTAATAAACATTGCAGACTACCTATACTCACAGCACGTCCCGTTTGGGATCTCTGTGATTCCTTATTATCAAGATCCAATGGGTTATTATACCAATGGTGTACCGAAATCCGTTAAAATAACGGATGTACCCGATTTTGTTGCGGCTTTAAAATACATGGAATCAAAAGGTGGCACTATCATTTTACACGGGTATACCCATCAGTATGGGAAAGAAGCAAATACGTATACAGGGACAAGTGGACATGATTACGAATTTTTTAAAGTAACGGTTGATCCACTGACATCAAAAATCAATGCATTCAGACCGTTAGATGAAGATAGTTATGAATGGGTTAATAACAGAGTCACATCGGCCTTGTCATTGATTAGGCAGTCTGGATTCTCGGCATCCATTTGGGAGACCCCTCATTATGTGGCCTCGGATTTGGATAACCAATATTTTGCTAAAAAATTTCCAGCGATTATCGGTCGTGTTCTTTATTTTAATAAAGAAGAAACCAGACATTATGCCGGGCAATTTTTTCCTTATGTGATTCAAAAAGACAGTTATGGACAAAAAATACTACCTGAAAATATAGGGTGTATTTCGCCGGCCTCATGGTTTAATTTTCCTGTGCGTACGATAGATGACGTATTGCTTTCGGCAAGGAAAAATCTGGTGGTTCGTGATGCCTGGGCATCCATGTATTATCATCCTTACATTGGATTATCCTATCTTCAACAATTAATACCCGCAATTAAAAAACTGGGTTATACATTTGTGCCGGTGTCACCTGATTTAACCTAAGCGAATTGATCTTGGACGAACGGATGCTGCCAGCCCGTAGAATGGGGTCAGTTCTTGGAAAAAATCTTTTTTTCAAGACGAGGAAAGGAACAAACCAAGCTTGCCCCACCTAGGGTACGTGTGGATTGAAACGGCTGTTCAACCTGATACACTTAACCACTTGGACATTGGACCAAACGACATGAAAAAAGACGCATGTCGTTTGGTCCAAACTCCACTGAATTAACCACACTAACCATCCCTTTGGAGTTACTCATGACCTTCACATTACCTGAATTACCCTATGCAATGGATGCATTATCGCCTCACATTTCTGCTGAGACGTTGGAATATCATTACGGAAAGCACCATCAAGCGTATGTCACCAATTTAAATAAGTTAATTGTTGATAGTGATTTTGCAACCATGACGCTAGAGCAGGTCATTAAAAAATCGTCCGGTGGGATCTTCAATAATGCCGCTCAAGTCTGGAATCATACTTTTTACTGGCATTGCCTGTCTCCAAATGGCGGCGGTGAGCCTCATGGCAAATTGGCCGAAGCCATACAAGAAGCCTTTGGGTCGTTTGCCGTGTTTAAAGAGCAGTTTACACAAGCCGCGATTACCACATTTGGATCAGGTTGGGCTTGGTTAACACAAGACGAACAAGGGCGGCTGAAAATCACCACCACCAGCAATGCGGGCACGCCCATGACCGAAGAATTAACGGCCCTGTTGACCTGTGATGTGTGGGAGCACGCTTATTATATTGATTATCGCAATGCGCGACCCACTTATCTCAACGCATTCTGGTCATTGGTCAATTGGGACTTTGTCGCTAGCAACTTACGTTAATCAGGGAATTAAATGTCATTGATCACCACATACAACCCCTTGCCCGTGACGTTCACACGCGGCAGTGGGGTTTGGTTGTATGATGAGCAAGGGAATGCCTACCTGGATACATTTAGTGGGATTGCCGTGTGTGGATTAGGGCATGCACACCCTGATGTCACGCGGACCATTCAGGAACAGTCTGCCAAACTCATTCATACATCCAATGCATTTCATATCAAGGAACAGCAATTACTCGCTGAAAAACTCACGCACTTAACCGGCATGGAACAAGTTTTTTTTGGTAATTCAGGTGCTGAAGCCAATGAAGCGGCCATTAAACTCGCGCGCCTGTACGGCCACAAAAAAGGCATTGAAAAACCAACCATCATCGTGATGGATGGCGCCTTTCACGGCCGCACAATGGCTACATTGACCGCATCCAGCTCACGAAAGGGGCAGGCGGGCTTTGAGCCACTGTTGCCGGGATTTATCCGAGCGCCATTCAATGATATCGACGCCCTTCGCACTTTGGCTGCTCACTGCCCAGATGTGGTTGCGGTCATGCTGGAGCCTATTCAAGGAGAAGGGGGCATTTGGGTTGCAGATGAAACCTATTTGCGCGCGGTCGCCTCCCTTTGTGACGCACAGGACTGGTTGCTTATTCTGGATGAAGTGCAAACAGGCAATGGGCGCACGGGAAAATTATTCGCATGCATGGACATGGGTATTCAACCCGATATATTAACCACAGCGAAAGGTTTAGGCAACGGCATTCCGATTGGTGCCTGCTTAATGAGAGAACGCGCTTGTGATTTATTTAAACCCGGCAACCATGGCTCCACGTTTGGCGGAAACCCCTTGGCGTGCGCCACCGCACTCACGGTGCTTGAGGTCATTGAGCGAGATGGGCTGTGTGAAAAAGTCGCTAAAAACAGCATCAAGCTGAAAGATAAATTAATCGAAGCCTTCGGTGATCATGCTGCTGTGCGTAGTATTCGGGGCAAAGGGTATATGTTAGGCATTGAGTTGAATCGACCGGCCAATGACATCAAGTTAATCG
>JAOAUO010000001.1:3896-21852 GCA_030157565.1 Legionellaceae bacterium
TTTTATTAAATGTAACCGCGGAAAAGGTGTTAAGGCTTTTACCGCCACTGATCATCAGCGAAGACGAAATCAATGAATTGGTGAGTCGGTTAGTGAAGACGGTTGAACAATTTTCTGCCCGTTAACCCGTTTGCGGCGCCTCCTCTCGGGAGAGCGCCGCAGGCTTTCCATTTTATGCGCGGCGTCTTTGGCGCACCACCTCATATAAACAAATGCCGGTCGCAACGGAGACATTTAAACTGGTCACGGTTCCTAGCATGGGCAATGCGAACACGCCATCACACCGCTCTCGCGTTAAACGCCGCATTCCGGCACCCTCAGCCCCCAACACCAACCCCATAGATGTATTGCAATCCAAGACATAGACCATGTCCGTCGCATCGCCATCCTCGCCATAAATCCAAACGCATTGTTCTTTTAACATCTCCATGGCCCGGACTAGATTGGTTACGCGAACCAATGGGACAGACTCAGCGGCTCCACAAGCCACTTTGCTCACCACGGGCGTGATACAGGCATTTTTATCTTTTGGAATCACCACAAAATCAACCCCCGCGGCATCCGCGCAGCGCAAACACGCGCCTAAATTATGAGGGTCTGTTACACCGTCTAAAATGAGAATGAGTGCAGGCTGCTTGCTAGATTCCAACAAGCGACCCAGATCATGTTCAACATAATCCTGCAGCGGGCTCGCACAAGCCACAACGCCTTGATGGGTAAAGCCCGCAAACCGAAGGTCCATTTTATGCGCAGAATAACGCTCGACTGGAATCTGGGCTTGTTCCGCCAACACCAATAAATCTTGCATGCGCTTATCCACTCTATCTTGAGTCAGATAAAGCACCTTGGTCACTCGATGGGGGTTGGCGAGCAGGGCGGAGACCGCGTGCACGCCGTAAACCAATTGATCACTCATCTAAGTCCTCGTCATCCGCTAATTCAAAGTCTATTTTACGTTCATCCAAATCAACCCGAGCGACCAATACGGTCATCGTGTCGCCTAAACGATAAACATTCCCACCACGCTCACCCACTAAGCGATGTTTCACCGCATCAAAGGCGTAATAATCATTTTTGAGCGACGTGACATGCACCAGGCCTTCCACGTAAATTTCATCCAATTCAACAAAAATTCCAAAACCGGTGACGGCAGAAATTTTGCCACGAAACACTTGTCCGAGTTTGTCTTGCATGTATTCACATTTCAACCAAGACACCACTTCACGCGAGGCCTCATCCGCACGCCGCTCGGTTGAGGAGCAATGCTTGCCTAAACGATTCATATCTTCTTCAGTATAGGCAAATTGTTCAGGTGGATGATTGTCTATCAAATGACCCACGGCCCGGTGAATCAGCAGATCGGGATAGCGACGAATGGGGGAGGTGAAGTGCGTATAAGCGGAGTATGCCAAGCCAAAATGACCGTCATTCGCTTCGATGTATTGCGCTTGCTTTAGCGAGCGCAACATCACGGTTTCAATGAGGTGTTTTTCAGGTCGTTCCCCAATGGATGCCAATGTGCGTTGAAAATCTTTAGGGGTTGGTTTTTTTCCACCGCTCAACTGCAGCCCCAATTCGCCTAAAAATTGCCTCAAGGCAATGACTTTGTCTTCTTCAGGAGCCGGATGCACACGATAGAGCGTAGGAATACCGGCTTTTTCTAAAAAGTTTGCTGTGGCCACGTTTGCAACCAGCATGCATTCTTCAATCAAACGATGTGCATCATTCCGAATGACGGGGACAATGCGTTGAATTTTTCTGTTTTCATCAAATTCAATGCGTGTTTCGGTTGTGTCAAAATCCATCGCACCGCGTTTTTTGCGCGTTTTAAGCAATAGACCATACAACGCATATAACGATTGTAATAACGGCCACAGGGTTTCATGCGCCGCATCTGTTTTTCCGGCAATCAGCCAATCACTCACCTGCGTGTAGGTCAAGCGCGCTTTTGAATGCATGACGGCTCGGTAAAAGTGTGAGCGGCTGATTTTACCTTCAGCGGTAATGGCCATTTCAGCCACCATGCATAGGCGGTCAACGTGAGGGTTTAAAGAACAAATCCCATTCGACAGGGCCTCAGGTAACATCGGCACTACTTTTCCGGGAAAATAAACCGAATTCCCCCGCCGAGCGGCTTCGCTGTCCAAGGGAGATCCTTGGGCCACATAATGACTCACATCCGCAATGGCGACATACAGTTGATATCCGCCATCTGATTTGGGGTAACAATACACCGCATCATCAAAATCTTTGGCATCATCACCATCAATCGTTACAAAAGGCAAATCACGTAAATCTTTACGGCCAGCCAACTGGTCTGCATCAACCCGCTGTGGAATTTTAGACACGGCCATGGCGACATCATCCGGCCATTTGTTCGGCAAGCCATGGGATAAAATAGACATTTCAATTTCCATTCCTGGCGCCATGTGCTCGCCTAGAATATGAATCACATGGCCGATGGCTTGTGTGCGCTTATTCGGATAGGCCAAAATTTCAACCAATACGATTTGGCCGTTTCTTGCATTCAGAGTCGATTCCGAAGGGATTGAAATATCCTGTGTTAATCGTTTGCTATCGGGCACCACAAAGGAAACGCCGTGCTCGGAAAAAAATCGACCGACAACGCTCGCGTTCACGTGTTCAACGACTTCGTGAATTTTTCCTTCAGGCCGACCACGGCGGTCAACGCCTGCTTGATAGGCCAGCACCACATCGCCATGCATCACGGAGCGCATTTCTTTTGCCGACAAGACCATATCGTCTCCATCGCCCTCTGGGATAAAGAAGCCAAATCCATCGGGATGCGCTTGTATCGTTCCGCGGCGTAGATTAATCCGCTCTAGCAAGCAATAACGCCCACGCCGGTCTTGCATCAACTGCCCATCACGCAACATCGCTCGCAGACGAAACCCGAGCGGTTCTAATTTGCTCTCTTCGGTTACCGCTAGCAATTCATTGAGTTGATTGCGCGAAATAGGTCGACCATATTCCGCAAGCTCTTGTAAAATCAGCTCACGACTAGGAATGGGCTCCGCATATTTTTCACTTTCTCTTTTATAGAAAGGATCGTTTAATTTTTTTTTGCTCACAATTCACCAAGTGTTTCATCCATACTTCTGTTCATATAATGTAACCATTCACCCTCTATTGCCCTGTAGACAACATGGAGTGATGATCGCCGTGATCTGTTTTGTATCCAAATATAGTGCGCTCTCTAACAATTGATGAGCCGATTATATTTGGACGAAATGACATGCATGTTTTTGCATGTTGTTGTGTCCAAACTCCAATAGATTGTAGCATTTATTTTAGGCTATTGTGCGGAAGGAGCCAATACAAAGCCTTGTCGACCCATATAGGCTATCAATGGAGACAATAACATGTCTTCACCGACCCATACGGTGTCGGATGGTTTTTTGGGCAAGGTGGTCGCGGGCCATTGGCACACGGCTAGCACGTCAGCGCAGGACACTTGCTGCTCATGTCCGGGGACGGATTCAATGCAACGCCATTCAAATGGTTCCTCTGGCAACACCAAGGCCGACCAATGTCCTGCTTGCAAATGACTGCTCCAACTTGCGCTGGTCTCAGCGTGCGCCATCCAAAGATCAGTGCTGGATAAATTATGAATCATGGTCACCATCGATTTTTGGGCAGGCACCATCACTTGCTCACTGGAGACCACGAATGGTGTGCAGTGAGCGGGAAATATCTCCTGCGCATGCACGCCATCCATCAGGCAAATCAAGACAAGGGTTGCAATACACTTCATTTTTTCTCCAAACGCTCATTCATCGTAACACAATCACGACTCAATACTGGATAATATATGTTATGATCCGAGCCCTTTTCTTGCATCACGACTGGAATCACCATGGATATTTTAACGGATGTAACAAGCATTGCATCCCTGCAACGCGAATGCATTCTGCTTTGGAAAGAAAAAGGCATTACACTCCATCACGATCATTTTCTGCGTTTGGTCGAAGAAAATCACGCCTTCAACTTCCAGCTCTGGCACGCGGAAGATCGCGCCAGGCGGGAGGACTCAGGCCATGAATGGGTTTATCTAGCCAAGCGCGAAATAGACCACTGCAATCAACAACGTAACAATCGCATGGAGTCCATGGATGAGTGGTTGTTTCATGCCTTAAAACCGGCCGCACATACCGAATGCCCCGTGCATTCTGAAACGCCGGGCATGATGGTGGATCGCCTGTCTATTTTAGCCCTAAAAGCGTTTCACATGGCTCTGCAAACGCAGCGGACAGACGTGGATGAAGCACATCGCCAAACGTGCCTGGTTAAATTTCACACAATCGAAGCGCAACAACAACAATTACTGCATTGTTTAGCGAGCTTGCTTCACGAAGTCAATCATAAAACACGCACGTTTCGTGTGTATCATCAGTTTAAAATGTACAACGATCCTTCGTTAAATCCAGAGCTTTATCAGGGCGAATAGGGGACCTGGGTGTCGGGCATGGAGTCGCTGCGAGCCATGGGCGGGTATTGGTTTAGCGCGTTGTCTAGGAAGAAATCAGCCCACCTCATCGATAGTGGCGAGGGCGTGCCTAATCGTTCGCGCCTTGTCGGGGAGTCAGCCCCCGATGCGGGATGCCCCGCCGCAGGCGCACTATTAGCCAGTGTATTTCGTTTCATGCTCTTATTGCTGGCATTAGAAAAGCCTCTCAACGCAAACACCATGGCCACGATCGCGGCACTGAATTGAGCCGCCAGCATCATGGCGTCTGTGTCATGATAATGCCCATCATCGCCTAGCGTTTGCCAGGGTAGTAATATACCATCCATGATGCGTATCCCTTTGCCTATGCCGGAGAACAGCAACCGAGGCACTTCAAACCAATATTGGTAAAAATTTTGGCGAGAGGGCACAACAATCATCTTTTTTTGGATCGTCTTGCAGGTGGAATCGATTTGTTCCCCAATGTTTATGGGGTCCGGCGTGATTGCTGTTGTATCTGCGGCTTGGAGGGCGTTCTTCAACTGCTCAACACATAACTCCATAGAGTCCGCCGATGGGTCTGCATCGACCTTCGACATATCAACCCAGTGCTCAAAATGAGTTAATAACGAATCGATTACAAAGAGCACCAAGCAACCGATTCCGGCCGCGACAAAAAAAGTCAGTAAGAACGGTGGGTAAGCGGTCATGGTCATCGCTAAAATAGATGCAAGAGCAAACATCACGCTGGCGATCACGCCAAAGGCATCTATCCCATTTTTTAATCCACACATGACAAGCGAACCCAAAGACAGTACCGAGTTTGCTTTTAATTGATTTCGACACTGTTTAGCTTTTGGCATCCATGCCTCCAATTCCGACAATATTGCCGTTTTTTCGGCAATTAGCGCCTGTCGATCCCTTTCGTCCAGCTGTTCGTTTGACAAAAGTTCTGTGGAAATGGTTTTTAATTCATGAATCAAGCCCGTAAATTCGCGAGTCAGCAAAGCCGATTGAAGGGCTAATTGGGTCACGATAAACTCGCGCTGCATGTTATGTTCTTCATATACGCGCGTTACTACGCATATCATGGCGAGTAACGCCGCCGCTGAAAAAATCCATAAAGAGGGCGCGGCAACCGTTAAGCTGACGACACCTAAGATTAAATAGGGTGCATCCAGTAAACCATTAAATGCCGCAGAGGCATAAGCATAAAACCAAAAAGATTGATATTGGGGCTTGGCATCATATAATCCCGTCCACTGACACACTGCAGCAGCAGATGAAAAAGAATTGGATATGGATTGTTTGTCAAAGAGGCTTTGAACCGCCAGTGATTGATTACGAGTTTCCTCTTTAAAATCCCTCCATTTCCTCAGCTCCGCCTGAGGGTCAGCCTCTTTTTCTCTTTGACTTTCTGCTTTCATTTTTATCAACAGCTCGCGGCATAATTTCTTGTTTGCTTTTTCTTTCGAATCCCGTTCAAATCGCATTTTGCGTAACCAGGGGCGGTTATATGCAGACAGCGTTCCCAATATAAGGCCGGCGGGCATTGCCAGGTATTGCAGGTCGCGACCCACGTTTAACAACTTCGCAAACACAAAGACGTTACGGACGCCTTTGTAGCCATTTTTTGATGCTTTGATTGAATCTCTAATATAAGGCCAATCGCCTACGATTCGTTGCTTAAGGTAGGTCCCCGTATCGGCGGTTTTAAGCTCATCCTCCGATAACGGGGTTATGCCACTGAACTGATTCGCAATGATGGATACGCTGATCAATACGGTTGCCTCAAGCGTTGTGGTGAGAATGCCCACGGGCGATAGCATCCAATCATGCACTTCATCCGCCACGTCCATCGTGGAGAGACTGCTGTTTGCATAATAGATGTCAAAAAAATATTTCAGCAGGCTAAACGAGCTACTTAAACCATCTATCGCGCCATATAGCCCGTAAATCCATTGCTCTTCATGAAGTTTTTTGCCTTTCTTAATAGGGTATTGTGTATAAGGTTCGATACGATTGGATATATTTTTGCGCAGAACAACCATTTGATTGGTGGCTTGGAGCAGGTAACTTGCATCGTGGAGCTCGTGCGGCATAAATATCTCCGAACAACGGCTTAAGTTGTGCAACATTCTACATGCATTGCTGTGAAATGACAAGGACATTTTCAAGCTGGATTAATTTTTTTCAGTAAACAAACATTCGAATGCAAAAAGAGACGCGGCTACTGTGCCTGTGGATACAAATCTGCTAGCATTGGCGACGCTTAATATTCATTGTCGGGGACTTAATGCGGTTTTTAATGCTTCTCTTTCTTTCTTGGTCACTCTTCGCGGGGCACGCCATGGCAAATCATGAAAAAACAACCTATGGCTACATAGAAAAAGCAACATTAATGGACCATGCGTTGACCTTGTCTGCTAAATTGGATACGGGGGCCAAATCGGCTTCGTTAAATGCAACCCACATCGTTGAATTAGACATCAAGGGGACGCCTTATTTAAGTTTCATCGTCCCCAGTAAAGAAGGCGATGTTGCGTTTCAATGCGAATACGTGGGTCGTGTGAGCATTAAAGTTCGTTCCGGAGAAGCGCACGCCAATCCTCTTTTCTTGCACACGTCCATCAAGCGTCCTGTCATTCTCATGCGTGTTAAATTAGGGTCACAAGAAAAAATAATTCGCGTGAACCTCACGAACCGCAAACGGTTTATCTACCCCTTGCTACTCGGTCGCGAAGCCATTATCGCCTTTAATGGCGTGGTTGATCCTAGCCTAAAATACACCCTTAACAACAAAACGGTCACGAGCAAATCATGAAATCCAATAAACGTCATTTATATGGCTTGATCGTCGCCTTGTTTTTAATCGGAGCAGGGATTTTTTTGTATCGCCATTTCGTGCTAGATGTGCCTCTCACGGACACAGAAACCGTCAATAGCTGGATGATTGAAGCGAATTTACATTTTGTTCCGGAAAAGAACATGCCGGTTAAGGCCAGCTTTACCATTCCCTACATGCCGCCTCATTTTGCCATATTGGATGAATATTTTGTGGCTCAACATTACGGCATTACAACCCGTTTAAATGGAAATAATCGGCGCGCTGTCTGGTCCATTCGCCGAAGCACGGGGCCTCAATCATTGTATTATCGCGCCATTTTTCATGAGATGGAGAATCACGAAGCGTATTCAACCAAACCGCCTCGACTGAAAATATCCATTCTAGATGAAAACAAAAAAACAGCGGCCGACTCCATTATCACGCAAGCGCGTGAGTCGTCTGCGGATATTCAAACGTTCGCACAAAGTGCCATCAGAGAACTCAACAAAAAAGATGGGAACGCCAAATTGCTGGTCGGTAGCGATTTCAATGAGTCCAATTTAGTGAATGCCGCCATTACGGTACTGAATCGAGCGAAAATCAATGCGGTGCCCGTATACGGCATTTACTTGATTCAAAAAACCACGTCCAATTTCAGTGAGTTGATGGCCGTGTTTAATGACCGTGAATGGATTTATATTAATCCACACACAGGTGAGGCTGGATTGCCGACCAATTTTCTGGTGTGGCAATATGGAAGTGAGCCCATGTTTGATATATTGGGTGGAAAAAAACCACAATTCACGTTGACGGTTTCTCCAACACCCATCAATGCATTGAGTATTGCCAAGACGCATGGTCTTCAAACCGAATCACAATTATTGCGCTTTTCATTGTTGCAATTACCGGCTCACGTGCAAGAAACGTATAAAGTCTTGCTGACCGTCCCCATCGGTGCGTTCATTATTTTGCTGCTACGCAATTTCATCGGGCTGAAGACCTTTGGGACCTTCATGCCCGTTTTAATCGCATTAGCCTTTCGCGAAACACATGTGATCTGGGGCATCATCCTTTTTACCGTCATTGTCTCGTTTGGCTTGGCCGCACGATTTTATTTAGATCAGCTACGCTTGCTTCTGGTTCCCAGGCTCGCGGCCATTCTCACCGTGGTCATCATGCTCATGATCTTTATTAGCGTCATCAGTCAAAATCTAGGCCTTGAGGCCGGCTTATCCGTGGCTCTGTTCCCCATGGTTATTTTAACCATGACCATTGAGCGCATGTGCGTTACATGGGATGAACGAGGGGCCTCTGAGGCCATCAAATCCGGTATAGGCAGCTTGGTTGCCGCCGTTATTTCTTTTGGCGCCATGAACTACCCGCCGCTGCAGTACTTGGTCTTTGCTTTTCCTGAATTGCTATTGGTGTTGTTGTCCGTCATCCTGTGGTTTGGCCAATACCGTGGATACCGTTTATTTGAGCTCGTTCGTTTCAATGCGTTGGCTACCCATAAAATGGCCGGTAAAAGCTAATGTGGAAAATTTACCATCGTTTACGTAAAAGCGGCGTGTTGAGCATTAATCAACGGAATAGTGATTACGTGTTGCGTTACAACCCGCGCAAACTCTATCCATTGGTGGATGATAAATTAAAAACCAAACAATTGGCATTGCAAGCGGGCATTGCGGTTCCAACGCTTTATGCACTCATTGAAACGGAACACCAAATTAAAAAAATTGATCAAATTTTGGAGTCCCACTCTGATTTTGTGATAAAGCCTGCGTGTGGTGCGGGAGGCGATGGCATTATTGTGATCACCGACAAAGTGTTTGGTCGCTATCGCCAGATCAACGGGCGTTTACTGACCAGTCTTGAAATCAGTCACCATTTGTCCTGTCTTCTCTCCGGCGCATATAGCCTAGGAGGACATCCTGATTATGCCCTCATTGAGCGCCGCATCATTGTTGACCCTGTATTCGCCGCCGTTAGCCACGAAGGCGTACCCGATATTCGCATTATCACCTTGCTCGGCTACCCGGCCATGGCCATGGTGCGCCTGCCCACACGCTTATCCGGTGGGAAAGCCAATTTGCATCAAGGGGCCATCGGTGTGGGCATTGACATGAGCACAGGGCTGACACACGGCGGCGTGTTTCACAATGATGCCATTGATTACCATCCTGACACCATGAATGGCATCGTGGGTATCCAAGTTCCTTGCTGGGATAAAATTCTAGAAATTGCGGCCGGCTGTTATGAATTAACGGGATTAGGGTATTTAGGCGTAGACATTGTATTGGATAAAGATCTAGGACCGGTCATGTTAGAACTCAATGCAAGACCCGGCTTGAATATCCAAATCGCTAACCGTGAGGGGGGCCTGAAACGTTACCGTGCGATTGAAGCGCACGCAGCGCTCGGACGTGAATCCATCCCGTCTCGCATTGCGTTTAGTCAGCAACAGTTTTCTCGAGACAAGCCATTGTAATGGGCTTTTATCCATTTTAAGAGATGACGTATGCATGGAGAACCCCCTGGTCAACATACTAAGCACTGAAATAGTGTATGGCTCACCGCTCATTTTATTCGAATCGTTTCATGAGAAAACCGGAGCCATCTTATTTTATAGCGCATTCAAACACGACACCTTGAGTCGGTATTCATACATTGCCATCGAGCCCTTCAAGACGATCAGTGCAAAAAATGGAGTGATAGAACACGATGGCCAACGCGTGCTCGGGAACCCATTTTTTTTACTAAAAAAACTACTGGCAGACTATCAGCAACCCACTCAACCCGATTTACCCCCATTCCAAGGCGGTATCGCGGGCGCATTTTCATATGATTTATATCAATACATTGAATCGATTTCTGTTGAACAGTTTGATGAGATGCTTTTTCCTGATTTGGCGGTCGGATTTTATGATGTTGTGATTTCATTTGATCACCTCACCCAACGCGCTTGGGTGGTTTCGACCGGTTGGCCTGAAAAAAACAGCAAAAAAAGACGGCAACGCGCCCAGCAGCGCCTCGAACATATTTGTTCTTTGATTGAGCATCCTCCAGAAAAAACCGATGCAATCGTGCCCTCCATTTGTGAAAAAGACGCGATACACAGCGCGTTTAATGCAGAAACATACGTCGCTGCCGTACAGCGCGTGAAAGCATACATTCATGCCGGTGATGTCTTTGAAGCGAACATTTCTCAATGTTTCATGACACGCGGTGCCACCGTCGAACCGTTTGCTTTATATCAGCGACTCATGCAGAACAATCCAGCGCCGTTTGCGGCCTATTTAAATTTAGGCAAATATATCGTGGCATCGGCGTCGCCTGAGCGCTTTTTAAAATTAACGGATGGCTTCGTTGAAACCCGACCCATCAAGGGCACACGTCGCCGTGATTTAGACCCTGTTGTGGATAAGGCGCTGAGTGAGGCGCTGTGTAACAGTGAAAAAGACCGAGCCGAAAACATCATGATTGTAGATTTGATGCGAAATGATTTATCGAAAGTATGCGAAGCACATTCTGTAAGGGTGGATCAATTGTGTGGACTGGAAACATATCCCAGTGTTCATCATCTGGTGTCCGTCGTGACAGGGGAATTAAAGCCTGAATGCGGGGCGGTGGATTTGTTGTTGGCAACGTTTCCAGGCGGCTCCATCACGGGCGCTCCGAAAGTTCGCGCTATGCAAATCATTGCTGAAATAGAACCCACAAAACGCGGAATGTATTGTGGGTCGATTGGATTTATTGGATTTAACGGCGATTTAGATTTGTCCATCGCCATCCGAACATTCACCATCAAATATGATTTGATTACATTCCAGGCAGGCGGGGCTGTGGTCGCCGATTCTGAACCGCTGGATGAATACCTTGAGACGCTCATAAAAGCACAGGCATTGCATCGTGCTTTAACGCACTGGGCGTGATAATGATTTTACTAATCGATAATTATGATTCATTTGTTTATAACTTGGCCCGTTACGTCAATCAGCTGGGTTTTGCATCTCAGGTCATTCGCAATGATGCGATCACATTAAATGGCATTGAACAGCTCAATCCAAGTCATATCATCTTATCACCAGGCCCTTGTACACCAAACGAAGCCGGCATTACATTGGATGTGATCCAACATTTCGCCAACAAAATACCCATATTAGGCATCTGCTTAGGCCACCAAGCGATTGGGCAAGCCTTTGGCGGCGCTGTTATCAAGGCGCCGACCCCCACCCATGGAAAAGCATCCTTGATTTATCATGACGCGCGTGGCATTTTTCAAGGCATTGAAATGCCGTTTAAAGCGGGCAGGTACCATTCATTGATTTTAAGCGAGTCAACCCTTCCCGACGTGCTCCAAGTGACCGCCAGAACGGCAGATGGCGTGATCATGGCGATACAACATATCGAATACCCCATTGTGGGTTTGCAGTTTCATCCCGAATCCGTGTTGACAGAACATGGGTATGCACTGCTACTCAATTTTGTTAGCTGATGGTACGCCGCCATGAAAACGAAAGACGGTGTCAGGACTGCGAATTAGTGCTTGCTCAAGATCTAGAAAATAATCGATCCGATCTTCGATGGAACTCTGGCTATACAGTCTAGCTAAGCGTAAATAATCTTGAAAGTGCCGGGCTTCGGCGTTGACCAGTGAATGGTAAAATTTGGCCAGTTTTTTATCCTCAAGCCACGGTATCAGCGCATGAAAACGCTCACAAGATCGCGCTTCAATCATGGCACCAATAATGAGTTTGTCAGATAAATGCTTCAGGTAATCATCGTTACACACGTGTTGATGCAGGCGTTGCGCATACCCAGATGGCTTAAGCGGGCCAAAAGGAATGTTCCGTGCCTTGAGTAGCTGAATCACTTTCTCAAAATGTAATAACTCTTCTCGCGCAAGCGGCGACATCACCGTGATAAGCTCCTGATGCCTGGCGTATTTAGATATAAAATTGAGTGCGGTTGTCGCGGCTTTCCGTTCACAATGCGCATGATCCATTAATAACAATGGTATTTGTTGGGCTGCATATTCCAGCCACGGTTCGGGTGTTGGTGCATGAAGAAAATCAAGAACGGCTTGTAGATCATCGGTGGTTTTATTTTGATTCCCATCGGGATTTGGTGTTGGCATCATGATGTCTGATTTATTGATTAATGAGTGAGCAGATTTTGTTTTTTTAGAAAGGGCCAATCAGTGTGTCGCCAATTGACCCAGTGGAATGACACATAGCAAGTCCAACCTCGCAGACGTAATATGGCATACGTTGCGCACGCTTGTCAACCTTTATGCTGTTTATTTTAACCATTCAGCGTATTCGCCCTGCGGGTGAGGAATGCCCGCATTGTTCTCGACTACACGATACGTTAAACTATTCGCGGCTCAATGAACCGGTAGATAATGATGTTTTACGGCGACACCGTTCAAGATACGCGACAACTATTTTTTTCATCCTGGCAGAAGTACCGACAAAGGCAAGCCTTGCTGCCACTCGAGCAACAAATCCTGGATGTCATGCTCGATCACCCCGAATACCATGCCCTGTTCGACGCAGGCAATCCTGAACAAGCATCGGCTTATTTTTCGGATTTAGGCCAGCCCAATCCTTTTTTGCATATGGGATTGCACTTAACCCTTCGCGATCAGGTGGCCACAAAAAGGCCGCTGGGAATCGCCTCTATCTATTCGCAGTTAATAAAAAAACACGCCGATCAGCATGAAGTTGAACATCTGCTCATGCAGCCCTTGGCAGAGGCGCTCTGGCAGGCACAACGCAATCAAAACATGCCCGATGAAACGGCGTATTTAGAGGCGTGTTATCTGATTTTAAAATAAAAATTTGGAGCGTCCTATGTACCCACGATTCACGTTACTCATCTTGCTACTCAGCATGGCAACCGGCTCAGAGGCCTATCGGGTTCAATTCGCGAGCCAATATGGGCCGGATGCCTCCCCAGGAGGTTCCATGACCGATGTTCAGTCCGGCCTAGATACAGAGCCCACACCAGACGTGAGCGGTACATACCCCTTGATTCCCAATACGCCCAATCAAAACACCTCCAATGCGACAGGTGATGGAACAGGTAATACAGAAGTACAAAGTCCAGTCCGTTAGGCTCATTACTCGAAAATTGAGCGGGCCGGGTTGTGGTGCACGCGAACTATCGGTTAATATAACCCATTCATTCACCACCCCAAAAGCATGCCATGATTGATAAACCGCCCGCCACCCATTTTGGTTTTGAATCAGTGGCTTGGGATGAGAAAGAAAAAAAAGTAAGGGCCGTGTTTCATTCGGTCGCCAAAAACTATGATTTAATGAATGACCTCATGTCGGGCGGTATTCATCGCCTATGGAAACAATTCACCATTCAGTTGAGCCGGGTTCGCCCAGGGCACAGCGTGCTAGACTTGGCCGGTGGCAGTGGTGATTTAACGCGCCTTTTATCAAAAAAAGTAGGCAAGACTGGGCACGTTGTCTTAGCCGATATCAATGCAGCCATGCTGGCCGTGGGGCGAGACCGTCTGCTGGATGACGGACTGCTCGGCAATATCGATTATGTTCAAGCCAATGCAGAAGCCTTGCCGTTTGCTAATGATGCGTTTCATTGCATCACCATGGCGTTTGGTCTGCGCAATGTCACGGATAAACAGGCGGCGTTGTGTTCCATGTTTCGCGTATGCAAACCCGGTGGGAAAGTCATGATTCTTGAGTTTTCTACGCCAACACTTCCGGGCTTAAAACCCGTTTATGATTGGTATTCCTTCAATATATTGCCGAAAGTCGGTCAATTGTTTGCACAAGATGCAGCCAGTTACCAATATTTAGCAGAATCGATTCGCATGCACCCGCCTCAGGAAGACTTGAAATCCATGATTGAGCAAGCGGGTTTTGAGGATTGTCATTACTATAATTTAAGTGGCGGCATTGTAGCCTTGCACATTGCTTACAAATATTGAGAATCATATGATCAAAAAATACTCGCTCATGGCGTTGCAAAAAGCGATAAACCAGGCTTTATCTCTGGATGATTCCAGTCTTGAAAAAATGAAAGCCATGCAGGGAAAAGTGTTGGAAATCATCATTAGCCCGTTGAATGTGCATTTCTTTATTCGTTTTATGCACAATGAATTGCAATTGTTGCCTCATCACAATGAGCCGCCAGACACGATTATCCACAGCAGTCCTTTAGGCTTGATTCGTCTCAGCCTATTGCCCGCGTCTAAAGTTCGCTCATTATTCAATGACACCATTCGAATATCAGGAGATGTGGCGTTAGGGCAGGACGTTAAACGATTATTTGATGAACTGGATATTGATTGGGAAGGCCATTTGGCGCATTTTACAGGCGATGTGGTCGCGCATCAGATCGGTTCCTTTGTCCGTCAAGGATTGGCGTTTAAACAGCGAGTCAGCTCCTCCATGACCCATAATTTGACCGCTTATGTACAAGACGAACAGCGTTTATTTCCACCGCGTGAAGAAATCAACGATTTTTTCAATGACGTGGATGCGTTATCTCTGCGCGCAGAGCGCCTTACGGCGCATATTAACCAACTGATGGCGCGCCATGAAACCCATTAAACAATTATTTCGACTGATTTACATCAACCATGTGTTGGCAAAAAATGGCCTGGATCAAGTCATCGTTTCGTTGCATTTGTTCGCGCCATTGCGATTTATTATGTATTTCAATCCATGGAATTGGTTTCGCCGGGTACCCTTGACGCGAGGTGAAGCGCTTCGGAAAACCATGGAGGAGCTCGGGCCCATTTTCATTAAGTTCGGTCAAGCACTGTCTACGCGGCCGGATATTTTACCTCCCGACATTGCAGAGGAATTGTGTAAATTGCAAGACAACGTTCCACCTTTCGCCAGTGAAACGGCATTAAATATTCTCGAACGCGCATTTAAGTGCTCGCCATTTGAAATGTTTGCTCATTTTGATCCTCAGGCGCTGGCCTCGGCCTCCATGGCACAAGTTCATGCGGCCACATTGAAAAGCGGCGAGGACGTCGTCGTTAAAATTTTGCGCCCAAATATGCATCAAATCATTGAGCAAGACTTAAGCTTGATGCACACCATGGCCAACCTAGCGGACCGATATTGGTCTGAAAGCAAGCGATTTAAGCCGAAAGAAGTCGTGCGTGAATTTGAGCAAACCTTGATGGATGAGCTCGATCTGCAACGAGAAGCGGCCAATGGCGCGCAATTAAGACGCAACTTCCAACACTCGCCTTTGCTGTATATCCCCGAAATTCATTGGGATTATGTCCGAGAAAACGTGCTGGTGATGGAGCGGATTTATGGCATACCTGTCGCCGATGTTTCGCAGTTAAATGCCTGCGGGATTGACATTAAAAAGCTCGCGGAGCGAGGGATTGAAATTTTTTTCTCCCAAGTATTTCGCGATTGTTTTTTTCACGCCGATATGCACCCAGGCAATATATTTGTCTCGCGCCTACACCCTGATAATCCTCAATATATCTGCATTGATTTTGGCATTGTGGGTACGCTCAGTGAGCATGATCAACGTTACCTTGCAGAAAATTTAGTCGCTTTTTTTAATCGGGACTATCGACGTGTAGCCCTGTTGCATGTTGAATCAGGCTGGGTCGCACGCAGTACCCGGGTTAACGATTTTGAAAGCGCTATTCGTACCGTGTGTGAGCCTATTTTTGAAAAACCCCTCAAAGACATTTCCTTTGCTTTGGTTGTATTAAGACTGTTTCAAGTGGCTAGACGATTTCAGATGGAAGTGCAACCGCAACTGGTCTTGCTACAAAAAACATTGTTTTCAATTGAGGGGTTGGGTCGTCAACTGTATCCAGACCTTGATCTGTGGGCCACCGCGAAACCCTTTCTTGAAAAATGGTTGCGTGATCAGATGGGCCCTCGCATGCTCATCAAGCGCTTGCAGGACAATTTGCCTTTTTTTATGGAAGAGCTTCCCCACATGCCGCGCCTTATCAACGATCTGCTCCGATTAAGCAAAGAACAGAAAATATTGACTTTAGACACAAAAGAAACGCAAAATACGCACGATCAATCACGCCGACCTGCGTATAAAGGGTTTGGCATGGGGATATTGGCCTCTCTGTTGGTTTTTGGCGGGATGCGTTATTTTAACGGCATTGCACATGAGACATGGGCAGTCATTGCCTTTGGGGCGGCCCTTTTGGGTGCTTTTTTCGCTATCATGAACAAGAGGAATTAATATGGGACTCAGTGGGATCAGCCCTTTGTCGTTATTGCTTATTTTTTTAATCGTTGTCGCCTTATTTGGGACTCAAAAAATAAAGCATATCGGTACAGACATTGGACATGCAATCAAGAACTTTCGCCGTGCATTGAATGAAACCGACGACACACCTTCATGAGCGCCGGTGAATTATGCTTAACCTTATTGGTAGCCCTTGTGGTTTTTGGGCCTAATAAACTGCCGATGCTTGCACAACACCTGGGGCAGTGGGTAACAAAAGGCCGCCGTTACAAGCAGCTGGTTTTGGCAACATGGCAATCGATGCTGAATGAACAGCAGTTGCAAGAAAACAGGAAGAAAGCGCAAGCAGCGGAGGCATCGTATATCCTGGATAATGCTGACGCCACTGGGCGTGAATAACCTCTTTTAACCGATCACATCATATTGGAGTTTGAACAGGAAAGCATGAAAAGGGCCTCATGCTTTCCTGTCTAAATATAATGGGCTTGTCGAGATCGAGGAAGACCAGCGTATTTAATAAGGGTTTTGCGATGATGAGCAGACGCGCTCAAACCCTCTATTCAATACACGGAGCCCTCTAAAGATTGAAGCAATCTTTATATTTGGACGAAACAACATGCGTGTTTTTGCATGTCGTTTTGTCCAAACTCCCAATTTGTTAGGAGTATTAAAATAACATGAATCACTTAGATAAAACCATTGAAATCACCACGGCACAACGCCTTCGTTCCATCATCAGGGGTTCGATTGGCAACATGATCGAATGGTACGATTGGTATGTATATGCCGCTTTTTCCATTTATTTTGCCAACGCTTTTTTTCCTCATGGTGATTTAACCGCTCAATTGTTAAATACGTCAGCCATATTCGCCGTGGGTTTCTTCATGAGACCGATTGGCGGCTGGTTAATGGGTAGTTATGCTGACCGTCATGGTCGAAAAAAAGCATTGATTACGTCCGTTTTATTGATGTGTTTTGGCTCATTGATCATCGCGTGCACGCCACGCTATGAAACCATCGGAATAGCCGCTCCCATTCTGCTCATTTTGGCACGCCTGTTGCAGGGGCTGTCCGTAGGGGGGGAGTACGCCTCTTCCGCCACCTACCTGACTGAAATGGCATCGAAGAATAGTCGGGGCTTTTTTTCGAGTTTCCAGTACGTGACCCTTATTGCCGGCCAATTGTTAGCGCTCCTTGTATTAATTTTACTCCAGCGAGTATTTTTAACCACAGAGCAGTTGGAAAATTGGGGGTGGCGCATTCCTTTTTTTGTCGGGGCACTGCTCGCATTGGTCGCCATGTACTTACGCTTAGGCATGCAAGAAACCGCGTCTTTCCTGGCTGAAGGCAAAAAGAAACCAACTGAATCGGTGTTCCGCACATTTTTACGCTACCCAAAAGAAATCATGGTGGTTGTCGGGCTCACCATGGGA
>JAOAUO010000002.1 GCA_030157565.1 Legionellaceae bacterium
TTTTTTGCCGATCAATTTAGGTTTTGCATGTCGCTTGTCCAAACTCCAATATTTCACGTATACTGACGCTTGTTTACTCCGACATGTCCAATGGATTTATGATTGATTTGCATTGCCACAGCCATTTTTCTGATGGGGCGTTTAGTCCAGATGTGCTGCTTGAAAAAGCGCTGCAAGCCGGTGTGCGTGTTTTAGCGTTGACCGATCATGACACCACGGCCGGATTGTTGCCGTTGCGTGAAGCGGCGCGTGATGCGGACATCACCATTATCAATGGCATTGAGCTCAGTACGCGCTGGAAAAAACACGACATTCATATTCTTGGCCTAAACATCATGCCGGACAATCCGCATTTGTGTGCCTTGATTTCACGGCAAAATGAACGTCGCATTGTGCGAGCGCAGGCCATTTCAGCCTGCTTGGCTGAATCGGGTGTGCAGGATGCCTATCAAAAGGCGTGTGATATTGCCGGGCATGATCGTGTAGGCCGCCCGCATTTTGCACAAGTCCTCATCAACGAAGGGCGAGCGGTGGACATGACGAGCGCTTTTAAACGTTTTCTGGGTCGAGGGCATAGTGCGTATGTTCAAACGGAATGGGCGAGTATCCCTGAAGCGGTTGACAGCATTGTGCAAGCAGGGGGGCATGCTGTGGTGGCGCACCCGCTTAAATATAAATTGACCCGCTCAAAACTGCATGCGTTAATTGAACTGTTTAAAGAAGCCGGTGGGTGTGGCATTGAAGTGGTGTCGGGTGAAATGACCGTCTCTCAACGCACTGAATTGGCTGGAATTTGTTTGCGTTTTAACCTGTTGGCTTCAACCGGTTCGGACTATCATCATGATCACTCGCGTACAGGGCTTGGCCGTCAGTTGTTATTGCCGTTAAACTGTACTCCAATATGGCATCAATGGACGATATAATATGACCCAATTTTTTGCAATACATCCCGATAACCCGCAAGCACGCCTGCTGCGACAAGCCGCGACTGTGATTGAAGAAGGCGGTTTGATTGTATACCCCACGGATTCAGGTTACGCCTTGGGCTGCATGCTCGGAAATAAGTCAGCCCTGGAGCGAATCCGTCGGTTGAGGCAATTGGGAAAAGATCATAATATGACGCTGGTCTGCCGTGATCTGTCACAGTTGAGCACCTATGCCAAGGTCAGCAACCCTATTTTTAGGCTATTGAAAGCATTTACTCCGGGCGCATATACGTTCATTTTAAATGCAACCCATGAAGTGCCTCGATTGATGTTGCATCCTAAGCGAAAAACATTAGGCCTGCGCGTGCCTGAAAATACAATCACCTTGTCTTTGTTGGAGTGTCTGGATGCGCCATTGATGAGTACTACGTTGATTTTACCCGGCGCTACAGCACCCTTGAGCGAACCTGAAGCCATTCGGGATTTATTGGGTCATCACGTGGATTTAACCATTGATGGAGGGCATTGCGGTCATGAACCCACCACGGTCGTTGATTTGACGGGCGAGTACCCGGTTGTGTTGCGTGAGGGAAAAGGGGATCCGGAGCCGTTCCGGTAGTTTTATATTGAAGAGGATTTTGATGTCGGTTTTTAGTCATAACAAGCGAGTTGTTTCAGGAATGCGTGCGAGTGGTGCGCTGCACCTGGGGCATTATCATGGGGTTCTTAAAAATTGGGTTAAGCTACAACATCAATATGATTGCTATTTTTTTGTGGCGGATTGGCATGGTTTAACCACGCACTATGATGAATCACGCACGATTGAACAGAACCTCTGGAACATGGTGGTGGATTGGTTGGCCTGTGGGGTGAATCCCAGTTTATCGCGTTTATTTATCCAGTCCTGGGTTCCTGAGCATGCAGAGCTCCATTTGTTGCTCTCCATGATCACGCCAATGGGCTGGCTTGAGCGAGTGCCCACGTATAAAGATCAACAAATCAAGTTGCATGAAAAAGACTTGTCCACGTATGGATTCCTTGGATATCCGTTGTTACAAAGTGCCGACGTGTTGCTCTACAAAGCTGATTTTGTTCCGGTGGGAGAAGATCAGGTGGCACATATTGAATTGATTCGAGAAGTAGCCCGGCGGTTTAATCATCTGTATAGCCGAGAACCCAATTTTGAAAGTTTGGCACAAGAAGCCATTAAAAAAATGGGGAAGAAAAACGGCGCACTGTATGTGCAGCTTAGACGCGCATTTCAGCAAGAAGGGTGCCATGATTCATTAAACACCGCGCGAGCATTATTGACCAGCCAACACAACTTATCCATGGGTGATAAGGAACGTTTATTGGGCTACTTGGATGGGTCTGGAAAAATCATTTTGCCCGAACCGCAAGCATTGCTCACAGAACATGCTAAAATGCCGGGGCTTGATGGACAGAAAATGTCTAAGTCGTATCAGAATACCATTAATTTGCGCGATGAGCCGGATGTCGTTGAGAAAAAAATACGGACCATGCAAACCGATCCTGCGCGTGTTAAACGCACAGACCCCGGTGAGCCTAGCAAATGCCCTGTATGGCAACTGCATCAAGTGTACTCGGATACCGTGGTGAAAGACTGGGTACAAACGGGATGCCGAACAGCCGGTATTGGTTGTCTTGATTGCAAACGGCCCATCATTGACGCCATTCATCAGGAGCTAAAGCCCATTCAATTCGCTATGCGTGAATATGAAGCTGATTTAGGTGCGGTGAAGCGCATTGTGGCCGAAGGCAGTGAGCAGGCACGGGATGAGGCGAATAAAACGTTAACGCATGTACGTGAAGCCATGGGTTTAGACTATTAATTGAAGTTTGCATGACATGACATGCAAAAACACGCCTGTCATGTCATGCAAATATAAGGAGCCCATTAATATGAGCAGTGAACGGTTACAGAAATTATTAAGCCAAGCCGGATTCGGCTCTCGGCGCGAAATGGAGCGCTGGATTGAAGCCGGTTTGATTCACGTGAATGGACAACCCTCCAAACTGGGTGATTCAGCCACGTCGGATGATAAAATTAGTGTGAAAGGACGGATTATTGATAATCCATTGAAAATCGTCTATAAAACGCGAATATTGCTGTATTACAAACCGGTCGGCGAGATTTCTAGCCGGAGCGATCCGAAACACAGTCGCACCGTGTTTGATCATTTGCCTCATTTAAAACAAGGCCGTTGGGTGCAAGTAGGGCGGTTGGATATCAATACATCTGGGTTGTTAATTTTTACCAATAATGGCGAGTTGGCCAATCGGCTGATGCACCCTAAATATGAATTGGAACGTGAATACGCGGTCCGTGTGTATGGGCAAGTGAGTCCAGACGTGATTAAAGCGTTATTGGCGGGCGTGCCGTTTGACGATGGCATGGCTAAATTCAAACGCATTGAATTCAAGGGGGGCGAAGGCACCAACAGTTGGTACCATGTGGTCTTGAGTGAAGGAAAAAATCGCGAAGTGCGTCGCTTATGGCAATCACAAGGTGTGGAAGTCAGCCGATTGGTTCGTGTTCGCTACGGTCCGTTTCTTTTGCCACGCTCGCTTGATCGCGGTGACTTTGTGGAGCTCTCCGTGCCAGAAGTTGATGCGTATGTTACGTCATTGTAACGGATACACGTTAGCGCACGAATAAATACACGGAGCTCTCTAATGATTGAGGCGCTGATTACATTTGGACGAAATGACATGCGTGTTTTGCATGTCGTTTTGTCGAAACTCCAAACAATCTAAAAAAATCGAGAGATGTAACCCATGAGTAAACGACGTCGACCAGCGGTTTCAAAAATACCAGTCACCACCTCCATTGAAAAATTCAGCCATGATGGACGTGGCATAGCACGCATTGATGGCAAAACCACGTTCATCAACGGCGCCCTGCCTCAAGAAACCGTGACGTTTCAATACACTTCAAAAAAACGCGACTATGATGAAGGGGTGGTTGTGTCCATTCTCGACGCGTCGCATCAGCGTGTTGAGCCACATTGTCCGCATTATGCAATGTGTGGCGGTTGTTCTCTGCAGCATTTGGATGGTCCAGCACAAATTCACGAGAAACAAACACTATTATTGGATCTCTTGCAAA
>JAOAUO010000003.1 GCA_030157565.1 Legionellaceae bacterium
GCGCGAGGGCGTTCTGAGCAATGATTTCTTCGTCAACCTGACGGACATGGCCAACACATGGAAACCCATCAGCAAGCATTTATATGAGGTCTGTGATCGTAAAACAGGCCAAGTCAAATGGACTGCAACCCGAGTGGATCTGGTTTTTGGCTCTCATTCGATTCTTCGTGCCTATGCTGAAGTTTATGCTCAGGATGATAACCAAGAAAAATTCGTGCAAGATTTTGTTGCGGCCTGGGTGAAGGTGATGAACGCCGATCGTTTCATCCAAACGCCCATTATGAATCATTAACGTTTAAATAATAGGGGCTTTATGAAAAATATACTCATTTATACAACCAATACTTGTCCATATTGTACTATGGCTAAAAAACTACTGCAGAAAAAGGGGTTATCATACACAGAAATACGTGTTGATTTAGATGAAGACGAACGTGAGAAAATGATCGAACGTTCCGGACGACGGACTGTGCCACAGATATTTTTTGATGAAACACATATCGGTGGTTACGACGATCTGTATGCCTATTTTTTGAGTTTGGACAAAAAAGCATGAAAAAGGCCTCATGCTGTTCTGTCCAAATATAATCAGCTCATCGAGACTTCGAGTGTTCAGAGTAAGCAGGCATCATTCAATATCTATCACTAATTGTCGTCCCCGCGAAGGCGGGGATCTATTGATCAAATGGCATTGAAGTCGCGTTGAGATGGATCCCCGCCTTCGCGGGGACGACAAATTTTGTTCTAGTTATTTAACTATATTTGCTTATTTAACCATGGGTTTTTGATGCGGAACCCATGCGCTCAAACCATTCATTCAATACACTGAGCTCTCTCTATGCAGTCTTCTGGATGATGCCTTCAAAATAATCCAGACATTCCAACACCGTTTCAGGGTCAATTGAAAATTTTTCCAAAACGATATCAGGGACTTTTGTTTTCTTGGCATCTAACTTCATCATGATGTCGAAAATGGATTGTATTGAATTCATATGGGGCTACCTGGATATTTATTTCTTAATCGTTACGAGCATGCATAGCCCACGCTCAGTCAATAGGGACGTTATTCCGGACTCGATCTTCACTTAAAAATGGAATGGCATGGTATCAATCTATGTTTAGATTTTTAACTGGTTTTTTTTATAACACCATGTATTTTACTGGCCAAACATCCAATCTACAGCTATAAATATAATCAGAGGATGTGTATGTGCGTTTGGAGAGTGTAAAGCATGGAAATATCTCCAACGAAATGAACGCCTGACCGAAGAGCCGTGTGTGTAAGAACACCGCATGTACGGTTGCGCAGGAGAGCATGGCGAGAAGAGAAGCTTAACTTTAATGAGGAGCAATCATGTCGATGCTTAATAAAAAAAGTCAAACGTATCATTGGGGAACAACGTTAGCGCTGGGTTTGTTGGTGGGCGTTATTTCTAGCGTAGCTCAAGCTGGAATCGGGAAATTTCAGTTCGATGTTAACCATAGAGAGCCTAGCGTTTATCTGTCTTCTTCTGTGAAGAGTACTGGAAAGCCGGATGGGGCGCGTTGTTCGAATTCAAATGAGTGTGAGAGTGAGCATTGTTGTTCGACGACGAATGGGCTATCGTACTGTTTTGAGAATGCTTGTTCATCATGAGGAAGCCAATTTCTTATCACCATAAATCGACGTAACGAAACAGGCGATACCTTCAAAAAAAGGTCGTTTTCTTTTTGATACTGATCATTTCAGTTGAAAATCTCGTGGGCTGAACTGAATCTGTTCGCGAGTTCTAATAACTTAGTGTTGACGGCCTCGTTCGGCTCAATTTTTTTTCTGCTCAATCGGGCTCAATTTTTACTGGCTAAACCGCCAATCTACGGCTATAAATATAGTGAGAGAATATGTATGTGAGTTTGGAGAGAAAAGCATGAAAATATCTCCAACGAAATGAATGCGTTACCGAAGAGTTGCGTGTTCAAAAACCGCGCTAAAAGTTGTGTAGGAGAGCATGGTGAGAAGTAAAACTTAACTTTAAGGAGTACAAATCATGTTTATGTCTAACAAAAAAAGTCAAACCACGTATTTTTGGGGAAGAATTCTAGCGCTGGGGTTATTGGTGAGTGTTATTTCTAGCGTAGCTCAAGCTGATAGTGGAGGCCTGCTAGCTCCTTGTCATCAACAATCTGATTGCAATCAGGGCCTTTTCTGCTCAGAGGGGGCATGCAAAGCGGGTAATGGTGACCGTTGCTACTCTCATAATAATGATAGTTCATGTTTAAGCGGAACATGTTGTGGGGATGAATGTACGAGTGGTCATGATTGCGATCAAAAGAACCCTAATCATATTTTTAAGTGAACTCGATTCGGGGCTCTATGGGCCAATCAACCCATTATCATGGACAGAAGGACATGAGTCTTTTTTTATATTCTTTTGTCCAATGTCCAAATGTACTAATCCTTTGCCGATAACATCTTGATTTCATCCATTTTTGCGCTAATCCTGGCTAGCAATAAGTGATCTTTACTGGCCAAAGTCTTGGCTAATTTTAATCGACTCATCGCGGCACGGTGCTCACCTTGGAGCATGTGGCATTGGGCTAGCGTGAAGTAAGCGTAATCTTTGTGATGGCTATTGGCTTGTGCACGGGCCAATTGCTGGCAGATGGGCACATCATTTTTAAATTGTCGACTGCCTTTCAGCAGTACACTGACGGCCAACTCGGGTTTGTTTGCGTCCATCAGGATGCTCGCATATTCAATCATCGCCGCATAGTTATTGGGGTAATTTTCTTGCAATTCTTTTAATCGGGTGATGGCCTGAGGGTATTCTTGGTTTCCTGCTTGTGCTTGTGCCATGGCGATTTGAAAAAATAAATTGTCATGATCTTGATTTAATAATGCAAGGGCTTCGGCTTTTGCGGGTTGAAATTGCTCGGTGCTTAAATGCGTCAAGACAAGTCCATATTGACAGGCGGTGGGGGTGTTGTGTTTCGTGCACTCGTGTTGATAGTAGCTTAACAGCGATTGACTGTCTTCTGTGACTAAGTTTCGAATCAATTCTTTGAATAAGTGGTAATCTAGATTATCAGGGTAATTTTTTTTGATGAGATGCAAGCTCCGATTTTCCGCTTCGGCAATTCGGTCGTCATCCATGGGATGTGTCCGTAAAATAGCCGGCACATTGTCGGAGTAATAATAGCGAGTACTTTGCTGCATTTTTTTGAAAAATGCAGCCATGCCGCGCGGATCAAGCCCTGATTTAATCAGCATATCAATGCCAATGCGATCGGCTTCTTTTTCATTGGAACGCACATAATTGATGTTGTCTTGTGCAAAACCGGTTAAAGACCCCATGAGCGCGCCGCTGCCTAATGCTGGGTTAATGACGCCGAGCGCAATGGATGCCAGCATGCTAGCTAACATGGGCACGTGCATTTGTTTTTCGTGTTCAATCATCCGATAGAGGTGGTGCTGGCGCACGTGCGCCATTTCATGCGCCATCACCGCGGCCAGTTCACTTTCGTTGTCTGACACCAAAATGAGCTGCGTGTTGACGCCAATATACCCACCAGGGCCCGCAAACGCATTGATTTGATTGGATTTTACAATGAAAAAATAAGGGGTGTTAATTTGCCCATGAAGCGCCAGTGTTTTGGCTAAATGGTTAATGTATTGGTTGGCCAATGGGGTTCGAATCACGCTGTTTGATTGATTGATTTGCTGAATGAATTCTTTTTCTAACTGGTCGAGCTCATTGTTTGAATAAGGTGAAAATGCCAATGCATGCGTTGGGAGTGTTAAAGAGAGGAATAAACAAAGACCGCGCTTAAACCGCTTCAGACCGTTTTTTATACGAATAGCGGATTGATCGACGGGCGTGATTTGAGCGCAATGCAGGGACAATTTGGTACGGTCAGTCATCACGAACCCCCATGTTGTTTGGATCTTGTCTTGGAGTTTGGACGAAACGACATGCAAAAACACGCATGCCATTTCGTCCAAATATA
>JAOAUO010000004.1 GCA_030157565.1 Legionellaceae bacterium
GCTTTCGTTCACCCCTGTTAGCCGCGTAGCGGATAATAGGGGTGAGCAGTTACAAAACAATAAAGATTGAGGCGCAGATTATATTTGGACGAAACGACAGGCGTGTTTTTGGATGTGGTTTCGTCCAAACTCGAATGATTAAGGGGTATTGCTAGTGCGTTTGTTTATCGCCGAAAAACCATCACTGGGTCGTGCCATAGCTCAGTATCTTCCAGTAAAAGGCACGCCACAAGGTGGGCAAGGAAGAAGCGCTACACATATTGTTGCCGGCGATGATGTCGTGAGCTGGTGTTTTGGACATTTATTGGAAATGGCGGAACCGGATGACTATAACGCGGCTTATAAACGCTGGTCATTTCATACTCTACCCATTGTTCCGGCCAATTGGCGTCTACTGCCAAGAGAGTCTGCTAAAGTACAAATCAACGCGATTAAATTACTCTTAGCGAAGTGCGACGTGGTCGTTCATGCAGGCGATCCGGATCGCGAAGGTCAACTGTTAGTTGATGAACTATTGGAGCATTTAGGTAACACGAAACCTGTGCAACGAATTTGGCTATCCGCGTTGGATGAGAGTAACGTGCGAAAAGCCCTTTCTAATCTGAAAGACAATACGAATTATGCCAACCTTAAAGCCAGCGCCGAAGCCAGGCAGCGGGGGGATTGGTTGGTTGGAATGAACCTGACGCGAGCGTACACCCTGGCTGGACAAAAAGGTGGCTATCAAGGGGTTTTGTCCATTGGTCGAGTCCAAACACCGACGCTTGCGCTGGTGGTGAATCGTGATTTAAGCATTGATCACTTCAATCCGCGTGATTTTTATGCGGTGGTTGCAACCATTCAGGCCACTAACGGGCGTTTCATCGCGCGTTGGAAGCCATCTGAAGAGGTACCCGTTGATGAGTCCGGTCGCGTGATTGATCAAACGATTGCTGAGGAAATGGCGGCTAAAACAACGGGTAAAGCGGGACGTGTCGTGAGCTTTGTGGCGGCTAAAAAGAAGCAAGCGGCTCCACTGCCATTTTCTTTATCAACACTACAAGCCATGGCGAATAAAAAGCTGGGGTTAGGCGCGCAGGAAGTGGTTGATATTGCACAATCGTTATATGAATCAAAATTAACAACGTATCCACGGACAGACTGTCAGTATTTACCAGAAAGTCAATTTGGAGATGCATCTAAAATAGTCGCTTCGTTACCTGCTGAGTATGAGGAATTAGTCAAACAGGCTGACACCGATTTAAAATCGATGGCTTGGAACGATAAGAAAATCACCGCTCACCACGCGATTATCCCGACGGGGCATCGTGCCCATTTGTCTGGAAAACAAAAACAAGTCTTCGACTTCATTGTGCGCGCATACTTGGCGCAGTTTTTTCCTGCGTATACCTATTGCGAGACCAGTATTGTTTTAAATTTAGAAGGTGAAACATTTACAGCAAGCGGTAAAGTTCCCTTATTAGCGGGTTGGAAAATCGTTTACGGGGCAATGGATGGGGAGTCGACTTCGGGAGCGAAGGACAAGGCAGAGAAGCAAACGTTGCCTTTAGTCAAAAAAGGGGAGTCGGTTGAATGCACGGACGCCAAGGTTGAGTTCAAAAAAACAACGCCACCCGCTCGTTATACGGAAGGCACACTCATACAAGCCATGACTAATATTCACAACCTGGTGGACGACCCTGAGCTTAAAAAACGATTAAAAGAAACGGCGGGCATTGGTACTGAAGCGACGCGTGCAGGGATCATTGAAACCTTGAAAAAGCGAATGTTTATTGCAGAGAAAGGCAAGCAAATCATCAGTACGAATGCCGGCAGGTGTCTGATTGCGGCACTGCCTAATTCTGTGAAAAGCCCAGGATTAACCGGATTGTTTGAGCAACTGTTGGATGGTATCGCCGAAGGGCGATTTACAATGGAGCAGTTTTTAAAGAAGCAAAGCGAATTTGTGGCCAAGTTTGTCAATCATGCGAAGACTTCAGATTTGGGATTGGCGCCAGCTTATCCATGCCCTGTCTGTCAGATAGGCCACTTGCGTCGTCGGACAAACAGTGCGGGAGTCATTAGCTGGTTCTGTGTGCGTTCACAAGACGGTTGTCATGCCATGTATAAAAATCAGAGCGGGAAACCCGAATTAACAGTGATATGAGCAAGAATGGCTTATTATGGACGTTTATTATAATGATTTACAGGTGTAAACGAAGAACATTCGTATGGATTATAAACACGCGATGGTTTCTTTTTTCGTGGTTATTCTTTCCCTTCACACTTCATGCATCGTTTATCGAATCAACGCTAGGAGCCGCCGTCATCAATGATGCGACGGCCGCTTATTATAATCCAGCCTCGTTAACACAGTTAAAAACGGTCCAAATTATAGCGCTTGGAACGCTGGCCTCTTCACGCACTCATTTTACCGGGGAATCGATACAATCCATAACCGGGTTTACTCAAGTGGGCCGTTCGGCTGATCAAACACATTATGTGTTACCTTCTGTTTACTTAGGCGTACCAACTACAAATAAAGCCACATTTGGATTGGCTGTTGTATCTAATTTTTTTAACAGGAATATAGAAGAGGATTCCATTCTACGTTATGTTCAATCCAACAATAACACGCAAGACATTGATTTAGTTCCTGCACTAGGGTTTAAGTTAAATGAGTTTGTTTCATTAGGTGCCGGAGTCACCTTATCCTATGCCAGGTTTCTTTCAGAGCCCATGTCTGGGCTTCCCAGTTTAAATATCCCGGATGCTCACAGTCACAATGAATCGAATGGTCATGGTTTAGGAGCAAATGCAGGTTTTTTATTAACGCCAAGCCACTCAACAGTCATTGGATTTAATTACCGGAGTTCCATTACGTATCGACTCAGTGGAAGCAGTGTTCTTGACGGAAACCCTAAAGTCATTTCCAATGATTATCACTTTACTTTTTGGACGCCTGCCAGAAGTGTCTTGTCCATTAACCAGTTCGTAACCGATTCTCTGGGATTTATTGGTACGGTTCAACGCATCCAATGGAGTATATTCAATGAAATGAACATGTATGGTATAGCCGCAAAAATAGGCTCTCAGCCCATGATTGTGAATGCGAGTGTTCCGTATCATTTACATGATACGTGGCTTTTTACAGTGGGAAATCACTATCGCATCACGCCAAAATGGATCATCAGAGTGGCAGGTAATTACAATCAAGCGCCTGATAGAGGACATTACCAGATATCAAATGGTGATAGCATGACCCTAGGGGCGGCGATAGGTTATGAAATCCATAAAAACATGATTATTGATGGCAGTTTTGCGCACGTTTTTACACAAAATAAAAATATCAATATATTGACCGGTCGAAACATCATTCATGGTAAAAATAGCGCGATACAAGATTCTTTTTCTTTAAAGCTAACGATCAATCGATGATAACCATGCCGCAGGTCCGCGTCTTTACTTCAATCCGAATATCGTTCATGAACGTTTTTGCGACAGAACCTTGATTGAGCCACCGTTAAGTGTGTGTTAAAATCAGTTCATTAATGAAAACAATAGATGAAATACTAAACGGTATTGTTAGCAAAGTAACCTACCATAATCAAACCACCGGTTGGTCTGTCCTTCGAGTGCACCCACTCAACGCGCCGCAACAACAAGAGACCGTCACCGTTCATCAAACCAAGGTTTTCGCTGGTGCCACAATGGAGTTTATTGGTGCATGGACTATTGATGGAAAATACGGCCGTCAATTCAAAGCCATGAAAGCCATTGAAAAAAAACCAGCCACAACCGCATCAATTGAAAAATATTTAGGTTCTGGCCTGATAAAGGGAGTAGGACCTAAAACGGCAAAAAAAATTGTCAAATATTTCAAACAAGATACTCTGGAAATCTTTGAATCCAACATTCATCGTTTAACGGAGGTCCCGGGGATTGCTTCAAAAAAGCTGGATATGATTGAATCGGCTTGGAC
>JAOAUO010000005.1 GCA_030157565.1 Legionellaceae bacterium
CGCCGACTTTGACGTGTGTGCCGATCGTAACAAACGTGGGGGTGTCAGGAGACGGAGAGGTGTACAACGTGCCAACCATGGGTGACTTGACGTGATGAGCCAATGAAACGGGTTCTGGTGCTGCCGTTGGGGCCGGAGTCAGTTCAGGGGCATAATGAGGCACCTGCTGTGTTGCTGGGGCGTGCCTTTGTACAGGCGGCTCAGCCCTTTGGCTATGGCGGCTTAGACGCAACGACTCTTCGCCTTCTTTGATTTCAATTTCTGAGATACCTGTTTCTTCTAATAGCTCAATTAATTTTCTGATTTTTCGAATATCCATCGCTGTCTGCTCTCTTACGTTAATTGATTAAGAATGGCCTGTAGTGCGAACAGGTACCCCTCTGTGCCTAGACCGCTGATTACACCTGCCGCAATATCAGAAAAATAAGATGATTGACGATAGGATTCACGGGCGTAAATATTGCTAATATGAACTTCAATAAAAGGGATGTTCACGGCCAAAATGGCATCGCGTAGGGCAATGCTGGTGTGTGTAAAGGCGGCTAAATTTAAGATGAAAAATTGAACGCGATCAATGGCTGCTTGATGAATCGCATGAATGAGGCTGGACTCACTATTGCTTTGTAACGTCGTTAAGTGAACGCCTGCAGACGATGCTTTTTTTTCGAGTGATTCATCGAGCGCTGCCAAGGATGACAGCCCATATATAGACGGCTCGCGCAATCCGAGCAAGTTTAAATTGGGCCCATGCAGAACCAGGATTTTTTTCATAAAGCCGCGGATTCAGTACAATATTTTGGCGATTTTGCCTTAATTTCATGAAGATGTCTAGACTCCCCCTCGGACCCGCGTCAATTGGTTTGCATTATATTCTCTTTGTGCGTAAAATGAGGGCAAATTGGTCGTTGTAATATAGCGACTAGTCCGTCATAGCGAGGCGCTTGCGACGAGGGTCAGTCTTTACGCTGTCATTTAATCTAAAGAGGTCGTTCATGTTACCGACACAAAAATTGTATCAAACCGTCGATCGTACGCAGTATGACGAACAGAAGCAACGCTATATCCGTGCGTTGTGGCCGACGTATCATGGATTGGATAATCGAGCGAAATGGGCCCATTTAATGGAGGCGTTTTCTCGTTTATTTCCAGCAGAAGGGCCGGTTGTATTTGACTTTTTGCAAGCACGGCTCAATACAATTGAGTCCTCGAACACGATAAGCCTTGCGAATTGCCTGAATTATTTCGAACAATTTTATTTTATCTACACGACCACCGACGCATTGTATAAATTGAATGATGCTGAAAAGCGCGCATTGAAACAGCAGGTTTTAGATGGGATGGGAGTGGGCTGTGAAACGGGAAAACAAGAACGGTTTGAATTGGCATTGGCGTCGTATCGACGAGATACCCATTGGATTGATGGTCATTTGTCTCAAATGCGCTACCATTGTTTAGAACGATTGGCTGAGCAGTACAACCAAGTCCATCTGATTGCTGATTCGTACAGTATTCATACGAACAAAACCATGAAAGCCTTGGCTGAAGCGAAACAGATGGGCATTCAGTCTGAAGCGGAGCTAAACGATGCGTATCTTACGCCAGATAAAATAGCAGCGATTACCGCTTACTTCAATACTCATTCCCCTGCCGCTTATCGTGAATTTGAAGCCCATGCGGCGGGTGATTTAGCACAGCAATTACTGAATGAATTCACGGATTTTTTGAAAGCACATGCGATGAGTATGACAGACTGGGAGCAGAATGGGCTTCTTATTCCGGATGCGCTGCTGCCCGAACTAAGTCGTTTTTTTGACAGCAAATCATTCGATGCCATCATGGATGATTTACGAGATGAATCCGATGAAACGCACCTTAAGTTTAAAAAGAAAGCGGATTTTATTGACGGCTTACAAACGCTCGTGAAGAAAAAACTGTTGCAAAATGGGTATTATGTGTCTTTATCTGCCTTGCATGCATTGCCGGTTGATGCCGACGTGCCCTCATTGCCAACCTGGCATGTTGGTGTATCGATGCAAGACGTAATGGCTGTGAGAAAAGCCCTTGACTGCGTGTCTGAGGATTGGGCGGACGTACTTCTTCAACACCAGACGGTGTTGTTGCAATACCCACAGCTTGTCTTGTCGCGCGTTTCGGCGCAAATAAGGATTCTTTCGGTTCTGCCAGATGCTTTGCGTATCAATGGTCTGTTTGTCGATGCGGCAATCACGGCCGTGAATACGAGGTTGCTAGTCGCGATGAATGCGCGTGATGCGGACCAAATTGATCGGATCATTGATTCCTTGTTTGTGTTTTTAAACGGATCATGTGACGATCTCTCTTTATTTTCTGACTCGGTCTTAAGCCATCCTCTCGTAGCAAAAGCCTTGGTCAAGCGAAATGGCGTTTTGTTAAAGCAAATGCCTTTATCTATTCGGAAGAATCAGGGTGTTGTTCAAGATGCGATTGAGCAAAATGGTTTCGCATTGTGCTTTGCTTCGAATGATTTGCAGAAAAACGCCTCTTTGATTGAAAAGGGACTGGCTCAATTGGAGCGCTCATATGGCACATTTGGAGCGTTAGAGTCCCTCGAACCCTTGACGCCATACCAATTGCGCATTACACAGATTTACAACCGTCTTAAAAAAAATCGGCCTGACGGGCTTGTTCTGCCTGAATTTAACCGGAGCGGTGAGTCTGCATGGGGTCATCCTGACCTTATTTTGGAACGATTGAAGGATATTCAACAAATGGCTGCTCTGGATGCGCTCTGTCGTCTTGACGTTGTCGGCCCGTTGAAATTGGCTCTGTTGGCGCAACACATCACACCAGAAGACTTGATTCGGGCTGTTCATTATAGGAAGCGAAACCGTCAGTCGTCATTGCCATATTGTGAACAGCTGGAGTCGTTTCATGGAGCGTTGGTTGTACATCATTGTCACTGGCGGCAGCCGGGTGGCTATTGGGCCGCCCGGCTTCGCGCACAAGCGGTTCCGGGTGTGGATACGGATTTGCATGCAGCGACGCCTGTGGGTTTTTTAGCACGGACCCCTGATTGGTACATGGCGTTGGTTCAACATCATCGAGCGCATTCGTTGGAATTTAAAACCAGCGCGCAATGGATTCAATCGATTCAAAAAATAATCCAGGCTGCGTTGACATCGATGTGGTTTTTTCTGAAGTGTGGAGCCTTGATTTTGGCTCTTGTTAGCCTTATCTTGTGCCTGAGCTTATTTATAGTGCTCACTTTGTATTCTTTTTTATTCCTGATTGTGTCAGCTGAAGTCGCACTGTTTGGCGCTGCGTTTGTTGCGTCATCGGCCTTCTTCGGAGTACTGAACAATCTTTTGGCGATACTGGGTATTCCACTGGGTTCGGGACTTATCGACTTGATGGTACTGCATATGCTGGAACCTTTGGTTCCAATCTATGCTTTAGACATTGCGTGCACGCAACTTACGCAATCAACGCAGGCTCTGGCTACTCACGTTTATGCTTTCATGATGAGCACGTATGCCACCATTTTTTTGCCAGCGCCTGCCCCTCTTCCCACCGATACCTTGGCTGCACGCTGCGAACGAAGCATTGAACGGTTGATTTTCACAAAAGAAGAGGCATCTGCTCATCAAAAAGGCATGCTGTTGTCTACGTTGTGGGATAAAATCCAGGCAGAAGGTCCTTGCGAGTCAGAAGACGTGCTAAAAGGGCGTTTAAATAAAAAATACGACTTGGGTTTTCAGGGAAAAATGCGGTCGTTATCTTTTGTTGAAGTGGCCTCGATCAAAAGGCAACAAACCCATCGGTTTAAATTAGACGAGCCTCAACCAAAATCGGTTTTTGGATTTTTTGCTCCAGTCCGAGCCACCACAACGGATTCGATGCTCGATTGCGATCGACTGATGATGCCGCAGGCGGCTTGAATCATCGGGGTTTTGGACAAAAAGCATGCAAAGGGGCTCATGTTTTTTTGTCCAAACGCCATACTTGACTATTTAGTGCAGATTGATTTAAAGTTCGCTCATTCTTTGTGTGCATTGATGGAAACCGTGCACGCAACAAATCCAACTGATAAGATAAGCATCGTATGGCGCATTGCCTATGGACGCTTATCACGTATAAAAGGAAATATCATGCAGAATTCTGCGTATTGGTCAGCACCTATCTTGATTGTAGCGCTTTTAGCGACCCCCCCGCTTCAAGCGGCAACGCATATTTCTCTTCACACCCTATCCCTGCTTCAATTGCAACGGACGGCCCACTTGGCGTTGATGAAGGCCCGGAAAGGCACGGGCGTTCAGGCTGATTCGTTTGAATTTGTGAGTCAACACACCGATAAAAACAAGGCAACACATGTGCGGATGCAACAGCACTACGCAGGATTTCCAGTGTTTGGTGGGTACGCCATTGTGCATCGTCATGACCACATGAAAACAGGGCTGCATTCAGCCGCGTCGCTCGCGACGGTGAGTGGTGACTTGTATGAAGGGTTGTCATCTGATTTGGGCCAACCTTCGCCGTTATTCATTCAAAATGCAGACTCGGTTTTACAGCAATTCAAAGCGCAATTCGCTTCAAAATCCATGCGTGAAGAACACGTGACACCGATGGTGTACGTGGATGAGCAACAGCATGCGTTTTGGGCCTATCAAGTCAGCGTCCTGGTGGAGTCGGATGATGGAATTCCTGAACGCCCAACGGCTATTATGGATGCCAATACAATGCACGTGTTTTTGGCGTGGAACGATGTAAAAACCAGCCGCAAACCGGTCAAAGGGCGTGGGTATGGTGGCAATGAACGGATAGGATCGTATCAATTCGGTGTGAATTTTCCATTGCTTGATTTAAGTCGTGATGAAGCGACCGGTCTTTGTTATATGCAAAATGATGAGGTCAGTGTGGTTGATATGGAGCACGGGTATTCGCAATTAAATAAGGCCATGGTCTTTGGTTGTGAAGAAGCGTCTCTTGATGAAAACGCGCTGTATTGGACGGGCTATCAGAGTGATGGGTATGATCATATGAATGGTGCGTATTCGCCCACGAACGACGCGCTTTATATTGGTTCGGTGATTAAAAAAATGTATAACGCGTGGTATGGCGTGGATGTATTAATGGGCAAGACCAAACCGATGAAATTGGTTATGCGCGTGCATTATGGCCAGGGGTATGAAAATGCATTTTGGGATGGCAAGCAAATGACCTTCGGTGATGGCGGAAGCATGATGTACCCATTGGTTTCGTTAAGTGTAGGCGCGCACGAAATCAGCCATGGTTTTACCGAGCAGCATGCTGATCTTAATTATGTGGGCCAATCTGGTGGCATGAACGAATCGTTTTCTGATATGGCAGCACAAGCGGCGGAATTTTATTCCTTAGGCAAAAGCAGCTGGGAAATTGGTAGTGAAATCATGAAAGAATCCAGCGGTTATAAGGCCTTGCGATACATGGACAAGCCGAGCCGAGATGGGTGGTCGATTGATAGAGCTGATCAGTATCGAAAGGGCATGGATGTGCATTACTCCAGTGGTGTTTATAATCGATTGTTTTATATTTTGGCGCATCAACCCAATTGGGACGTGCGAAAAGCATTTCAAGTGATGGTGAAAGCCAATATGGATTATTGGACGCCGTATTCTACCTTTGAACAAGGTGCCTGTGGGATCTTAAGTTCTGCAACTGACTTAGGCTTCTCGCTAGAGTCTGTGAAGCAGGCATTGGATGAGGTAGCTATTCATTACGCATCATGTTCGTGAATTGAATTTGGGTAGAAAAGCATGAAAAAGGCCTCATGCTTTTCTACCCAAAAATTATTTCATATCCGGTAAATACTCACCGAAACAAGCCAGGCTATTCAAACGAGCACGATTAAGCAGAACACGTTGCGCCTCTTCTACGTTGGCCGGTTTACCTGCCCATGCAGTCAAGCAGTCTTCTTGCAATGCACGTCCGTAAGAAAAGCTCAATGTCCATGGCTGGTAGCCCGTGCTATTGATGGCATTTAGATTGGCGGTGGCTTGTACGGGCGACTGGCCTCCAGATAAAAAGTTAATGGCAGGCACGGCCGCGGGAACCGTATTTCGAAACACGTTGATGGTGTAATCGGCAATGTCTTCAGGCGAGCTGAATGCTGCGACGGATTTTCCACAGGTAATCATACTGGGTTTCAGAATGATGTGTTCCAGTTCCACTTGATGAACAAATAAAGCACGAAATAGTTCGTGCATCACCATTTCAGTGGCTTCGGCACAGTGTTCAATGCTGTGGTCGCCGTCCATTAATATTTCAGGCTCAACGATCGGGACAATCCCTGCGGCTTGACAGCATGCGGCATAGCGTGCGAGTACTTCAGCACCGGCCTTCATGGCCGTCATGCTCGGGGTGAAGTCAGAAATGGAATAGACATTTCGCCATTTGGCAAATTTAGCCCCTTGTTGCTTAAAGGACAAGAGACGCTCGGTTAAGCCGTCTAAGCCTTGAGTAATTTGCTCGCCCTCGGTGTTGGCTAACTCGGCCAGGCCTTTGTCCACCTTAATGCCCGCGAGGATACCCTGTTGGGCAAACAGATCCACCACGGATGTTCCGCTGGCGTCTTTATTTTGAAACGTTTCTTCAAATAAAATGACCCCATTGATATAATCACCTAAATCAGCCGTTGTGGCCAGCAGCAATCGGTAGTTCTGGCGGTTTTCTGCGGTGTTCTCAAGACCTATGGCATCAAATCGTTTGCCGATGGTGCCATTGCTTTCGTCGGCGGCCAGTATGCCTTTGCCATCTTGCAGCAAATGATCCATTGTTGCTGATAATTCATCGTAGTACATGGTTTTTTTTCTCCTGGTTTGTTGGTTTGTTCATGCTTTTTTGTTCAATGCCCCCGAGATGTATTTTTCGCGAATGACATTTTGCATGGCAAAGCCTTGATCTTTTAAATATGTGAAGGCATCATCGATCATGGCGGGGTTTCCACAGAGATACACGTGATCGTGTTCAGGGGAAAGCGCCAAAGAAGGGAAAGCATGTTGCACGTAGCCGATGTGTTCGTGAGGGCTTTGCAAATGATCACTGGATTCACGGCTTAAGTATGCACGAAACGTGATGCGTGGGGAATGCTTTTCCAGGGCTAAAAATTCATCCCCGTACAACATATCTTCGCGCGTTTGTACACCTAATAAAATAACCACGTGCAGTAAGGGATTCATGTCAATGCGCCGTTTGAGCTCCGAAATCATGGCCCGGTATGGCGTGATGCCCGTACTCGTTGCGGCTAGAATATAACGCGATGGCATTTGGTCTTTGAGCACCAAGCGACCAAATGGACCGTTGATTTGGATGGAATCGCCTGGATTCAAATGGAAAAGTAACGCCGTACCAGGGCCATTTTCAACATAGCCCGCTGCAATCTCAATGCAATTGTCAAGTGCTGGGATATTAGCGATACTGTAACTACGCCGCAGTGTTTTCCCGTCGTGTTCAAAATGAATGGTAATGAATTGGCCGGGCAGGTAGTCGAATCGACGCGCTTCTGGTGTCGTAAAGACAAAATGTTTCACATTGGGTGAAACCATCCGCGTGCTTTGTAAGGTAATGGGGAAGGTATTGACTTGCATGGTCGTTCTTTAATAGGAAGGAAATGCCTTAATATAAGGAAAAAATGACATATTGCAAGTATTATTGGAGTTTTGAGGAAATGATATGCAAAAAAAACGCATCTCATTTCCTCAAAACATAACGAGTTCATCTAACGTTTGGAATGAAGGGCTTGAGCGTGCTGGCGCATCATCGCAAACGTCAAAAGCACCATCCATCCACAGGAGTTTTATTTGATTTACTTGGGCGTTAATTAATCATATGAGCATGCCTGACCTGGTTACCATGATTGGCAATTTAAGCCTGTCATTTGTTTCAGTGCAATCACTTATCTCGGGGGGGGGCTATTTACTGGGCATCGCTTTCGTCGTGTCCGGCTTGTATAAATGTACAAAAATCACAGCCCACTCTCGAGAAAAAATGTCCGTACCTTTGGCTTATATGATCGGAGGGGTGACCCTTATTTTCTTGCCTACATCGATAGATACATTAACCGTCACATTATTTGGTAGCACCAGTGCATTGCAATACACGGAATACAATCCATATGACATTTATAGCTCAATGACCGTTTTAATAAAAACCGCGGGTTTGCTTTGGTTCGTCAGAGGGTCTGTTTTGATGATACATGCGGCAGAGCCCGGTAAGCAGCACGGCCCCAAAGGGTTCGCATTTGTTTTGGCGGGTATTGGCGCGATGAATATAGAATACACCCTTGGCTGGGTGGGCTGGTTTTTTACGTACATCATGAATTCACTCAAGGGGCCCATTTGACTCGTCCTCTCCGCAAATGTTGAGGTGGTTGGCTTTGGCAAAATCCAATATGGATTGATAAATTTCCGGGCTGGATTCTTTTAATTTTGGATCCAGTATGACGCATTTATATCCTTCATGGTTCACACTGGGTTGCAGCATGGGTGAGTAATGAATGCGGCTGTTTTTAAAGCTCGCCATAGCGCCGCTCATGCGTTCAGCCCAGTCGCTGGGCCGGAATGTTTTTCCTTGCGTCGTTACGCCTTCGATCACAATTTTTTTATCGTCGGGTTGGGTCATTCTAAATTTACACAATGAAAACAGTATGAATAGTATAGCACCATTGGAGTTTGGACAAAACCACATGTAAAAACACGCCGGTGGTTTGTCTAAAGCATGAATAAGGTGGTGATGAAATGCCATTGGAATTGTGCTAGCATAGCATTAACATTAATCTTGTGGGGAGCGTACAGCGTGCGACAAAAAGAAGGCTATTCCGGCATTTATTTATTACCGAACTTGCTCACGACGGCCAGTTTGTTTTCGGCGTTCTACTCCATTGTGGCCTCATTTAAGGCGCAATATGATGTGGCGGTTATGGCCATTTTTATTGGGATGGTTGCAGATGGATTAGACGGGCGCATTGCACGCATGACCAACACACAGAGCGCGTTTGGGGCCGAGTATGATAGCTTATCAGACATGGTCACGTTTGGAGTGGCGCCTGCTTTGTTATTGTATACTTGGAGCTTGCATCAATTTGGGAAATTGGGCTGGCTGGTTGCGTTTATTTATACGGCCGCGGTCGCGCTGAGACTGGCGCGATTTAATACACAGGTAGACACTGCAGATAAAAATTATTTTCAAGGCCTGAATTGCACGTTTGCTGGAGCCCTCGTGGCTTCTTTCGTCGGGATCTGCCAGCAACAAGATTGGGCGTTTCAATTGATTTCAATCCTGTCTGCAGGCATTGCGATCATTTCGGCCGTATTGATGGTTAGCAACGTGAGGTATTATAGTTTCAAGGATTTAGATTTCAAAGGGAAGGTCCCGTTTCTCTATGTGTTGTTGATTGTGATTGCGTTTGTGGCCATTGCCGTGAACCCAACATGGATGGTTTTTATCGGTTCCTTGATCTATGCCTTATCGGGACCACTACAAACATTGTATGTGCTTCATCGCATGCGAAAGCAACGTAGACAAATGCTCAAAGCCAAACGAGAGATGAAATAGTCATTTACTCGGCTTCATCAAACCGATTGTTAATCAGGTTTATCAGGGCGGTTTCCATGGCTTCTTCATCGGGGCCGTCCATCTCTAGAGTCAACTCACTTCCCTTGTTGGCGGCGAGCAGCATGACACCCATGATGCTCTTGCCGTTAATGGTTTTCGTCTCTTTCGTGACGTGAATTTGACTTTGAAATCTAGCCGCTGTGGACACGAACTTTGCCGAAGCGCGGGCATGCAGGCCTAATTTGTTAATGATGGTTATTTTAATGGTTATCAAGCCATGTCACCATTTTGACCGTGGTGGTCTCGGCTATCAAGCTTCTTTTCTTTATGTTTCATTAATTGCCGCTCAAGTTTTTCAACCAAGAGATCAATACTGGTGTACATGTTTTCATTTTCGGCGCTAGCGTGCACTTCGCCTTTTGATATTAAAATGGTTGCTTCCGCTATTTGGCGCAATTTTTCAACATCAAATACCACATGAATTGTGGTGATTTTATCAAAATGACGCTCTAATTTACTGAATTTTTCTTCTGTGAATTGCCTTAACGCAGGCGTAACCTCGAGCCGATGGCCTGTGAAATTGATTTTCATGATTTAACTCCCTTATGATTAGTTCCTTGTTTATTAGTGTAGCTGATTTAGAGCGATTATCTAGTGTGTGTTTGAGTTTGGAGGAAATGAAATGCAAAAAAACGCATGTCATTTCCTCCAAATATATTCAGCTCATCCATCTTTCCATCATTTAGAGCGCTTCGTGTATTGAATCGAGGGTTTGAGTATGCTCGCCCACTACCAAAAAATTATCAATTTTTTGATGAGCGTTTTTCATGAACGATGATGCGATATACAAAGAACATCGCCGCAATGATCTCCAAAAGAACATTGCGGTGAATGGCTTCATTATTTGACTTTTTTCTCGTTAAAATCAACGTGCTTACGAATAACAGGATCGTAACGTTTAAAGGTAAGCTTAGTGGTCGTGGTGCGTGGATTTTTGGTGGTTGTGATAAAATAACCGGTTCCCGCACTGGATTCCATTTTAATTTTGATGCGAATAGCTGCCATGGTGATTCCCCTTCAATTAAATTTTTTCGCCTTTAGCGCGTAGCATATCAAGAACGGCTTTTAGTCCCAACTTATCGATGGTGCGCATGCCTCTTGGCGTTAATTTAAGCGACACAAATCGATTTTCTTCTTCAAGCCAATAGCGATGAGATTGAATATTCGGTAGAAAACGGCGTTTTGATTTATTGTTGGCATGCGACACGTTATTTCCAGTGATGGGCCGCTTACCAGTAACCTGGCATACTCTTGACATGATGTTACTCCAACGTGCCTGACTGAAACGTTAGTCAGATTTGTTAAAAAAATGAGTTCATTCGCATAACGAACGGACTAAAATAAATTACAGGTTGCGTTTTATAACAAAAAATAATCCCCGATGCAAGTTATATTGGCGTTTTGGACGAAACAACATGCAAAAACACGCATGTCATTTCGTCCAAATATACTCAGGGCCTCAATCTTTAGAGAACTCTGTGTATTTGATTGAGGGTTCGAGTCTGTCTGCTCACTATCGCAACCCCTTGATTAAATATCCTAAACGTTCGCTATGCTCATGAACCCCTTATCATGGACAGAAGGACATGAGTCTTTTTTCATGTTCTTCTGTCCAATGTCCAAATTCCAGTGTTGAGGGGGAAAAGATGGATATTAGACATCCAGGGTATTTAGCAGGCATAATCTCACCTTTTGTTGGGGGGATGTTTCAATGCAACGACGGACCATTAAAAGTTTTGTTTTAAGGACGGGGCGCGTGAGCCCTCGCCAGCAACAGGCATTGGATCAGTGGTTAAGTGCTTATCTCATGCCGGAACCCTTAGCCCCTTGGTGCTTGTCTACCGCCTTTGGACGGCCTGCAGAGACCATTGCTGAAATTGGCTTTGGAATGGGAGCCTCCTTGTTTGCACAAGCTGAGAAGCAACCGGGCCTTAATTATTTAGGCATTGAGGTCCACCGTGCGGGGATTGGTAGTTTAGTGGCTGATTTGCATGATCATGCGCTCAATAACGTGCGCGTGGCCCCTTATGATGCCGTTGAGGTATTTGAACGGTCGATACCCGATGATTCATTGTTAGGCGTCCAGATTTTCTTTCCTGATCCATGGCCTAAAGCCAAGCATCATAAGCGCCGTTTAATTCAGACGGCATTCGTGAATCAGCTGCTTAAAAAAATCAAAGTGGGTGGATTTATTCATTGCGCGACCGATTGGGAACCTTATGCAGAACACATGTTAGAGGTATTGTCAGCCATACCGGCGCTTGTGAATCAGCAAGGGGGTGGTGGCTTTTCACCCCGTCCTGACGCGCGCCCCTTGACTAAATTTGAGCAGCGAGGGACGCGTCTTGGGCATGGTGTTTGGGACTTAATATTCGTTCGACAGCTTGCTTAAACCCGGCATACGCCATAGAATTCTAATTTTTAGCGTGAACGCGGAGCTGACAACATGGGATGGAATGGGCCGGATAAAGGCAAAGATCCATGGGGTGGAAAAAATCAACCCCCAGATCTGGATGAAGCATTGAAACGCTTGCACCGCAAAATAAAACAAATGTTCCAGCAAGCCTCTGGAAAAAAAGCCCCGTTAAACGTGGTTTCTGATTCAAACGCTGATTCAGGGCCTAATAAATGGTTGGCATTATTTCTTGTTTTAGGTGTGTTCGTCTTGTGGGCACTGTCGGGTATTTTTATTATTGACCCGGCAGAAAAAGCCGTTATTCTTCGATTTGGTCAATACATTGAAACAGTAGGGCCCGGCCCACATTGGATTCCACGGTTTGTCTCCAGCAAAATCGTCATCAATGTAGACCGCGTTGCGGATTATTCTTATTCCGCGCAAATGCTCACGAAAGATGAAAATCTCGTGTCCGTGGCGCTCGCGGTTCAGTATCGCATTGGTGATCTACAGGAATATTTGTTCAATGTCTCTGATCCGGAAGAAAGCTTGCAGCAGGCTACCTCGAGTGCCCTGCGTCAAGTGGTGGGCACGACGACATTGGATCAGATCATCACGGAAGGCCGAGACGCCTGGGGCATTAGTGTACAAGATGTCTTGGTTAAAACGCTGGCACGCTACAAGACCGGCATTGTGATAGTGAATGTGTCTCCTCAGCCTGCACGTGCGCCTGAAAATGTGCAAGATGCTTTTGATGATGCGATTAAAGCGCAAGAGGATGAAAAGCGCTTTAAAGAGCAAGCCCGTGCATATGCCGCGAAGGTGGTGCCTATTGCACAAGGGAATGCCAAGCGAATTTTTGAAGAAACCAAGGCGTATGCTGAGCAAGTGGTCTTGCGAGCACGGGGTGAAACAGCAGAGTTTCTTGAATTGCTTCCAGAATACACGCGCGCACCGTTTGTAACCGGTGAACGGATGTATTTGGATGCCATGCAACAAATATTAAGCTCCACCAGTAAAGTGATTGTAGATGGCAAAGCGGGTAATTTGATGTATTTGCCGTTGGATAAATTGGCTATCAATACGCCTCCTATTCCATCCATCAAACATGATCTGACGCGCTCTGATTTGTTGGCGGGTCCGTCGCTTGCGAAAGATGGACGCGAATCAACTCGGCCCACTGAGCGACAAGGGAGGACAGATTGATGAATGCAATGAAAACAATCGTAGGCGTGGTGAGTTTCATTCTTTTGCTGTTGTTGTTTAGCTGTCTGTTTACGATTACCGAAGGCAGTCACGGCATTGTATTGCGACTGGGGCGGCTAGTGAATGATGCACAGACGGGAACGGTGCGTATTTTGTCACCTGGACTGCATCTGAAAATGCCATTCATTGAACAAGTGCGTGTGTTTGATACGCGTATACAGACATTGGATATTAAATCGTCACGGATCGTCACCAAAGAGAAAAAAGACGTGATTGTGGATTATTACGTCAAATGGCGCATTGAAAATTTGGCGCAATATTTTAAATCGACCGGTGGCAGCGAGTTCAAAGCAGAAACCCTGCTAGAGCAGCAATTAAACACGTCATTGCGTGCTCAATTTGGTAAACGCACCATTTCTGATGTGGTGTCGGGTGGTCGCGATGATTTGATGGATATATTGCGCGAACGGGCTGAAGAGCAAGCCGCTCAATTGGGTACGCATGTAGTGGATGTGCGAATCAAAGGCATTGAATTGCCCGCCAACACGAGCAACGCCATTTATCAGCGGATGCGTGCGGATATGCAAAAAATTGCCAATCATCATCGGGCTGATGGGCAGGCGCAAGCCGAAGCGATTCAGGCCGCCGCCGATGCTCGCGTGACGATTCTGTTGGCACAAGCTGCGAGTGATGGGCAGGTCATTCGTGCGAAAGGACAAGCGAAGGCTTCGGAAATTTATGCAAACGCGTTTGGACAAAACAAAGCGTTTTTTGCATTTTATCGTAGTTTAAAAGCGTACGAAGGCAGTTTTAACAGCAAAAGTGATATTTTGGTCCTCGATCAAAGCAGCGCTTTTTTTGATTATTTTAAACGTGGTTTTTCAAACGACCATGCAGTTGAAGCAAAACGTTAATTACACGGGACCGCTCGCGGTCCTCATTACAGAGTCAGAATGATTATGGGTAAACATGTTGTTGTGGTTGGTACACAGTGGGGCGATGAAGGCAAAGGTAAAATCGTCGATTTATTAACCCAAGATGCGCAAGTGGTTGTGCGTTATCAGGGCGGACATAATGCAGGGCATACGCTGAAAATCAATGGTGAAAAGACCGTGTTGCGTCTAATCCCCTCTGGCATGCTGCGCACGCATGTCCAGTGTTATATAGGCAATGGCGTGGTGTTGTCTCCTGAAGCGTTGCTGTCTGAAATCAAAGAATTGGAACACAGAGGCATTGATGTGCGCGGCCGTTTGCACATTAGCCAAGCGTGTCCATTGATTTTGCCGTGTCACGTTGCACTGGATAAAGCACGTGAGCTTCATAAAGGCAAAGCCGCTATCGGGACCACTGGACGCGGCATTGGTCCGGCATATGAAGATAAAGTCGCTAGGCGCGCATTGAAAGTGAGCGATCTCCTTCATCCAGAACGATTTGAGGCGAAACTCACCGAGTTACTGGAATATCATAATTTTATGCTGACGCAGTACTACCACCAGCCTGCTGTTGACCTGGATGCATTGCTGATAGAAGCGCGCATATGGGCGGAGGAACTGCGTCCCATGGTGACGGACGTGACCACTTGCTTGCATGCACACCGTCAGAATGGAGATTCCATTTTATTTGAAGGGGCCCAGGGTGTTTACTTGGACATCGATCATGGCTCATACCCGTTTGTTACGTCGTCTAATACATGCGTAGGCAGTGTGGTGAATGGAGCAGGGTTCGGTCCTCTCTATTTGGATTACGTGTTAGGGATTACCAAAGCGTATACTACACGTGTAGGTGGCGGTCCATTTCCGACTGAACTGCACGATGCGATAGGGCAGCGGTTGGCCGATCGTGGCCATGAATTTGGAGCCGTAACGGGACGCCCTCGTCGTTGTGGTTGGTTTGATGCGGTGTTATTGAAGCGTTCGATCGAACTGAACAGTATTTCCGGATTGTGTTTAACTAAACTGGATGTATTGGATGGACTGGAAACCATTCGTATTGCCACGGGCTACCAATGTGCGGATGGATCATTATTAACACATCCACCTCAAGCGGCAGACGATTTTGTAGGATTGACACCGGTCTATGAAGAGATGCCCGGTTGGTCTGAATCGACAGAAGATGTCATCACGCTTGAGCAACTGCCAGCCAATGCCTTGGCGTATATCAAACGCCTTGAGGAGATATTGGGTGTTCCCGTGGACATGTTGTCAACAGGGCCTGAGCGAACGTCGACGATTATTTTACGCGATCCATTTGCTTGATTTGAATGGGAGTTTGGAGGGAACGACATGCACAAACAGGCATGTCATTTCCTCCAAATATAAAGCGTTCATTCATCTTGAGCGAACGCCTATTTGAAAGAACAAAAGACAACGTCTGAGATGTTATTTAGAAGGATCGTCGGAGCCTGGCGTTGCAGATGCGGTTCCTGGGCAGCTACTGACGCGCACCGCATTCCAGTTGCCGGCAGAGCTGGTTGTTGCATCTGACTTTAAGAAATGGTTGAACGATACGCCACCGAAAATTTTGTTGCTTTCCACGTTGCCGGATTCTTCAGTAGCCAGTGTACTGGTTACACCGAACCAGCGCACGTGATCACCTTGTTTAACCCATTGTCCACTCCAACCTGGAAATGTGGGCGAAGTCCAGGTGCCACTGGTTCCCTCGCCGGCCACCGTTCCGGGTACTTTTGTGAATACGATACACTGCGTTGCTCCGGTTGTTCGACCCGGTTCTAGAAAGAAAGTGACATTCCAATTTCCTTCGATACTGGGTGAGGCCGCTTGAGCCAAAGGCGTACTGATAACACTCGCAGCCAAAAGAAGTCCATAAATGCTCGATTTTTTCATGCGAAACTTACTCCCTGTTGGTTTTTTATTAAGAGCATCCATCATAAAAACTATCGCTGAATAAACCAACAGAGGTTTTCCTTTGTTTATACGGAGGAAGTGATTCAATCATTGTGGTGAATGATTACTTTATTTTCAGTCATAATCATCTCCAAAATAAATGAACCATTGCTTTAATCCGCACAGTGCTTTGACGGAACGATCACTTTCTTCTTGGAGTAACCGATGTTAAAGCCCCATCATTCTCGTCATGATGGTCATTTTCATCATCACTAATGTATTTGTCTCTTTCATTTCCTGGTTTCATTGGGGCGGACGGTATTGCTATATGTAGGACAGAAGGTGATGAACAACCCGAACCACTCGATTTCGACTCAGTATCTGTCTCAGCGGGAGAATATAGGACTCTATTCACATCCTCTTCTAATGGTTTGATGTGTATAACGGTTTCTTGTAGCCCCTCAAGCTCAATCTTTTTGTTTTGAATCTCGCTGTTTAAATTCCCCAGTATTTTTTCGTCGCGTTGTATCTCCAGTTTAATCAATTCATTTAAGCGGAATAAAGTTAGATAATCTTCTGCATTCGTGAGCTCACTGTATTTTTCTGTGGCTATGTCTTGATATGTTTGCCTCTTAAACCCTAACCGCGCAGCGATAGATGTAAAGAAATCTAAAAATCGTCCCGGTAATGAGTTGGCAAATTGCAGGGCGTTCATGTAGGACTTCCGTTTGTTTCCTATGACATGTTCAAGCCTCTCCAATATTTCTGTTTTGTTCGTTGAATGATTAAACAGGGCTCGGTCTTCAGTTACATTTTGTTTGAATTTCCGCATCGATTCTTCGTGGGAGACTTGGCGATTTTGTTTATGTAATAATTCGTTCTGAACCGTTCTTATTTTATCGTTAATGGCGGAAAGGTCCTTCTTCTTTTCTTCAACCTTTAAAATCAAGCCATCTAATGTAATTGGACTATTAATCTCTAAAGAGTCTGCATTCACCGTCATCTGACGCGCCTCATTAAGAATACTACGCGCAAGTGTTTCTGGCGAAAGGATGCCTAAGGCTGCTTTTTTTTTGCCAACTAGATTCTGAACGGCATTTTGATTCAAATCAGGGTGCCCATCATTGCCCGCCATCATTAACTCCAAAATAAATTCATAATTACCATTAAATATACATCATGAAATGTAGATGTCAAATAATGCCGCTTTTTTTGTCGCTTGTTTTTTTCCGTTTTTTTGTTGAAATTCGCGCAATGGAATGCGGGGTATTAACCCGTTAATGAAGCATCACCGTCTCCATCCACCCTTGGGGCAAAAGCTGGATGCAGGCTGTTGAGTGGAACGATTGAAGCCCTGATTATATTTGAACAAAATGACATGCGTGTTTTTGCATGTCATTTTGTCCAAACCCCATAAAACGTTATATACTGATTTTTTAGTCTATTCTATTCGTGAGCCGAGCATGGAACTCATCATTGATAACACACCCTTTAAAGCGTTATTTCAGCCATTGGATTTAGGATTCACCCAGTTGAAAAATAGGTTGTTGATGGGCTCTATGCATACGGGCCTTGAGGACGACCAGGGGGACCTCAAGCGCTTGGCGGCATTTTATCGAGAACGCGCGCAAGGTGGGGTTGGTTTGATGGTGACGGGTGGCTTTTCACCGGATCGCGTGGGCCGTTTGTACCCTGGGTCCTCAAAACTCACCTCTCGCCGTGAACAACAGCGCCACGAATTGGTCACTCAATCCGTTCATGAAGCCGGTGGTCAAATCGCATTGCAAATACTGCACGCAGGCCGCTATGGGTACCATCCTTTTTGCATGGCACCTAGTCGTTTAAAATCACCCATCAGTCCTTTTACTCCGTGGTCCATGAGTTCGCGTCGTATTGTAAAAACGATTGCGCATTTTGCGCGGTGCGCGCGCTTGGCCCAAGAGGCGGGTTATGATGGGGTTGAGATCATGGGGAGTGAGGGGTACCTCATCAATCAATTCATTGTGAACCATACCAATAAACGCCAAGACGAGTGGGGGGGGGCTTTTTCAAACCGCATGCGGTTTCCTGTGGAAGTGGTGCGCCAAGTGCGTGAAGCCGTGGGCGAACACTTTATTATTATCTACCGACTCTCGATGCTGGATCTGATTGCTGAGGGGAGCGATTGGGAGGAGGTGGTTTTATTGGGGCAAGCGATCGAACAAGCCGGAGCGACCCTTCTGAATACGGGCATCGGTTGGCATGAAGCGCGTATTCCAACCATTGCTACGATGGTGCCGGCGGCCGCCTTCGCGCCCATCACACAACGCTTAAAATCCCATGTAACCATCCCAGTGATCGCCTCAAACCGTGTGAATACGCCAGCACTGGCCAATGCATTATTAGAAGAAGGCGTGGCAGACATGATTTCGATGGCGCGTCCTTTTCTTGCAGACCCACAATTTGCTCAAAAGGCGCAATCCGGTGAAGAACGCGCGATCAACGTTTGCATCGCTTGCAATCAAGCCTGTCTTGATCAAGTGTTTGTGAATAAAACAGCATCGTGCTTAGTGAATCCTCGTGCGTGCCATGAAACAGAACTGGTATATCAGATGGCCGAACGGGTTAAACACATAGCCGTCGTGGGGGCGGGGCCTGCGGGACTGGCTTGTGCGGCCGTTGCGGCTGAGCGGGGTCATCGGGTGACCTTGTTTGAAAAAAGCAGCGAGCTGGGTGGGCAATTTAATTTAGCCATCCGAATTCCTGGCAAAGAAACGTTTCAGCATACGATTGATTATTTCACGTATCAATTGGAAAAATTTCAAGTGGATGTTTGTTTGAATACGGAACCGAATCTCGAAACGTTATTGGCTTTTGATGAAGTGGTTTTGGCGACGGGCGTTAAACCACGCATGCCATCGATTCCAGGGATTGATCATGAAAAAGTCATGACGTATGTTGATGTGATTCAAGGTCACCAGATTCCGGGTCTTCGAGTGGCTGTTATTGGCGCGGGAGGCATTGGTTTTGACGTGGCTGAATGGTTAACACATGCATCGCCTGAAACAAACAACGCCTTCTATGATGAATGGGGCATTGATATCACCGGTGCTCATCGGGGCGGATTGAAACAGTCGGTTATTTTGCCCCGTGCCCGTCAGGTCTACTTGTTGCAACGAAAAAAAGAAAAATTAGGCAAAAATCTAGGCAAGACCACCGGCTGGATTCATCGTTTGAGTTTAAAACACCAACACGTTGAAATGTTGTCCGGTGTGCAATATGTTCGAATAGATGATGCTGGGTTGCATGTGTTGGTGGATGGTACACCCCGTTTGTTGGAGGTGGACTCTATTGTGATTTGCGCAGGCCAAGTTGAATCACGATCCATGTATGAGCCGTTAAAGCAAGGAGGGCAGACCGTGCACTTAATGGGAGGGGCGTTCAAAGCATTAGAGCTTGATGCGCGTCACGCCATTGATCAAGCGTGCCGATTGGCCGCTTTATTTTAATTTGGATGTCGTTTTGTCTAAACTCCAATAGTATAAAAAAAATACGTGCAAAGCCTATAAAATTCTGTTATTATACTGACCAGTTATTACATTGCTTAATCTAATTTCGGATTATGTGTATTTTTCAGGAATTTTATGACACAAGAATCGACAACTTTTGCAGATCTTGATTTATCCGATGCGCTACTCAAAGCGCTGACCGATTTAAAATTTGAAACGCCATCGCCCATTCAGCAACAAACCATTCCGTTGCTGTTGCAAGATCGCGACGTGATTGGGCTTGCGCAAACCGGCACGGGAAAAACCGCCGCGTTTGGCTTGCCTATTTTACAACGACTATCGCCTTCGATTAAAAGCCCGCAAGCACTTATTTTGGCTCCCACACGTGAATTGGCCATGCAAGTCGGCGAGCATTTGAAGTCCATGTCAACGTACTTAAATAACGTACAGGTTGCAGTGTTGTGCGGCGGTCAAGATTATCGCCCTCAGTTGCAAACATTGCGTGATGGTGCACAAATTGTCGTGGGTACGCCCGGCCGTATTCTTGACCATCTGGATCGTGGGACATTAAAATTAGGCGAATTGAGCACGTTTGTGCTGGACGAAGCCGATGAGATGTTGCGCATGGGCTTCATTGATGACGTTGAAACCATTCTGGCTAAGTTGCCTGAAAAACGGCAAATTGCACTGTTCTCAGCAACCATGCCATCACGCATTCGTCAAATTGCCACGCGTTATTTAAAAGATCCCGCCTCGGTTGAAATTCGTATGGATACCGCCACCGTTAAAAGCATTGAGCAACGCTTTTTGTTTGCGTCGCAACCTCAAAAACCAGATGCATTGTTGCGTATTCTTGCTGTGGAAGAATGCCAAGGTGTGATTGTGTTTGTGCGCACTAAAAGCAGTACAGAAGAAGTGGCTGAAATTTTGCAAAAACGAGGCCACCGTGCCATGGCGATTCATGGTGATATTACGCAAAATTTACGCGAGCGCATTATCGCACAGTTTAAGTCCGGTGCGATTGATGTGTTGGTCGCGACAGACGTTGCGGCACGTGGACTAGACGTGGAACGGGTCACCCATGTGATCAATTATGACATGGCGCATGATTGCGAAACGTATGTCCATCGAGTGGGTCGTACCGGTCGTGCGGGCCGAAGCGGCGTGACGATTTTATTTGCAACGCCTAGAGAGTCACGTTTACTGACATCGCTTGAGCGTCATACTCGCCAGCGCATTGAAAAAGTCACCATTCCTACCGATTACATGATTCAAACGGCTAGACAGCAACGTTTTATGGCGAATATTACAGAACGCTTAGAGCATGAAAACCTGCCGACGTATCGCCGTATTATTGAAGACTACATGAAAG
>JAOAUO010000006.1:0-1476 GCA_030157565.1 Legionellaceae bacterium
TGAGGCAGGCATCCAATTGCGCGACATACCCTGAAAATTCTTGGCCTAAGGTGAGAGGAACCGCGTCTTGCAAATGCGTACGACCGATTTTAACAATGTCTTTGAAATCATTCATTTTGACCGCTAAGCCATCTCGTAACGCGCGTACAGAGGGGATTAACGTCTCTTGGAAGGCCAGCGCTGCGGCAATGTGCATGGCCGCGGGGAAGGTGTCGTTCGATGATTGGGACATGTTCACATCATCATTCGGATGAATCGGGGATTTGCTACCTAAAATGCCGCCGGCTAAAGCAATGGCGCGGTTGGAGATCACTTCATTGGCATTCATATTCGATTGTGTGCCGCTGCCCGTCTGCCAAACATGCAAGGGAAAATGCGCATCCAGAGTGCCCGCCCGCACCTCGTCGGCGGCCTGGCAGATTAAATCGGCCTTGTCTTGTGACAATTTGCCCAAGTCTAGATTCGTCAGTGCGGCGGCTTTTTTTAATATACCAAATGCATGCGTGACTTCACGCGGCATGATATCGTGACCAATGTTAAAGTGGTGCAATGAGCGCTCGGTTTGTGCGCCCCAATATTTATCAGCAGCGACCGAAATTTCGCCCATGCTGTCTGATTCTATTCGTGTTTTGTTCATGGTGTGCTCACTCGAGTATGATTTGAAAGGGGAATATTTTAACATGATGAAACCATTCACCACAATTCGCTCTGCAGGCAAATCGGATGAAGACGGTGCATTAAAAATCTCAAGCAATCCAATTTACCATAACCAAAGTTTTCTATGCTTTCCCAGCCGTCAAATCCAGAAACAATCGCACTGATACAGAGAAACACAATCTCTTATTAATGGGTAATCTGTACGGCTTTTTACATGTGGATCCGGCAGATCACCTAAGATACGCTATTAAACCATTTGATCATAAATTGCCTCTATTTGGATGCCCCTGGTTAAAGCGGTCTTTTTTTGGCCACAAATATATATTTTTAAGTCAACATATGATAAATTATTGTTCTTTATTAACCATGGCGAAAGGAATAATGCCGAGCAACTTTGAAGAATGGACATCATCACTTAGAGGGAGCGCGGAATGTCAAGTAGATGAGCACTCTCATCGAACCTCGTTTCTCAACCTCAAAAGGTAAGGCTATGCTAAAGAACAACATGGTTAATTTAACGGATGAAGCGATTGATAGCTATTGTGTAAAATTCAAGCTTAATCGCGTCCGTTACGACAACGAAAAAATAAATCTGGAACAAAAAAAAGACAAGGATGGGAGCCGCGCTTATTCAGAGGAGCAAATTAATCGGTTGATTTTCAGGCAATCCTCAAAAAATACTGTGTTGGGACTGATAAATTCTCATGAAACGCTCCTGAAATTAGGTCTTTCTCCTGTTGAAATTTATAAAATGGCGTCCCATAACGGTGGTTCCAAAAACCTGGCCGCTTTCATCACCCAAACACAGGCTTTGATCAA
>JAOAUO010000006.1:1576-19465 GCA_030157565.1 Legionellaceae bacterium
TCAGGGCATGAACTGGCAGGCCTTGGGGATTACAATGGATGATGCCGTGCGCATCTGCTCCCATGGCGGTGGTTCCAAAAACCTTGACGCCTTCATCACCCAAACACAGGCTTTGATCAATCAGGGCATGAACTGGCAGGCCTTGGGGATTACAATGGATGATGCCGTGCGCATCCTCTCTCGGAGCGGTGGAGCTATCAAATTGCAAAAAATCTTCCAATACTCTCCCCTGTTATTTGCCCTAGGTTTTTCAATGAAAGATATTATAAAAGTCATTACGTTATATTCCGATAACTTTTCCATCATGATCAAATTTGCTCATGAGCTGCGCAATAAACTTAATCCAAAGCAATCTTTTGTTTTTTCAAACAAAATGGAATTTAAAAAAAATATCCATCAAATCCTGCAAGACATAGAATCATATAAAGCGTTTGACTTTACGGAACAAGAGATCGATACATTGAAAGAAATTTTTTCCACCACCACCACCAACAAGGACTCTCTTCCACAGGAAACATCGTATGAAGAGATACGGAATGAATTGTCATCGGCCAATCACACAAACCTGGTTGTCACGGAGGAGCTCTCGACATCTGAATATGATCCTCAATGGATAGCGTTTTGGGAGCTATTTGAAGATTCTCCTGACAGTGAAACAAACAGCGAATTAGCTTGCGAACAAAGCCCACGGCAGAGTTACAATAATGAGCGCGATCATGTCTATTCATTGAATCTCCTAGTGAAGACCAAAGATGGCACTAATTTTTTCGATAGTCTATGCGACAACGTCGAAACAGCGCCTGCTAGCTCTGCATCGAGAGCATCATCCGAATCAACCTATACACCGGAATTTTTCAATAAGACGTTAGGAGCAACCCAGCGCAAAAATAATTCGGGTGAACACGCTGATGGAAAGGAAACAGACAAACATCAAGACAAACGTCTTAAAAAAAACTGAAGAGATTAGGGGGCGTTGACAATGACTCCCCACCGCATCTGCAACTAAACGTAATGATTATCTTGATATGGTTAAAATGCTCATTAAAGCAAGTGCAAACATCAAAGCTAAACGCTTAGGTAGAAGAATGGTGATGGATGCTACCTTATACGGATATCTTGCTACCGTCAAAGCGGTTATTCATGGCAATATTATAGTGGGTTAAAAAAATAAGACCACTAAAGCCGGGTAATTAAGATATAATCCTTGCTCAAAAACGAGGTTAAAATCATGAGCGATAGGCGTAAAAAAACACGCATGTCCTTTTGTCCAAACTCCGAATTTCAATAAGGGCGATTTGTGCGAACCATCCGGATATACCAGTCAGGGCATTACGATGTCGGTGACGTAGTTGAGTTATCAGCAACAGCGAGTCAACATGTGGGGGTTGTGTTGCGCATGCAACCGGATGATTTGTTCACGTTGTTTTGTGGGGACAACCGGGAATTTTTGGCGCAGATAAGCCACGTCACGAAAAAAAAGGTGTCAGCACGTGTGGTCGAGGTGACGAGCGTGAGTCGCGAATCGCCGCGTCAAATTCACCTTGCACAAGCCCTTTCGAAAGGTGATCGAATGGAATGGGTGATTCAGAAAGCGGTTGAATTAGGTGTCGCGAGTGTGACGCCCTTATTCACAGCGCATTGTGTGGTGAAGTTGGATGCGGAGCGGCTTGTAAAAAAACAAGCGCAATGGCAATCCATTGCCATTGCGGCATGTGAGCAGTCGGGTAGAAATCAGGTGCCGGTTGTGCATCCGGCGTGTGCTTACGCCACCTATTTGAATGCCTGTCATGCGCCAACCAAATGGGTTCTCCATCCCTACGCAGAGACGTCTTGGCGTGACCATGTATTTGTTTCGGGTGATGTGGCATTGCTCATTGGGCCTGAAGGGGGATTGAGTGAGGACGAAATCGTTCAAGCGAAGGCGCATGGTTTTATGCCCCTGTCTTTAGGTCCGCGGGTGTTGCGCACGGAAACAGCCGCGATTGTGGCTTTAAGTGTATTGCAAGCGGTAGCAGGTGATCTATAATGTTCGATTGGTTCATCACATTATTTAACAGAGGGTTTATTGATGAGTACACATACAAAAGTGGTTACAGATGCGAGTTTTGAGCACGATGTTTTGAATGCGGGCAAGCCTGTTTTGGTTGATTTTTGGGCTGAATGGTGTGGTCCATGCCGTGCACTCACGCCTGTATTTAATGAAGTGGCCGCAAGCCATGCTGATTCGGTTGTGTTTGCTAAAATCAATATTGATGAAAATCCACAAACGCCATCTAAATATGGCGTCATGAGTATTCCTACGTTGATTCTATTTAAAAATGGATTGGTCGAAGCTACAAAAATGGGCTTGATGACGAAGTCTGAGTTAAGTGCATTCGTAGACGGAAATATCTAGTTGGGGTTTTGATTTGAACAAGCGACTGGGGTGTTTTTTCCGGTCGCTTGTACCTGCTCATACGTTCCCTGGCCTGCCAAATAAAAAACAATAAACCAGACAAAAACCATCAACGAGTTCGAAAATCCGAGCGGAGGCGAGGCAAAGCCAATCAAAATGGAATAGGTCCAAAACACATAGAAGACACCCGTTAGCACATTCGGGTCGTATTTGAATCGCAGCCAAGCATAGCCTGCCATGAATCCCCAAATGAGGGCGGCCAATAGACTGAAATACCCATAATCAATGAACAAGGCCCCCCAAGCGCCCGTGAAATAACCATAAATATTGGCCTGCAATAAAATATCGTAATTTTCTTTGAGCATGGCCGCACCTTCAGGAATATGCCGAAGTGCGGCTGCAATCAAATCCGCGTGATAGCCTCCATAGAGAACGGGGATATTTTCAGGCGCCATCAGTATTTTTTCGGTGACCGCGATGCTTTGTGTTAGATAAAACACAGGGCCTAAGATGGACATGGTTAATCCGGGTCGATGAAGCGCCTCGCTCAGGGCTAATAAATAAGGTTTTGGCGTGGCTCCCCACACGCTTGCGGCGTGCTGTAAGTTTTGCTTTGCATTCAATTCCGATTCTGCCGCACGCACACTCCAAATCATGCTGCTATAGACCATAAAGGCGACCAACAGAAGTGCCGTTCCCAGCCGAAGGGCCAAGGACTTTGGCATCCATGATTGGTTTAATACCGTTCGTGCATAGCTTGCAATGGCAATGAATAAAAGCAAGAGCAGGATAGGGCTTCGACCGCCTGCCAATATAGCAACAAAAAATAGAGTGCAAACAAACAGAAACATGAACAGTCGAGTCATCAGCGAGAGCCGTTCATAGCGAAGAAGGCCGGCCACCAAGCCCACAAAACCCGCGGGATACATTAAAAAAGCCAGCATGGATAACAAACCACTGTCCATTTCGCCACCATGCAGCAGGCTCTGAGCCTTCATCGATCGATAGGCGGCGGCTGAGGCCAAATGAATGCCGTGAACGGCCATCAAATGATGGTATGCATTCAAGAACCCCCCGGCCACGCCAATGAATAGCATCAGGCCAATGAATGGGTACGTGCGATCGTCTTTCGTTTCAGAAACAATCGAACCTAAGCGTTGATAGAATAAAAAATAGGCGATCAAGGTGCCCGTCATGAACAGTACGATGTGAGTCAGTTGAAACAGCGCCCCTTCGAATGATAATGATGGGGTCAATGAAACAGGGCCTAAACAATAGACCAATAGAATCAAACACCAAAATAAACCCATCACCCATGCTGGATGGATAGGCTGTCGGGCTCGCTTGGAGGAGGGCTGATGGCTTTTGCCGTGAATCATGCCGAGTGCTTGGACAAGGTTCGCATTTGCTCCTGCATAGAATAAGGAGGCTCCCATGCCAGTAACGTGTGGGCTTTGTTGGATTGTATTTCCAAATTACCCAAGAGTTGGCCGGCCAATTTGGATTGGCCCGTGGCTTTTAATGCAAACGCTAAGAGTCCATGTGGAATAGGAAGAAGCATGCTTTTTTTCCCCAGGGCAGAGGCGATGTGTTGCAACCATTGCGTCATGGTAAAGGCGTCTTTATCTGCAATGAGAAACGTTTCGTTGATGAGCGCTTCAGGCTCAATGCAGGCTAAAATGAAATCCACGAGATTATCGAGCCCAATGAATTGGCGTTTGTTGTGAACCGCGCCTAATGGCAAGGGAAGCGCGCGATTCACCCATGTGATGAGTCGCCCAAAATTACCTTTGACTCCAGGGCCATACACAACGGGTGGCCGAATGATGATGCGGTCCATGGTGGTTGGCATCGCCAGCAAGCATTGCTCGGCTTCCCATTTGGCGGTTGCATAGGGTGATTCTGGATTCGGGGGCGTGTGATCTGTAAAGGGTGTGTCGCCGCTATGATGCCCGAGCACACCAATGCTACTGAGAAAAATAAAGCGTCTGACGCCGTGGCAGTGTGCAGCGTGCGCGAGATGCTCCGTGACGCGGGTGTTGATTTGGCGATATATATTTAAGGGATTCGGGCTGGTTTCGTTTAAAACATGCGCGCGTGCGGCGCAGTGAATCACGGTGTCACACGCCTGCAACGCATGGTCCCAATCGGTGGGGTCGCTTAGTTCGCCTAAGTTGTAAACGGTGGGTTTATTGGCGATCGGCAAGGCCCGCAGGCGGGCCGCGCTCGATTCTGAGCGCACACTGGCCCTCACATCGTATCCTTTCTTGCATAATGATTGAACCAACGCTTGGCCGACAAAACCACTAGCGCCCGTGACCAATATTATTTTCTTAAGCATACTGTCCCTTGTTTAAATATTGCTGAACCCGGGTGGCTAACTTGTTGCCGATGAAGGCGGCAGGTGAATAGGGGTATTGATATTGTGTTAATGCACGCATGATTTCTTTGTTTTGATTGACAATGTTTTTGAGTGATTTATTGGTGGCGCCGCCCAAGCGCATTTTAACCATGACTTCTGGAATATACGTGGTTTTAATGCCATGTGAAAACAACAGGCGGAACAGCACGTCATAGTCGGCGGCTAGTTTATAGTCCACATTAAACAGCATTCCGTGCTGCTCATGCACGCGTTTTTTCACATAAAACGTGGGGTGCGCCGGTACCCAGCCTTTGGCAAATAAATCGGGCGAATAAACAGATGATTTCCAGTAGCGAGCAACCTGGTTGATGTTGTCGTGATTGACATACACTAAGTCGCCATAACACGCATCAACCGATTCATCGGCGAGCGCTTCTTGCACATGGCTTAATGCCCACTGATTAGCAAATAAATCGTCTGAATTCAGCAGACCAATGACATCCCCTGTGGCCTTGGAAATGCCTTTGTTCATTGCATCGTACAGGCCATTGTCGGGCTCTGATGTTAAATAAGCGATGTGTTGCTTATTTTGTTCTAAAATTTCGAGGGTGCCATCGGTCGAGCCGCCATCAATCACGATGTGCTCAATGTCTTGGTGTGTTTGCATTTGGATGGTTCGAAGGGTGTCGCGAATCGTAGTCGCACTATTATAGCACGCAGTCACAATGGATATTTTCATATGGTTTTCAAGCCTGTAAGTGTGGGTAGGGTAACAACGTTCGTTGAATCATCACGATGGATGAATAAATCAATAAGACCAAACTGGCGCCCGCCGATGAAAGGGCCGCGCCCATCAATCCGTAGTGTGGAACGAGCGTGGCATTCCCAAGCAGCATGATGCAAAAAGCGCTTAAGTTAATCCGTAATAATAGACGATCGCTGAGTTGTGCGTAAAGCGTGTAGAGCGGAATGTCTGCGATACTGCGGCACGCCGCGCCAAAGAGTAAGAAATAAAAAATAGAGAGATGAGAGAAGTAGATGGGTTTGTTGATGAACTGTATAAAGGGATTCATCAGTACCAGATTGAGTGCGGCCAAGAGTGCCACAAACGCAACGGTTTCTTTTAACATGCGCATGGACTCATCATGAAAATCGGACCGATTTTGATTCTTCCAGGCGGCCAATAGTTTGGCCAGCCGCATTTTTGATACGCCTGTATTGACTAAATTGTGCAAGGTGAGGCTCAACCCGGCGTAGAACGTATAGATTCCTACGGCGTCCAATCCACAATAATAATTTACAAAAAAACGCTCAATATACAGCATGCTTAACGCACAAAAAGCCGAAACCATGAATGGACGTGAAACCTTAAGCCCTTGCCAAATCGCATTCCATTGAATGGACTCGTGCCCCATCGCTCGCCAGGGAAGGTGTTTGAGCCCGACGCATGCAATCAAAATACTAAACAGCGCGCCGGCAATCCATGCAATAAAAACCGCATTAAAATATCGACTGGCGGGCACAAAATAGAATAAGGGCAACAAAAAAATAATCCAAAGGCCTTGCCTGAGAAAATAGACCACGTTGGCCAGATAAGGGCGAGATAGCACAATCAATATGCGCATTAATTCATTTGAAATGTGCTCGGCCGTTACGAGGAGAAAGAAGAGAATACACAGTGATTGAGGCAGAATATCATGGTAAAACAAGAGAAAAAATACCGGTGATAGAAGCAAGTAGGTCAACGCGTAGAATACAAATTGGTCTCTGATGATAATGGCTTGCGCGAGAGGGGAGGCGCTCACGAGCGATCGGGAGGTGTGGTTATAGAATTCCATGCCTAAAAAAAACAAGGCGTATGCTACCATCGCCGCCATAATCCCGTATAATCCGAGTTCTCTGGGTTGAAAATAGCGAACCAAGCACAAAACCAGTATAAATTTTGCGACGAGGCCAATGCCCCGTATTCCTATCGCACTTAAATGATAAAACCACGAGAAACGCATGTTATAATCGGTAAAACGGTGAATAATTTCCGATTATCCAGTAGCGTGACTTGATTAGCAAATTATCTTCAATTTTGAGTTTTTCACCCATTTCAATTCAATAAAAAGGTGCTTAAAGGATGATGGATTCTCCAGCCAATCGCTCTCATGGCCAAGAAGCGTATGTTGTTTTGAGCGCCTTGCTTGGGCTGTTTTGGAGGGGGAAGTGGTCGATTTTGATGGTTACGGCCATGAGTATGTTGATGGGGTGTTTATACCTCTGGAACACGCCTGCGCTGTATGAAGCAAAGGCGCTCATTATTTCCCCGACTGAAGGGGATGTGGCCGAATTGAATGCCGGGCGATCTTTGGCTGAACAGCACGCCTTGCCGCCATTGACCACGAAGTCTATTTACCGTGAGTTTATCCAGACGATCACCTCGATATCCAATAAACAGGCATTCTTTGCGGCATCAGGCTCATCCCTTGATGGCATGACCTATGGTCAATTTGACAAACGATTCCTCGTGCGAGAGGAGCCTGATTTTTCGCCAAGCAAACACGCGATCAATGTAAAATATTCATTGACTGTCAAGGCGCCGACCGTTGAGCTGGCCATAAATGGAGTCGAGCGATACGTGGATTTTGCTAAAAAAAATGCGGAGGCTCATTTGATGAGCCGCTTGTCTGCTCAGAAAAAAAATGTGGTCCAGAACATTGCGCTGGAGATTGACATGATTCGATCGGTTGCGGAGCAAGCGCGTTTAGATAAGCTAACCCAATTAAATGAAGCGTTACAGATTGCGCGTTCCATTGGTCGGAGTGTGGAGTTGAGCGATTCGAGTGCGTTGTATATGCAAGGAGAGAACGCGTTGCTTGCCGAAATCAATGCATTAACCGCACGAGAATCCAACGATCCGTTTTCGCCTGGATTGCGTGTGTTGCAACGCGAACAGGCATCATTACATCAGCCGAACCGTCATCCCACAGCGATGAATCTGTTCCACTTGGACGGGGCAGTCACCGCTTCCAATGGTCCTGTTTCGCCCAAAAAACAATTGATTCTCATGCTGACTCTGTTGTTGGGCGTGTCATTAGGCTGTCTAATGGTGTTGATTCGCGCTTTATTTTTAATAAAAAACCCGCCTGAAGCGCGCAAGGCTTCACCGGGTTTTATGAGAAGGATATTTCGATGAACGCTTTGATTACGGGAGCAGATGGTTTTATTGGTTCGCATTTAACCGAATTGCTGGTGCGAGAAGGGTATCAAGTGCATGCCTTATCACAGTATAACTCGTTTAATTCTTGGGGCTGGTTGGACCATATTACCTGCTTGGATGAGGTCAATGTGCTAACGGGTGATGTCCGTGATCCGCATTATTGCAAACACATCACCCAAGGAATGGATGTGGTTTTCCATTTGGCCGCGTTGATTGCTATTCCTTATTCTTATGTCGCACCGGATAGTTATGTGGACACCAACGTGAAGGGTACCTTGAACATCTGCCAGGCCGCCATGGAAAACAACGTAGGCCGCGTGATCCATACCTCAACCAGTGAAGTGTATGGCACGGCGCGTTACGTGCCCATCGATGAGCAACATCCATTGCAAGCGCAGTCACCTTACAGTGCTTCCAAAATAGGTGCGGATGCCATGGCGATGAGTTTTTACAATGCGTTTGACCTGCCATTAACCATCGCGCGCCCGTTTAATACGTATGGGCCTCGGCAGTCCGCTCGGGCGGTTATTCCGACGATTATTGCGCAAATTGCCAGTGGCCTTCGTCAAATTGAGTTGGGCGATGTCACACCAACCCGTGATTTTAACTACGTGGATGACACGTGCCGAGGATTTTTGGCCTTGGCACGCTGTGAACAAGCCATCGGTGAGGTCGTGAATATTGGGTCTAATTTTGAGATTTCGGTTGAGGATACGCTGCATTTGATTCGTGAGTTGATGAATAGCTCGGTGGAATTCGTGTTCGACTCACAACGCTTACGTCCTGAAAAATCAGAAGTCTCTCGATTGTGGTGTGATAACACGAAAATAAAAGCGTTGACTGGCTTTGAACCGGCTTATTCCATGCGGCAAGGTTTGCAGAAAACCATTGATTGGTTCACGACAGGGGATAACTTGTCCAAATACAAGGCGACTATTTACAATGTTTGAGTCTTTACTGCAATTCATCCGAGACCAATATCAAACGCATGATTTTATTCCGCTCCATGCGCCCGTTTTTACGGGGCTAGAGCGTCAATACGTGTTGGATGCAATTGATTCCACGTATGTCTCGAGTGTGGGTGGATATGTCGACCGATTTGAACGGGATATGGCCGCTTACACCGGAAGCCCCAGTGCGGTAGTCACCGTGAACGGCACGAGTGCGTTGCACATGGCCTTGCTGCTAGCGGGGGTGAGTGAAGGGGATTACGTCATCACTCAAACGCTGACTTTCGTCGCCACCTGCAATGCCATTGCGTATTGCCAGGCCAGCCCTATTTTTTTAGACATTGATAGGGAGCATTTGAGCCTATCGCCCATGGCGATGGACGCGTGGTTGGATGAACACGCCTATGTGGATGATAAGGGCTTGTGCCATTATCGGGCGGATCATCGCGTGATCAGAGCGTGCCTGCCGATGCATACGTTTGGACATCCGGCTGATCTGGATGGATTGGTGGCCGTCTGCCATCGGTGGGGGTTGCAACTGGTCGAAGACGCGGCAGAATCCTTAGGCAGTCTTTACAAAGGTCGCCACACCGGCACGCTGGGTCAATTCGGTATTTTAAGTTTCAATGGGAATAAAATCATCACGACCGGCGGTGGCGGCATGATTTTAACCAGTGAAGAGCACGCGCTACGTGCCAAATATTTAACCACTACTGCAAAAAAACCGCATCCTTATGCCTATTGCCATGATGAGATCGGGTTTAATTACCGAATGCCCAATCTCAATGCGGCCATGGGGTGCGCGCAGATCGAGCAATTGGGCTCATTTGTCGCCAATAAACGCCGGTTGGCGATGCGATATGCCCAATTTTTTAAATCCAGTCCCATGCAATTTGTAACAGAGCCCGCTGAATGCCGCAGTAATTATTGGTTGAACGCGGTCATTTGTGAAAACCCTCATCAACGTGATTTACTTTTGGATGTGACGAACAAGGCCGGCATCATGACGCGACCGGTGTGGGAGCCTATGAATCATCTGCCCATGTTTAATCAAACACCCACCGGCTCATTAGACAATACAGAATGGTTGGCGGCCCGCCTGGTAAACCTGCCCAGCAGTGTCGTGCCGGGAGACCTGAATGCGTAAAATCGCCGTCTTTACCGGAACGCGCGCGGAGTATGGTTTGCTGTATTGGCTCATGAAAGCCATACAGGCCGATCCTGATTTGGCGTTGCAGGTCATCGTCAGTGGCATGCATTTATCCCCTCAATATGGGGAGACCTGGCGTGAAATCGTGGCGGATGGCTTTGAGATGGCAGCGACGGTTGACATGATGTTGTCATCTGACACACCTGTCGGCATTGTGAAGTCGATGGGCGTTGGAACCATTGGTTTTGCTGATGCATTCGCGCGATTGAAGCCGGATATTTTGGTTGTATTGGGCGATCGATTTGAAGCGTTGGCGGCAGCGCAAGCAGCGTTGATCATGGCCATTCCCATCGCGCATATTCACGGTGGCGAGTTGACATTAGGCGCTTATGATAATTCGATTCGGCACGCGATCACTAAAATGGCCGCCTTGCATTTTGTCTCGGCTGAAGCCTATCGCTCACGCGTGATACAAATGGGCGAAGAGCCTGCGCGCGTCTTTAACGTAGGCGCGCCAGGTTTGGAGCACGTCACCCGAACCGAACGTTTGTCGTTCCATGATTTAACACAATCACTTGAACGGCCTTTGCAACAGCCCTATTTTTTGGTTACGTATCATCCGGTCACTTTGGCCAATGACTCCATTGAGCTTGAATTTGCGGCCGTATTGAGGGTTTTAGATGATTATCCAACGCACCATGTTCTCTTCACATACCCCAACGCGGACAATGGCGGCCATCGGATCATTCGAATGATCGAGCCATATTGCCAAGCCCATCCGAACCGCGCATTTGTGGTCAAATCATTGGGCTATGTTCGTTATTTGAGTGCCGTGGCGCACGCCGATGCGGTGTTGGGCAATTCGTCCAGTGGCATCATTGAAGTGCCGGCTTTCGGTGTGCCGAGCATTAATATTGGTTTAAGGCAACAAGGGCGCCTTGCAGCGGCCTCCGTGTTGCAAGCGGATGCGGGTTATGAATCCATCGCGAATGCGATGCACCAAGCGCTAACGCCCGCTTTTCGTGAAATGTGTCGCCATGCATTGAACCCCTATGGAGATGGCCAGGTGGCCGCGCGCATATTGGCGGTCTTGAAATCGGCTGATTGCTCGACCTTGAAATACTTCTATGATTGGGATGTCGACCATGCCCCTCATTAAAAAGCCGGTGTATATTATCGCTGAAGCCGGCGTGAATCATAATGGGCGCCGTGATTATGCCTTTCAATTGGTGGATGCGGCCGCGGATGCGGGTGCGGATGCGGTTAAATTCCAAACATTTAAAGCCAGTCAATTGGCCAGTGCATCGGTGGGAAAAGCCCTCTACCAAAAATCAACGACGCCAGAAGCCCAATCCCAGCGTGAGATGTTGGCTCAATTAGAATTGCCAGAGGCTTGGCATCGAGCATTGCAGTCACATGCGCACGCGCGCGGGATTGAATTTTTGTCGACGGCGTTTGATGAAGGAAGCCTGCGCTTTTTGGAAACCTTGCATTTACCGCTGTATAAAGTACCGTCCGGTGAACTCACCAATGCGCCCTTGCTCTGGCAGTTTGCACGAACCGAAAAACCGCTGATTTTATCAACCGGCATGTCGACCTTGTCAGAAGTGGAGGCCGGACTGGCGGTTGTGGCGCACGCATTGCATGTGCGAGAGGAGCCTCAATCCATGGATGAGGTTTGGCCGTGCTGGAGCAATCCGGACGCTCGAGCACGCCTCAAAGGCCATGTGACCTTGTTGCACTGTACCTCTCAATACCCAACGCCATGGCAAGAAGTCAATTTGCGAGCCATGGATACCTTGGCCGCCGCATTTGGGTTGGACGTAGGCTATTCTGATCACACCGAAGGTTTGGTGATTCCCCTTGCCGCAGTGGCGCGGGGGGCTGTGGTCATTGAAAAACACTTTACACTCGACAGAGCATTGCCGGGCCCTGATCATCAAGCCTCGATTGATATCGCCGGCTTAAAGCAATTGGTGGCCGACATCCGAGCGCTTGAACAAGCCTTGGGCGATGGCGTGAAACGACCCAACCCGTCTGAGTGGGACACGCGACGCGTGGCTCGGCAATCGATTGTGGCCGCCAAACCGATTCTGGCTGGACAAACCATCACGCGGGATGATTTAACCACGGCGAGAGCAGGTGGCGGATTGCCGCCGAGTTTACTGTGGGCTTTGTTAGGCACCACGTGTCAGAAAAGCCATGCTGCAGGGGAGGTATTTGAATCATGCGCTTAGAACCCGACATGCACCCGCCTCTCATTTTATTGGGTGCTGGCGGACACGCAAAAGTGTTGTTGTCACTGATGCAAGCCGCGAGTTTGAGGGTGCTGGGCGTTTCGGCGCCCGAGTTGGTGGAATCCGGAGCCTTGCTTTGGCGAGGCATTCCGGTTCTTCATGCGGCTGATGACTTGGCCGAATATAGCCCCGTTGATGTGGGCCTGGTGAATGGCGTCGGGGCACAGCAGGGTCGACGCCGTTTGTTTGAACGATTCAAGGCGCGCGGGTATGTTTTTCCTGTGTTGGTTCATCCCACCGCGTGGGTGGACCCGTCTGCGGTCTTAGGCGATGGGGTCCAGGTGATGGCGGGTAGCGTGATTCAAGCAGACGCTTGCCTCGGTCAAAATGTGATAGTGAATACCCAAGCCAGCGTGGATCATGATTGCGTCATCGAAGACCATGTGCACATTGCGCCGGGTGCGTCCGTATGCGGTCATGTGCATGTGAAAACGGGTGCTTTTATTGCCAGTGGTGCGACTGTGATCATCGGAATCCAGGTCGGCGAGGACGCAATCGCCGGTGCGGGCGCTTCTATTGTGCGTGATATTGAACCGGGAGCGGTGGTGTTGCCCGCGTCTGTACGCAAACAAAAAAAGGGAGGTCAGGCATGAACAATTGGCAAATCTTGCTCGTGAGGGCGGATACCTCGATGAGTGATGCCATCGAAATATTGGATCGTGGCGCGCAACGGATAGTATTGGTCGTGGATACAGAGTCTCATTTATTGGGCACAGTAACCGATGGCGATATTCGACATGCTTTGATAAAGCGCATGCCAATGGACTTGCCGGTGCATCAAATCATGTGCGGGGCTCCTAAAACAGCACATGAAGACTGGAGCCGGGAACTGATTTTATCCACGATGGAAAAGCACGCGCTCTTGCAGCTGCCCATCGTAGACAGCCAAAATCGTCTGGTCGGTTTGGAAACCTTGCATGACCTCTTAAAAAAACGCCACCGCGATAACCCTGTATTTTTGATTGCCGGAGGGTTTGGGACGCGCTTGCACCCCTTGACGCATGCGTGTCCTAAACCGTTATTAAAAGTCGGCGACAAACCCATTTTAGAACTGATTTTAGAGCGGTTTATTGACGCGGGTTTTCATCGGTTTTTTATTTCAACGCATTTTATGCCTGAAATGATCACCGCTTATTTCGGCGACGGCAGTCGGTGGGGCGTGAGCATTCGATATGTTCACGAAGACCGTCCATTGGGCACCGCCGGTGCGTTAGGCTTGTTGCCTCATGATGAAATGGATTTGCCCGTGTTTATGATGAATGGCGATTTACTGACGTCTCTGGATTTTCAAAATGTATTGGATTTCCATCAAGAGCAGGATGCCTTGGCCACCGTTTGCGTGCGAGAGTATGAACACCGCGTGCCGTTTGGTGTCATTGGATTTGAAGGTTATCGGATCACGTCAATCGTTGAAAAACCGGTTCAACGATCATTCATTAATGCCGGGATTTATTTGCTTTCGCCAGAATTTATTCGCAGTGTATCCGCTGGTGTGCGCATCGACATGCCCGATTTACTCTTGCGCCATATTGTTAAAGGGCAGGTCGTGAATATGTTCCCTATTCACGAATACTGGTTGGATATTGGGAGAATGGATGACTTTAACCAAGCCCAGGAAGACATTGCGCGGATGGATTATCTATCATGATCAATCAAAAAAAAGTGTTGGCCATTATTCCTGCGCGAGGCGGTAGCAAAGGCTTACCGGGTAAAAATACCCGTCTGTTACATGGAATGCCTTTGGTTGCGTGGCCCATCCAAGCGGCTTTAAATTCGCGTTGGATTGATCGTGTGGTGGTGACCACCGATGATATGGAAATTGCGGCCATTGCCAAAGCATCTGGGGCGGACGTGCCGTTTATCCGTCCGGCTCATCTGGCAGCAGATACCTCTCCTTCTTCAGATGCCATTCTGCACGCCCTTGCATATTGCACCGCAGAAGATGGAGAATACGCGTATATCGTTGTTCTGGAGCCGACTTCTCCCCTAACAGAATCTGTTGACATTGATAAAGCACTAGAAACACTGGTTGCAACGGATCGTTTGTCGATTGTTGGAACCAGTCAGGTCGGATCATCACACCCGGCTTATTGTGCCATGATGGGGGAAGATGGCTGTTTAAAACCGTTTAATCGGGACCATTTTGGAAGCCCTTTGCGGCGGCAAGATGTCGATGCACTTTATTTTTTTGACGGGTCGCTTTATATTTCGGATGTGGATAAATACCGCGAAGCGGCCACGTTTTACCATGAGTCAACATTGCCTTACATTGTGCCTGCATGGAAATCACTGGAAATTGATACGCTACTCGATTTTTTAATGGTCGAAACCGTCATGCAGAATAAATGGGCATTGAAGAACACGCCATGAAACAAGCCTCATGGCATGTTCTCCCAGAATGACGGGCTTATCATACGGTATTAACAGGGGAGTTCACATGACAGATTCATTTCAAAAACGGTTATTGCACGTGATCCCCGGAGGCGCACACACTTACTCCCGTGGGTATGACCAATATCCGGAAAATGCACCACAAATCATGGCTCGAGGAAAAGGGGCTTATACTTATGACCCCAATGGCCGAGAATATTTGGATTATGGCATGGCGTTGCGTGCGGTGAATATTGGTTATGCGGAAGATGAAATTGACTGGGCCGCGTTTGCACAAATTAAAAATGGCAATAATTTAACGCGTGCCAGCATGATTGAATTGGAAGCGGCGGAATTGCTCGTGAATTTAATCGATGGCATCGACATGGTTAAATTCACGAAGAATGGCTCGACCGCCGTGTCTGCTGCGGTGAAGTTAGCGCGCGCTTACTCGGGGCGTGCCTTGATCGCGCGATGCGCAGAACAACCTTTTTTTTCTTATGATGATTGGTTTATTGCATCCACGCCTATCAAACGGGGCATTCCTAGCAACATCATCGAACAAACCAAACTGTTTGGTTATAACGACATCGCCTCTTTGGAGCGGCTCATTGCAGCGTTCCCTGACCAATTGGCGTGTGTTGTTTTGGAACCGAGCGCAGTGGAGCATCCGGCGCCTTCATTGACGCATCCTGGGGAAACCTATTTGCACGATGTGCAACGGTTATGCAAGAAACACGGCATTGTATTGATATTAGACGAAATGATTACGGGCTTTCGCTGGGATTTGAAAGGCGCCCAACATTATTACAACCTAGATCCTGATTTGTGCACGTTTGGTAAGGCCATGGCGAATGGGTTTTCTGTGGCGGCGGTTGCCGGTAAACGGGCGATCATGGAGTTAGGCTCCATTGAATTTGAAGGCCGTGAACGCTTGTTTTTATTGTCTACAACGCATGGCGCTGAAATGTCGGGCTTGGGTGCGTTTGTGAAAACCGTTGAATTCATGAAACGCGAACCCGTGGTGGCCCACATTTGGCGCTATGGCCAGCAGCTGATTGATTTAATGAATACGAAAGCGCACGATGCCGGCCTTGCTGATTATTTCAAAGCAGGCGGTGTGGCTTGCTCGCCTTGGTATGCGACGTGTGATCATACGGGCCGCCCATCGTTGCCGTTGCGAACCCTCTTTTCGCAAGAAATGTTAAAACAAGGCGTGTTAATGCCGTGGATTGCGCTGAGTTATCGACATGGTGACGTGGAATTAGAAAAAACCGCGGCAGCGCTGGACTGTGCATTGCCCGTTTATGCTCAAGCGTTGGAAGAAGGCACAACGGACAGACTGCTTCAAGGAGCGGCCATTAAACCTGTTTTTAGGTGTTATAACTAAATGAAGCTACTGAACGGGAAAGTGATTTTTGTCACGGGTGGCGCGGGCTTATTGGGTGCGGCATTCATTCGCGCCGTTGTGGCCAGCGGTGGCGTTGGCATCATCGCGGATGTGGATGATGCGGCAGGCCTTGATTTAAAAGAGCAAATCAATGGGCAATCGGGTTTGGGTGCGGCGGATTACGTTCACCTGGATATTACCGATAAATCGTCTATTTTGCAGGCCATTGAATGGACCGCCAGAGAACACGGACAGATTGATGCGCTAGTGAACAATGCCTATCCGCGTAATCAACAGTATGGGCGTCGATTCATGGATGTTGAGTTCAGCGATTTGTGCGAGAACTTGAATCTTAATTTGGGCGGTTATTTTTTAACCTCGCAACAATTTGCCTCGTATTTTTTGAACCAAGGGCATGGCAACATCGTCAATATTGCCTCTATTTATGGAGTCGTTGCCCCTAAGTTTGATATTTATGAGAACACAGACATGACCATGCCGGTTGAATATGCGATGATCAAATCCGGCCTTATCCATCTCACCAAATACATGGCTAAATGTTTCAAAGGAAAAAACATTCGAGTCAACGCACTAAGTCCCGGCGGCATTCTGGATGCGCAGCCGAAGTCTTTTGTCCAAGCTTACGGTCAAGCGTGTCTAAACAAAGGGATGTTGGATAAAACCGATTTGGTGGGCTCGTTGTTGTATTTGTTATCTGATTTATCAACCTGTGTGAACGGTCAAAATTTAATAGTCGATGATGGCTTTACTTTATAAAGGTGCTGTATGACGAACAAACTGAAACATTGTGCCAATTGCTTGCTGCCAGAAACCTATGAAACCATTGAGTTTGACCACGCTGGCGTGTGCAATATTTGCAATTCTGCAAAAATAAAAAAAGAACAAATTGATTGGGTGGCGCGAAAAAAATTGCTCGACCAATTGATAGAAAAATACCGCGGGAAAGGGGATTACGATTGCATCGTCCCGTTTAGCGGCGGAAAGGACAGCACCTTTCAGTTGTTATATCTCATGAAAGAATACAACATCAAGCCTTTGGTCGTGCGATTCAATCATGGTTTTATGCGGCCAGTGATTGCGGACAATAACCAACGTACCTTTAAACAACTGGGCGTTGATGTGATTGATTTTACCCCGAACTGGCGCATCGTTAAGAAATTAATGTTGGAATCATTTACCCGTAAAACAGATTTTTGTTGGCATTGCCACACGGGCATTTATTCATACCCCATGCAAATTGCGGTAAAATATAACGTGCCGCTTATTTTTTGGGGTGAACCGCAAGCCGAATTGACGGCTTATTACGATTATCTGAACGATGAAATTGAATACGAAGATGAAAAAAAATTCAATATGATTCGAAATCTAGGCATTTCGGCCGATGACATGTATGGCATGATCAATACCCCCGAAGACCCGATTGATAGGCGCGATCTAAACCCGTTCACGTATCCTAAACTAAGTGATTTGAAAAAATTAGGGTATGCGTCTGTGTGCTTGGGCAGCTTTATCCCCTGGGATTATGAAGCCAATACGCGCTTGATCAAAGCGGAGCTCGGCTGGCAGTCGGATGAATTGGAAGGCGTGCCCAATGAAGTCAATACAACGGGTGAGAAAATCGAGTGTTTTTTACAAGGCACGCGGGACTACATCAAATACATCAAACGAGGCTACAGCCGCATCACGCAAATCAATTCCATTAAATTGCGCAATGGCAATATAACGCAAGAAGAGGCTGCAGCGTGGAAT
>JAOAUO010000006.1:19475-20667 GCA_030157565.1 Legionellaceae bacterium
GGTCAAAAGCCTGAGTCATTGGCGGTATTTTTAAGTTATGTGGGCCTGACTGAGGATGAATTCAATGCCATTGTCAAACCGATGGCCATTCCGCCTTATGCGCATGATTTTGAAAACAACCCCAAGGCAAAACCGGTTTGGGATACCATTCAATGGTACAGGGAAGACAAGAATGGCCCATTGAATGAATAAAAAAATCGGGATTCTAGATTACGGAATGGGCAATATCCATTCCGTGTATAACGCACTCATGCACTTAGGCTTCGATGCTGAAATTGTGAATCAACCGCAAGCCATTCAAACCTGTTCGCATTTGATTATTCCAGGCGTGGGCTCCTACACTAATGCCATGTCAAAACTCACTACGCAGGGCCTGGATGTCGCGATCATCAAACATGCGCAGTCGGGAAAGCCGCTGTTAGGCATTTGTTTAGGCATGCAAATATTGTCCAAAGAAGGCCATGAAGGGGGGGGGGCAACAGGACTGGGGTTGATTGACGGTTGCGTTGAATTACTGGATGTCGCGCCGTTGCCCGTGCCTCATGTAGGATGGAATGCATTGACGTTTAATGCCGACCACCCCTTGTTCAATCAAGTCAAAAAACACGTGGATTTTTATTTTGTGCATTCTTATTTTTTTAATGCGCCCGATGCGAAAAATGTGTTGGCATACGCTGAATATGGCCTTTCTTTTCCGGCGATTGTCGCGAATCAAAACGTGATTGGCATCCAATTCCATCCGGAGAAGAGCCAGGACAATGGATTGTTATTGATTGAGAATTTTTGTGAGTGGGATGGAACATGTTAAAAAAACGCATTATCCCTATGCTGTTACTGAGCCATGCGCGCATGGTCAAAGGCAAACAATTTAGCCAGTTTCGTGACACGGGTGATCCGGTTTCAGCGGCAAGAATTTACAATGCACAAAATGCCGATGAATTGTTTTTTTTAGACATTGATGCCAATCGCGAAGGCAGCTCATTTGAGTTATTAGAGGCAACGGTCAAACGTGTTGCAGCGGAATGCTTCATGCCTTTAACCGTAGGCGGTGGCATTGATTCGGTTGAGAAAATACAACGCTTATTGTTAGCCGGCGCTGATAAAGTGGCGATTACCACAGCGGCGTTGGTTGAGCCTGATTTGATTAATCGAGCAGCCGCTTTATTTGGACGTCAATGCATTGTTGTGGGGC
>JAOAUO010000007.1:0-8775 GCA_030157565.1 Legionellaceae bacterium
CAGAACAACCAGTAGCCCTCCCAGCAAACAGACACGTCCGCTTTTGTGGACTAATCTATCCATGAATGTTATATAAGCCGCCTCTACTGGATCATACAATCGATCAAATGCACGAAAAACGCCGTTTTTTGATTTGTGCGTGTCAATGGGTCTAAGCCATAGGGCGCACTGCGTCGGTTTTAACGTCAATGCATTGATGGCACTAATAAATGCCGTGACGGCTATCACCAGTGCAAATTGCGCGTACATGGAACCGGTTAAACCGGGCATGAGCCCCGCTGGCACAAAAACCGCCATCAGCACCAACGTGATGCCGATGATAGGCCCGAGTAGTTCCTTCATGGCAATAATGGCCGACTCTTTAGGCGATGTACCCCGCTCAATATGCTGCGTGACGCCTTCGACGATCACAATGGCATCATCCACCACAATGCCTATGGCTAATACCAACGCAAACAACGTCAATAAATTAATCGAGTAACCCATGACAAACATGCCAAAAAATGCACCAATAATCGTCACGGGCACGGTGGTCGCTGGCACCAATGTAGCACGTGAATTTTGCAAGAATAGAAGAATAACCAATAACACTAGAATACCGGCTTCAAAGAGCGTTTTGTAGACCTCGTTAATAGATGCTTTAACAAACACCGTGGTGTCAAAAGGAATCGAGTAACGAAGTCCTGGCGGGAATTGACGGCTCATCTTCAAAACGGCATCCCGTACTTCTTGTGCGACCGTTAACGCATTGGCTCCAGGCAGTTGAAAAATACCAATGGCGGCGGTCGGTTTTCCATTTAATTGGGACATCTGGCTATAACTCGAAGAACCCAATTCAACACGGCCTACATCACGAATCCTGACAATACGCGCATTGCTGCTGCTATTGGCCGATTCATTCGGTTGTGTGCTTTGATTTTTGACGATGATATTGCCAAATTCAGCCGGATTGGCCAACTGCCCCGGCACGTTCACCGTCAGTTGATACGCTTGTTGACTTGCCGTGGGTGGAGAGGCGATTTGCCCTGCCGTGACTTGTTTATTTTGAGTGCTAATGGCGTTCAACACATCGCTTGGATTTAAAGAAAAAGCCAACATTTTCTTCGGATCAAGCCAAATTCGCATGGCATAACTGCCCGAGCCAAACACCACTACGTTCCCAACGCCAGGCAAACGAGACAGCTCGTCTTGCATATTGATGACGGCATAATTATTTAAAAACAACCCATCATATTCGTCGTTTTCGGCGGTTAACGTAATAAATTGCAGAATAGCTGTGGATTTCTGTTGAACCATGACGCCCTGTTGTTGAACGGACAGTGGCAATTGCGCCATGGCGGATTGGACTCGGTTTTGAACGAGTACTTGCGCAAAATGAAGGTCCGTTCCAATCGCAAAGGTCACCACCAACGTATATGTGCCGTTATTAGAACTGGTTGACTGCATGTAGAGCATTTTCTCCACGCCATTGACTTGCTGCTCAATCGGAAGAGCGACGGTATTGATCAATGTTTTCGCGTCAGCACCTGGGTAACTGGTGGTGACCTGAATGGTGGGAGGGACAATGGATGGGTATTGATTCACCGGCAATACCGCGATGGCAATACACCCCAGCAACACCAGTAACACCGCGATCACATTGGCCAGTACCGGGCGTTCAATAAAAAATTGAGAGATCATGCTGTGTGTTTCTCCCGTTGCGGTGCTACGGCTTTGCCTGGTGTTGCATTTTGCACCCCACTGACGATCACCTCGTCATTTGCCGTGATGCCTTCATGTATGGCTCGCAGCCCTTGCTCTAAACCACCCAAACGAACGCGTTTTAATACAACCAGATTATCCTGGCCGACTACTAATACATAAGATCCGATTTGATCATAGAGCACCGCCGTGTCGGGAATTGTTAATATACGCGCAGGTTTTGAGGTCGCCAAACGAATTTGTACGAAAAGACCTGGCACAAGATCGTGGTTTTTATTTGGCACCAACGCGCGAAACTCCATGGTTCCTGTGGATGCATTTAAACCTGTATTGATGAAATCGAGTTGGCCTTCGTATTTAAATCCCGTTTCATTTTGCAAACTGACGTACACAGGAATTTGATGGATGTTTTTAGGATCAAAGTGTTCGGCGCGAGCGGCTTTACGCACTTTAAACAAATCCAACTCATTGAGGTTGAAGTAAACGTAAATCGGATCGATCTGATCGATGGTGGCCAACGTGGTGGCCACTCCATTGCCGACTAAATTGCCTTTATCTACTAAATGACGACCAATACGTCCATCAAAAGGGGCTTGAATGTGAGTATAACTGTAGTTGATTTCAGCGATCTCAAGATTTGCTTTCGCTTTATCAATCTCAGCGTTTGATTCTTCGCTTTTAGCTAACCATTTTTCAACATTATTCAGTGACGTAGCATTTTCTTTGTACATTCGTTTTTGGCGTGCATATTCCGCTTTAGAATAGGCATCAATCGCTATTTGTGCCGCAAGTGATGCTTTCGCTTCGCGCAGTTTTGCCAGATAGGGTTCGGGCTCAATCACAAACAAAGGAAGCCCTTTTTTAATAAACGTGCCATCAACAAACGTAATCGAATCCAGATAACCATCCACGCGCGCCACTAAATTAACTGAATTATACGCGACCGTGTTGCCTGTTTGTGTGATGTAATCCGACATCATTTTCAATTCTGGCTTTTGAACCAGCACCGTTGGTATCGGTAACTGCAAAGAAGGGTTCGTTCCACGGCAATGCACCACCAAATCGCTGATGATCAATAGAGCGAATATGATCTGTGCTCCCCTCATCCATTTTAATTTTTTATTTCGATCCATGCGCATCACCAGTTAGGGAGATAAAGTTGCTCTATTTTTTGTTTCTTTGTGACGGGAGCTTGGTGATTGGTTTGATCTAACAGATGCCCCCAGTTTGTGCGTGCAGCCATTTCATTTTTGATTTCTTTAGGAACCCTATCATTCCCGTTTCGTATTTGCCAACCGCCGCCTAATGCACGGTACAATGCAACCAATGCCAGTGGGACTTCGCCTTGTGCATTGACCATCGAGGTTTGAACGCGTAACTGTTGCTGCTCCGCGTACAGCACAGTAGTGTAATCCGATTCACCTTCTTTATAACGAATGAGCGTGAGTTTTGTGGCCATGGTCGAGGAATGATCGGCCTTCGTGAGGAATGCTTCCGACTTTTTCGCTTCCACATAGCGTGTCATGCTGTCTTGCACTTCTTGCTGAGCACGCAAGACCACGTTCTCATAATTGAGCAACGCCTGTTGAAACGCCGCGTCTTGCTCACGTACAGCATTGGTGATTTGCCCATAATTCAATAACGGCCAACTCACCGCAGGGCCTGCTGTAATGCTGCGATTGGACCAATGGAAAATATCACTCACGGATGAGCTGCCAATATTATTCGATGAAAAAGAGAACGTGCCGGTTAATGAAAACCCCGGATACAAATTGGCCTTCACCATACCAATGGCTTCCGATTGTGCGATGGCTTCAAGACGCGCTTGATGAATATCTGGACGTCGATTCAAGGCCGCACGAGGGATCCCTACGGCTATTTTAATGGGTGCTTTTGGAATGCCTGTTTTCTTTAGAAGCAAGCCATCCACCTGCCCTGGAAGAATGCCTAACAACACGGCCAGCGCGTCTTTTTGGGTCTGTAATTGGCTGGTGAGCGAAGGAAGGGTTGATTGTGTTTCAGCGAGCTCCGTTTCGGCTTGCTGAACATCCAGCTGGCTGACTTGGCCTGCTTGGAATTGCATTTTCGTTAAATGCAAGCTCATTTTTTGCAGTTTAATATTCTCTTCTGTGACGTGAATCAATGACTCGTCTGTTCGAATTTTTATGTAAGCACTTGCAATGTCGGCCGTGAGCGTAACCAGCGCTTGGTCATAAGCCGCTAATGACGATAAAAACAGGGCATCATTGGACTGGATCGCTCGACGATACTTTCCCCAGAAATCAATTTCCCAATTAACGCCTAAGCCCAAGGTTGCCGCATCAAACGAAGATGGCAGAACGCCTTGTAAATAACTGCCTCCAATCCGGTAGTAATTATAATTGCCTGTTAACGCTTGCTGTTGAGGGTAAAGCTCACCGACTGATTGGGCTAATTTTGCACGGGCTTGTAACACGCGAACGCCCGCACTCTGCAGTGATAGATTATTGTGATAGCCGGCATGAATCAAAGCCGTTAAATTGGGGTCATCAAAGAGCCCCCACCAACGCGCATCTTCCACAGGGGTTTCTCTCACGGTGGCGTTTTGGTTTAACCAATGAGATGCTACACGCGTTTTTGGTTCTTTATAATCGGGACCAACCATGGTGCATGCAGATAAAAACAAACTCGTGACCAAAATGGTTTTTTTTATCATGTGGCAATATATCCCTATTTAATACAAACCTGCGTCCCTGTTTGCACCCACTGAGCCAATTCAATCATGTCTGAATTTCGCATTCGAATACACCCATGCGAACCCGGAATACCTAACACGGTGGAATCAGGCGTTCCATGGATATAAATATACCGCGATAAACTATCCACGTCTCCGCCACGATTATATCCCGCTTCTAGCCCATCCAATTGTAAAATACGTGTTAATATCCAATCACGCTCAGGGAATAGAGCGGCGAGTTCTGCGCTGTAATATTCCCCCGTCCATTCTCGGCCTACAAAAACACTATTCACATCATGGTGCAGACCAATCACTTGATGAATACGGTGCAAACCTTGTGGCGTGCACCCACTGCCAGACTGTTGGCCCACCCCATTTTTTCCTGTAGATACGGGGTATGCTTTATAAAATACATCGCCTATATAGCACTGCATGTGTTGATTTTCAGTGGAAATGATCAGGTGGGGAGCATTCACTCAATCCTCGCAGGATGGTTTCTATCTTGGAATTTCTATTTTCACCCCAAATGTAGTATATTTCAATCCGTAAAACAATCCCATTGATTCAGAAGAGAATATATTATGTCACCTAACACCCGGCTCACCGCGCTACTCATATGCGGTATACTTTCCACAGATGCCTTTGCTGCCGCAACCCATTTTCCTCATGGATGTGAAGTCAGTGATTATGGCTTTGTTGAAAATGATCTCGTGCTGAATGAACAAGGCAATCAAGCCTATTATCTCATCCAAAACCATTCTGATAGAAAAATTGAGTTGGAACACATTGAAACCCGGCCAGATGTTTTTATGAGTCCAAAATTAGAAACCAAATTTGACCCTTCGCGTTGGGCCGCATTTGCATCCGACGTGGCCAATATGCATTTTAGATGCTATACCCAAGAGAATGGTGAACGAATCGTCATGAATTGCCGAGACACGTTAGATGTGTGTCGATACCCTCGTGTAAAATTTGCTCTGAGCAACATGGGTAATTATTGGGTCTCGACCAACAAAGTGGTTGAGCAAGTGATTAAAGATTCGGTTTCCAAAGGTATTTTATTGCGTTGGTAATCGTTGAGTTTAGACAGACAAACATGGAAAGGGCCTCATGCTGGTCTGTCTAAATATAATCCGTTTATCGAATGTTAAAAAGGCCCGTGTATTAACTAACAGGAGCTCCTTATGGCAAAAACACCTTCTTCTATGCTGCCTTTAGGCACATTAGCCCCTGAATTTTCATTGATTGATACCGTCACTGGAAAATTGGTTCGGTTTTCTCATGAAGCCCACTCTGTTGCCACGGTTATCTTTTTCATTTGCAATCATTGTCCCTATGTTAAACACGTCAATTCGGAGTTGGTTCGAATGTCAAACGATTATATTCCCAAAGGGATTCGTTTTATTGGCATCAACTCCAATGACATATCGCATTACCCGGATGATGCACCTGAACAGATGCGAACCACCGCTTTGGAAACGGGCTACCCATTCCCGTATTTATTTGATGAAACACAAGAAGTAGCCATGGCATATCAAGCAAAATGCACACCGGACTTTTTTGTATTTGATCAAGATCACCGTCTGGTATACCGTGGACAACTGGATGATTCACGATTAGGGAACGATATAAAAGTCAGTGGGAAATCGATCCGAACGGCCTTAGATAGCCTACTTGCAAAAGAAATCGTCAACCCGGAGAACCAAAAACCGAGTTTGGGTTGTAATATTAAGTGGAAGCCAGAAAACACAGCGTATTAATGGGCGGTCATTTTTTCCAAATAGATCGTGATTATTTGTGCCGATTAAAAATGCGCAAAAAATATGTTTTTTTTGCTTACACGGGCACACCTTCTATATTAATAAATGAGCCCATTTTTTCTTATTGCCATGAATTCGAAAGCGGCATCACCACATTTGCCCACAGGGAAAATGTGGTGATTGGTTACTATTTAATACCAACAATCTCTACGCACAAATGAGCAATCACGTCACTGTGTACATGAATCTCAACTGCATATTGTCCCACAGAGTGCAATGGACCTTCTGGCATAACAATTTCACGCTTACTGACTTCAACTGATTTAGCCGTCAACGCATCTTTGATCTCATTCGGACCAACCGACCCATACAACTTGCCTTCATCACTCGCTTGCGCGTGAATGATGACAGTGACATCATTGAGCTTAGCCGCACGTTGTTCTGCAGAAGCAAACAATTGCAGTGCTTTTTTCTCAAGATCTGAACGGCGTTCTTCAAATAACGCTACGTTTTTTTCGGTTGCAAAAACGGCTTTGCTTTGTGGAATCAAAAAATTACGACCATAGCCAGGTTTGACATTCACTTTGTCGCCTAGGTTTCCTAAGTTCTTTACTTTTTCCAATAAAATAACTTGCATTTTACTAACCCCTTATGTTGTTTTACCGGCTCTTGAAAGCAGATATAACCTCAAATTAAATAAACAGTCTAATGATCCTAATATGACGTAAACAGGTATCGTGACAAATGGCACCAGCAGCATCGGTGTCACCAAGAGTAAAGGTCTTCCTCTGATTTTCTTCAGACTTAAGGCATGTGCGCACAAGCTCATGCCCGTCAGCAGAAAATAAAAGACAAAGAGAGGCAACATGTTAATGGCAATGAATTGATCTTGACTCACTCCAATCAACACCGTCAGCGCTATCAAAAGCCCCATTTTATTTCCGCGAAAACCATGCATCTCCTGATTAAATCCACCCGGATAATACAACTGCGATTGCACAGCGCGAGCCAAAGTCAAGGGTAAAATCGCTGCAAACACGACGCCCACCAGTTGCAACCCAAACAAGTAATTGGCCAACACCTGTTGATTCACCGCATTCGTGTCATTCACAAATCGAGCAAACGCCTCAGGATGAACCTCACGAATAGCCGATGAGACATACTGATATTGAGCCGCAATTAATTCTGGCATCCAGATCTGCAACAAGAGCACGCAAGATCCTATAAAAGCGCAGAAAAAAGCAGCGACCGATCGCCAACTGGTCGTTTTCCCGAGCACGCACGTTGCAAAGTAACAAGGGACAAACGTTAGCAACGTGTTCACGATAGCGGCTATCGTGGGAACTGAGGCCAGCGATCGCGCAAAATAAGCCGTCATCACGGGCATCAGCAACAAAGCCCCCTCACGCCACCCTTTTCTCAATGTCACCAATGCGATGATAGACAGTGACATCCAGGTGGCGTAAGGCATCCAGACTAAAAGCACCGATAAAAGAAGCGCATAGCGCTTGTTTTCTAAAATGCGTCTAGCCTGTTGATGAATGAACCCGTTTACGTGAATCATGATTATCTATGGCTATCGCAATATGGCAGCAATCCTAAAAACCGAGCTTGCTTAATGGCTTTAGAGACCCGACGCTGAAATCGTGCTTGAATGCCTGTAATCCGGCAGGGTACGATCTTGCCTGTTTCGCTGATATAATTTTTAAGAAAGTTGACATCTTTGTAATCAATTTCACTGGCGCCTTCGGTAAAACGGCACATTTTTTTACGTCGAAAATAAGTAGACATGAGTGTTTCCCCTTACGCTGTGCGAATTTCTTTTTCTTTTTTCATCATGATCGATTCAATAGTAATCGCTTCTTTTTGATTAAGAATTAAATGTCGGATGATCGCATCATTGAATTTGAATGCTGTTTTCAATTCATCAAGTGCGACTTGATTGCACTCAATATTTAATAAAATATAATGTGCTTTATGAATATCATTGATTGGATATGATAGCGGTCTGCGTCCCCAATCTTCTTTCCGATGAATTAAACCGGCGTGCTTGGTGACGATGCCCTCGTAACGCTCAACCATAGCAGGCACTTGCTCGCTTTGATCGGGGTGTACAAGAAACACAATTTCATAATGTCTCATGATTGCTCCTTATGGATTAAAGCCTTCTCAAGCGGTTTCTCAAGTAAGGCAAGGTTTACGGACAACTCCGTAAAAACCGCCTAATGATAACCGACTTTGTGTCATAAAGGAAAACAATTTTCAACCCGTTTGAATCAAACGTATTCATTTGAATACTCGCCGCCTTAAAAAATTGTTTTTTCCTCAAAAAATATGTTATAACTTATTAAAAAATAACGAGGTTTTCTATGAATATTATGAATGTTGCTTTTGAAGAACCCATTGTTTTATCCATTGCAGGGGAACTCGTTCATATTGTTATTTTTAAAACACAAGAACACGGAAATGTAAAGTTTGGAATTGAAGCGCCCCGCTCGATAAACGTTCATCGAGAAGAAATATATTATGCGATAAAACAAAAAGAAGAGCAGCTTAGTCGAGCAGACTGAGAATAATCCGCTTATTTAGACGACATGA
>JAOAUO010000007.1:8785-18490 GCA_030157565.1 Legionellaceae bacterium
CCTGTTTTTGCAAGTCATGTCGTCCAAATGCTAACAGACCTTACATGCCGTCAAGATGGGTCTTGAAGCGGGCACCATGTTGCGTTTCAAGTTTTGTGAACAAAGCATTGAGCTTGTCCTGCCCAAATTGCTTCGCATAATGCAATGGACCTCCCCTGAATGGCGCAAATCCTGTTGCAAAAATCATGCCGCCATCCAGCAAATCAGCATCTTCGACCACGCCTTCTCGCAAGCAAATGGCGGCTTCGTTCACCATCCGCAGGATCAGGCGATCAGCGATATCATGGTCGCGTTTTTCATTCGAAACCTTTCTTTTAACGGGCTTCCCATTCACATACCGGTAAAATCCTTCCCCTGATTTACGACCTAGCTTCCCGGATGAAACCATCGTTTGAAGTGTTTTCGGGACAGTCCCACCGAAATGAGCCGTGAGGTTTTCGGCCACGGCCAGACAAACATCCATTCCTACCGTGTCGGCTAACTCAACAGGGCCCATGACCATGCCAAATGACCGAGCAGCATCATCAATCACTTCTGGCGAATACCCTTCTTCAAGCAGTTGCACGCACTCCATCAAATAAGGCATCAATACCCGGTTGATTAAAAAACCCGGACTGGATTTTACTGGCAACGGCAAGCGACCTATTTGAGTGACAAAGGCACATGAACGCTGTGCGACGTCTTTTGACGTTTGATCGCTAATGACCACCTCAACCAATTCCATTTTGGAGACTGGATTGAAAAAATGGATTCCAACCAATCGCGCAGGGTTTTTCATCACGCGATTGATTTCGTCCAACGGAATACTCGAAGTATTGGTTGCAATAATGGCATCCGATTTTGCAGAGGCTTCAATCTGAAGCATGATCGCCTGTTTCACCTCTAAATTTTCAAAAACCGCCTCAATGATCACATCTGCACGCGCAATCCCATGCCCATCTGGATCGGGAATCAAATGGTCCATTGCCGCTTGAATGAAACGTGGCTTACGCAATTTTTTATTAAACAGAACGCTTGCACGCCCGATGGCCGGGGCGATTTTTTCGTACGATTGATCTTGCAGCGTCACGGTTAACCCGCGTAATGCACACCACGCGGCAATATCCCCGCCCATCACGCCGGCGCCAATCACATGCACATGTTTTGCTTGGAAATCACAATCCTTTGCATACCCTTTCATCCGTTCTCGCAGTAAAAAAGCGCGCACTAAATTAGCAGAGGTCTTTCCTTGCGTAATCAGCTGCTCCACGGAGTCGGCTTCTTTTAAATAAGCACGCTCATCGAACCCCCCTTCCTTTTCCCACAGATCAATCACGGCAAAGGGAGCTGGATAATGATTTTTAGAGACTTTTTTCGCGACTTCGCGACGCAACACATGAGCCATCAATCTCCGAATCCAAGCGTAATGGCTCAGTGACTGTAGAAAGGAGGGTTTATGTTTGGCCGGTTTGTTTGCAATATAGAAGGTTGCAGCCCGTTTCAATTGCCGTAATGGAACCACGTCATCTAACAGGCCTAACTGCTTTGCCTTGGCTGCAGAAATAGACGCGCCCGATAAAATAAGCTCCGACAACGCATGAAATCCACCAATCAATCGAGGGAGGCGGACGGTTCCACCCCAACCTGGATGAAAGCCCAACAGAATTTCGGGCAATCCTAACCGCGTGTCGTGATGGTCGGTTGCGATTCGATAGTCACATGCTAACGCAAGCTCAAGACCACCGCCCATGCAAAACCCATCTATCATGCATACTGTCGGGATAGGTAATTGCTCTAACCGCGAAAAAACCGCCTGCCCTTTTCTCAAAAAATCAACCGCCTCAGCGGGGTTCGTAAAATGAGCGATGACATTGATATCAGCCCCTGCAATAAACCCTTTGCGTTTGAGTGAATGAATCACCAAACCTTTCGCACGAGGCATTTGTGATATTTCTTGCAACAAACCATTCAGTTCATCCAAGACACTATCATTCATCGTATTAACCGTCGCATCTTGACGGTTTAAACCTAACCAAACCGTGCCTTCAGCATCGGTTTGCAGAGCCCAATGTTTATAATGAATCATGATGCGGTTACCTCTTTCACACGTTCCAAGTACATAGCGCCACCCTGACCGCCACCAATACAAATAGATGCCATTCCTCGCTTCCCATCGTGTTGTATTAAATCTTGCAGCACATGCAAGACAATGCGCGCCCCACTCGCTCCAATGGGATGACCCGTTGCAATCGCCCCGCCATCCTTGTTCACACGTGCTCTCGGTGGAGAACCCATCGCGTGCGCCAAACCCAATTCAGAGCGACAATAATCGGCATCATCCCAAGCTGCTAGGCAAGCCAGAACCTGTGCTGAAAAAGCCTCGTTAATTTCCCACGCATCGATGTCATTCGGCTTTAGATGTTGACGCGTCATAATCGGGGTCATCGCGTGCACAGGTCCTAGGCCCATCTGGGCCGGATCGAGTGCGGCCCATTGTGAGTCGACAATCCGGCCCATCACCTGCAAACCATGTTCTTGAACCGCTTTTGCACTGGCTAACAAGAGCAAACACGCACCATCCGTAATTTGCGAACTATTACCCGCTGTAACCATCCCATATTTTTTATCAAAAAAAGGCTTTAATTTAGCCAAATTTTCAACCGTTGAATCTGGGCGAACGCCATCATCTTCTCTGTAAACCCGTCCTTTTGCATCAATCATCGGCACCACTTCGTGCATGCGGCCGTCTGCAAATGCACGCGCTAATCGCTGATGGCTCTCGCTAGCAAACACATCCATTTGCTTACGCGTGATATCAAACCGATACGCCAGTTTTTCAGCGGTTTGTCCCATATTCAAACCAACAATCGGATCAGTCAATCCTCTTAATAATGCAATGACTGGGGCGAAATAAGCCGGTCGAAGTTGCGTCATCAGACTGAACCGTTGCTTTATGTTTTTCGAAGCAAACCAACGCCCGAGCCATCCTGCCATTTGTTGATTAAACAAAACAGGCGCGTGGCTCATGGCATCCGTACCGCCAGCCAGGACCAAATCACTCCGCCCATTCGCAATTTGCATGGCGGCATTATCAATGGCCTGCATGCCTGAGGCACAATTTCGCATCACCGTAAACGCCGGAACTGTCTCGCCGCAACCTAAACGAAGTGCCACTATACGAGCTATATTGGCTTCATCCGGCCCAGGCATGGCCGAACCGATAATCACTTCATCTAACGCCGTCGGTGAAAAAGGTTGCCTATTTAACAACACAGAACCCGCAGCTACGGCCAAATCTGACCCACTAAAGCAGCCTATTCCCTTTGCTTTCAGAAAAGGGGTGCGCGCCCCATCTACAATGTACACCGAGTGCCCATTCAAATTCGAATGATGTTTCATTGTCTCTCCATATGCGAGCTAAAAAAATTGTATTAACAATACCAGCAATCCCTGTTTTTTGTCATGATTGAAAAATATTTTTTTATTCATGACAAACGTGATTGACGTCGTTGAAATACCTGGTATAATCTGCATCCATTGAACGGAGAGATGGCCGAGTGGTCGAAGGCGCTCCCCTGCTAAGGGAGTATGGGAGAAATCCCATCGAGGGTTCGAATCCCTCTTTCTCCGCCAAAAAAAATGCGCCCGTAGCTCAGCTGGATAGAGTATCTGGCTACGAACCAGAGGGTCGGAGGTTCAATTCCTTCCGGGCGCACCAATTATCAAAAACTTACGAAAGTTTGTTTTTAGTTGAAAAAGTGGGTTTAGCAAATTGTTCACAGTTTACTGCCCACATTTTTTCATATCAACTAAAGTTCCCTGCTAATCTGATCGATTCAATACCGTCCAAAAAGACATTCAAAAAAACGCATTTCATTTCGTCCAAATATGATCAGGGCCTTATATCAATCAAAAAACTCGGGCCGAAATAAAACAACCATTTATACGCCCAGTAATCGTTGATAACGGGCAAAGGCCTATGCGGCGAATGGTAACCAATTGCGAACCCTTCAAATTTCAGTTACTGTTTAATTAAGATTATTCAGGCGTGATTTAAATGGACCGCTCGTGCCACACAATCGTCAGCTCTCTTCGCGAACACGGAATCACGATGATGGCGCAATTGCATCAATTTTGCAGCATAAACTCGGGCACAGAAAACCTGGCGGGCTTAAACCAGATGCATTGCGCACTAAGCGATGCTTTTCGTTCACTGGCTGATGAGATGCAAACCATCACGCCACCGCCCATCCCTTTCATCACGATGTTAGGCAATACCGTCCTTCAAACCTATGGAAATGCCTTGTACATTCGAAAACGCCCGCATCTGAAACGGCGTGTGTTATTAGGCGGTCACATGGATACCGTTTATGGGATTGAGCATGCATTTCAAACCTTAACGCAGGTCGATGACAACCGAATAGTAGGCCCCGGCGTGGCCGACATGAAGGGTGGGTTGATTGTGATGCTGCATGCGCTGCAGGCCTTTGAGAAAACGGCGGTTGCAGGTGAAATGGGGTGGGATGTACTGATCAATGCCGATGAAGAAATGGGCTCGCCTGCGTCCAGCGCCTTATTTGCCGGAATCGCTGAATCCGTTCAAGCGACATTGATCTATGAGCCCGCCGTGACGGCATCCGGTACTTTGGCTAAGAATCGCAAAGGGAGCGGAAAACTCACGTTGATCGCCAAAGGGCGTGCAGCGCATGCCGGTCGGGCCTTTGAGGACGGGCGAAATGCGATTTGTTATTTAGCCGAGATCATTCATGCCGTTCACGCATTGAATGGCAAACGAGATGGCGTCACCATCAATGTGGGCCTCATGGCCGGCGGAGACGCGCTGAATGTCGTGCCTGAGACCGCCGTTGCCAAATTGGATATTCGTGTGACACAACAGGATGATGAACCCTGGGTCCGATCGCAATTAGACGCCATCGTGCGGGCATTCACGCGCCCAGACTACACGTTGCGAATAGATGGGGGCTTTCATCGACCGGTCAAACGCGTCAATGAACCCACGACCCGTTTGTTTCAACGCATTCAGACGATAGGACGCACGTTAGGACTGAATCTTGATTGGCAAGACAGCGGCGGGTGTTGCGATGGCAATAATTTCAGTGCGCAAGGCTTGCCCGTCATCGATACATTGGGCGTGCGCGGCGGCAACATTCACAGTGCCCATGAATTTATTTTACTGGATAGCCTGGTCGAGCGCGCATCATTCAGTGCGCTCTTGCTAGCAGATTTGGCCGAGGGCGGATTAGAGAGGATCGCTTCATCATGACCAGCTTATTGTTTCGACCGGCAATGGACTCCGATCTCGGTGCAATCTATCAGCTCGCTCAGCAAAGAGGGATCGGCATGACGAGCCTGCCTGACCACCTCGATCGATTAAGGGAACGTTTAGCATGGTCTGCGGAATCGTTTAAAAAAACACACAGTCAACCAGAGCATGAGTATTACTTCTTTGTATTAGAAGACACGTTAACCCAACAGGTCATTGGCACGTCAGCCATTGAGTCACGCACAGGAAATAACACGCCCTTTTACTCATACCGTCTCTCAAAACACACACAAACGTGTGATTTACTCTCCAAGCGTACCGATTATGAAATGTTAAGCCTGGTCAATGACAACCACCATTGCAGCGAATTGTGCACGCTGTTTCTAGATCCCTTGCACCGTTACAAGCACAATGGCGCATTGCTTTCACGCGCACGATTTTTATTCATCGCACAGTTCCCCGATCGTTTTATGCCCACACTCATTGCCGAAATGCGAGGCGTTTCAGATGAAGATGGGTACTCGCCTTTTTGGGAAGAGGTGGGCGGGCCTTTTTTTCAAATGTCCTTTGCCGAAGCCGACAAACTGACTCAAACGATGAATAAACAATTTATCAGCGATTTAATGCCTAAAAATCCGATCTACGTCAATCTATTAAGCCATGCCGCACAATCCGTCATTGGCAAAACGCACAAGCTCACCGAAGCGGCACAAAGCATGTTATTGCATGAAGGGTTCCATCGAACAGATTACGTGGATATTTTTGACGGAGGCCCTACGCTTAAAGCCGCTCGCAATGGCATTCGAACCATTGCAAACAGCCAAATCATGACGGTTCATGCCATCAAGGATCAGAAACTGGGTGAGCGCGTAATCATGGCCAACCTGAACCTTGATTTTCGTGCGACACATGGCATGGCACTGCTCAACACCAAGGAACATGCGTGCACCATAAACAACCAAACGGCCGAAGTACTGCAAGTAAAATGCGGTGATCAAGTGCGCGTGATGGTGCAGGAGGACATATGACATCGAATATCCAAACGCATCATTATATCAATGGCCGCTGGACGAAAGGCTTAGGTAAACCCTTCGAATCCACAAACCCTGTCAACAATGCAACACTTTGGCAAGGCACGCAAGCCACTGAGGATGAAGTATGCTCAGCGTTTAAGGCCGCTCAATATGCTCTACCTGCATGGGCCGGATTGGATATTTCAAGACGCATTCAATTCATCATTGAATTCGCGAGGCGCGTGGGTGAGCGACGCGAAGAACTGACTCAACTCATTGCACTGGAAACAGGTAAACCCTTATGGGAAGCGTTAACTGAAACAACGGCGGTCATTGGAAAAGCGGCTTTATCCATCCAGGCATACCATGAACGCACTGCAGAAAAACGGGCTATTCATCAAGAGGTCACCCATGCGCTGCGCTTCAAACCACATGGAGTCGTGGCCGTTCTCGGCCCCTTTAATTTCCCCGCGCATTTGAGCAATGGGCACATCATCCCCGCATTATTGGCCGGCAATACGGTGGTCTATAAGCCCAGTGAGTTAACCCCTGCCGTTGCCGCATTCATCATGCAATGCTGGCACGACAGCGGACTGCCTGCAGGCGTTATCAATTGCGTTCAAGGCGATGCCCTGTCTGCCCGCTGCTTATTGAGTCAAAACATCCAGGGCGTCTATTTTACGGGGAGTTACGCAACAGGACAGCGCATAAACATGTTATTTAGTGAACGGCCTGAAGTCATTTTGGCATTGGAGATGGGAGGCAACAACCCCCTCATTATCGACCAGGTGGCCAACACACAGGCCGCGGTTTATCATGCATTGCTCTCCACGTTTATAACGGCAGGCCAACGGTGCACATGCGCCAGACGCATGATGATTCCAGATACAGTGGCAGGAGATGCCTTTCTCACGAATTTTTTACAAGCAGCAAACGCATTGCGAATAGGCCCGTTTACCGACCAACCGGAGCCATTCATGGGGCCTGTGATAAGCCATACGCATGCACAAGCCCATCTAGATGCCCAACTCAACTTGCAAGAACTGGGGGGCACATCTCTGTTAACCATGGCATTCATCAACGAAAACACCGGTTTGCTCTCGCCGGGCGTGATGGACATGACGGGCGTCCCCAATCCTCCTGATGAAGAAATATTCGCACCGTTTGTACAAATTCATCGATACCATGATTTTGAAGAGGCACTGATGCTGGCCAATCAAACACGGTATGGTCTGGCTGCGGGATTATTCAGTGACCATCCTGCAAAATACCACTATTTTTACCAAACCATGCGTGCGGGCCTGATTAACTGGAACAGACCCACCACGGGAGCGGCCAGCAGCCTTCCTTTTGGGGGAGTGGGTCTCAGCGGGAATCATCGACCCAGTGGGTATTTCGCTGCGGACTATTGCGCTTATCCGATTGCGTCATTAGAGCAATCCACCTTGGTGATGCCTGAATCAAGATTACCCGGCATAGAGGTTTAAACCATGCGTTATTGCGAACTGAATATGGACGGCCTGGTCGGTCCTAGTCACCATTATGCGGGCCTCGCCCCTGGCAATATCGCCTCCACAACCAATGCGCTCACCATCGCCAATCCCCTGGCTGCGGCACGTCAAGGGCTAGAAAAAATGCGCCTATTGCACCACTTAGGCATCCCACAGGCCATTATTCCACCTCATCAGCGCCCCAATCTTCATCTGTTGCATCAACTGGGGTTTCACGGGTCGCCCGCGGCCATGCTTCAACAGGTCAAACGTTGTAACATGACGTTATTGAGTGCGGCCTACTCCGCTTCAAGCATGTGGACCGCCAACGCCGCTACGGTATCAGCCAGCCGAGACACAGCAGATGGCCGCGTTCATTTTACGGCCGCAAATCTCATCAGCCAACTCCACCGCCATCAAGAAGCCGATTTTTCAAGCCAGTTATTGCAACGGATTTTTTCAGATGACCGCTATTTTCAGCACCATTCGGTGCTACCCAAAACAATGGCAACGGCCGATGAGGGGGCTGCCAATCACACCCGTCTCTGTGAAGTCTACGGAAAATCGGGCGTCAATCTATTTGTTTATGGAAAACGGGGCATGGGCTCAAACGAACAGGAGCCTAAACCCAGTCGCTTCCCTGCTCGACAAACCCGAGAAGCATCCGAAGCCATTGCTCGCAGCCATCAATTGAATCCTGAACGCACCCTTTTTGCCTGCCAAAATCCAGCCGCCATTGATCAGGGCGTCTTTCACAACGACGTCATTGCCGTCGCCAACCAAAATCTCTTGCTGCTGCATGAAGACGCATTCCTAGAACAACCGGCAGTCTTGCATGCGTTGCACGAAAAATGTCCGTTTAAATTGCATGTCATCGAAGTCAGTCGAGATGAAATCAGCCTCCATGAAGCCGTTCGCAGTTATCTTTTTAATGGGCAACTGATCACGTTAAGCGATCAGACCATGGCACTGATTGTGCCCGCCGAATGCGCACAACCCGGTCCTATCCAAACGTTTCTTGACAATCTATTAAGCGCCAGCAACAATCCGATTCAACAGATACATTATTTAGATCTGAAACAAAGCATGTTAAATGGCGGAGGGCCCGCTTGTTTACGCCTGCGCGTGCCATTGAGCGCGACTGAATGGTCCGCGATCCACCCAGGCGTTTTAGTCACCGATGCATTATTGGATACTCTGGACGCATGGGTTATGAAGCATTATCGAACACAATTGCACGCAACTGATTTGGACGACCCCGCTTTGATCAATGAATGTTTTACGGCCCTGGATATGCTGACCCGTATTTTAAAATTAGGGACGATATACCCTTTTCAGCAATCATGAGATGGAAAACGCTGGCCGGCCGCTGCATTCATCAAGGATTGGACGATGCAAAAGTCCATCAAAACAGGACCTATCGCTGGCTCACATTGGGCAGTGATGCCTTGCAAACCATGATCCATCGTCACCACCCTGAGCGCCCGATCCTTCAATACATCTCCCCCTTCACGTTAGTCGCACGAATCATTCCGGGGCCCAGCTGTTTATTAGGGCTGGGGGGGGCCGGAGCCGCCCATGCATTAGATGCTTATCTAGAGGGGTTTCAACTAGACGCAGTCGAGCAATCAATGGGTGTGATTGAGATCGCTCGCACTTATTTTTTCACGCAACACTTGAAGCATCTACACGTGATCCATCAAGACGCCCTTTTTTTTCTACAACACACCCGCTCACGCTATCAACATCTCATGATCGATTTATTCAATTCGCACACTTTTCCCAATGAATGCAATACAACTGATTTTTTTGAATGGTGTCGAGAAGTGCTCGTGCCGAATGGGGTGCTTGCCATAAATCTGGCTAACTCACAGGAACATTGGCCTATTTTCAACCGAATACGCGCGCATTTTCAGCATTGTACGGTCACCATACCCGT
>JAOAUO010000007.1:18500-20598 GCA_030157565.1 Legionellaceae bacterium
AACCGCTAATTTAGTGATTTTAGCTTATAAAAGCACTACGGTTAACTCATTATTATATTCACTGAAAGAAAATTCACGGCTGAAACGGCTTGTATGGGATCCTAAGTGGGGGTATCTGGCTGAACCCCATAAACATGCTTAAACAAACGCTCTAAACGAGTCGTGGTGTGATTCATTTTACATGAGATGCGTGTGATGTTATAAACCCATCTTTAATATGCATCGAAATCAATCATGAGCAAAGGATTTTCACTCATTGAATTATTGATGGTTTTCGCCATTACGGGCATTCTTGCCACAGTGAGTTACCCCAATTATCGCGATTACATCACGCGCGCGCACCGTTTAGAAGGCCAGTCTGCGTTGCTAGATTTGGCGTGTCGCATGGAATATTACCATTCGGAACACAATACCTACCAGACGGCCACCATAGGCACATCAAACAAGACCGATGTATCAAGCCACGTTCTGTCGTCTGGGCGTTTATATGCGCTATCAATAGCACACGCCACGAATAACAGCTATCTTTTACAAGCAACCCCCCTCACTACCCAAGACAAACAATGCCCGATACTCACACTCAGTAGTTCAGGTGAAAAAGGCCCCCTCGGCGGCAAAGTGCCGTGTTGGGAATCATCTGCGGGAGCGAGGTCTTTAGTATAAATGAACCAGTTGCGTGTGAATTTCAACGGTAAAATAACGCCTAAACGTTTGAAACGAATCAATGGTTGGCCATTGTTCTGCGGTGGTGCCCATGCGAAACAATTCCGCTTTAAAAATAGGCCGGTAATAATGCTTGATGAAGGGCTTGATCTCAGAAGGATGGCTAAAATTTTTCACTAAAATGGTTGAGTTATCAGCCAAGTGTGACAAATTCACTCGATCTAAAACCTGCGTTGTATCCGGTAGACTGTCTGATTCAGTAGATTCTATCCACTTTAATAGAACAGTACGCGGTTTAATGCAGAGCAACTGATGGCCTTGATGAATATCAGGCTCCATCAATATAATCTGATCATGTACTTCAAATTTAAAACAGCACAAGAAATCTAGAAAGCTCGCTTCAATACTGCTGCACTCATCCTCGCCTAAAACACGGCTTATTTCATGCCGAAACATACGGGGGTAGAGTCGCTCGATTTCATCTAATGTCGCTTCTTCTGTGTCTTTTTTGGCCAATGTAGAAGCCGTTGGATCCCGTCGCAATAAGCGAAAGTTGGGAAAATCCATGTCGGGTAATTGTGTTTCAAGAAACGACAAAAATGCCGCCGTTGGTTTGAGTACAATCACATCCGATTCATGTTGTTGCATACCTCTCTCCTTAAATTAACTCATCCTGAGTGCAAATTGAAAAGGGACATCAACATCTAAACGCTTAAAACAACCTCTTTTCTTTAGAGGACAACCAGTTTATCACTTGTTCAAAATGAAGTGCAATAGACCCGCTCATTTTTTTGTGCGAGCATGCTATATAAATAACCGCCAAAGGAGTAGAATATTTAACAAAACAATCCTTTCAGGCACATCATGCCCTCCTCCTACGACACATTCGCTCAACGCTTATTGGATTGGTTCGACGAACATGGGCGAACCGATTTACCTTGGCAGCATCCTCGCAGCGCTTATCGTGTGTGGATCTCGGAAATCATGCTGCAACAAACACAAGTGAAAACGGTTATTCCTTATTTTCTACGTTTTGTAGAACGATTTCCGGATGTGCAATCATTGGCATTGGCATCTGAAGATCATGTTTTATCGCATTGGTCGGGACTTGGGTATTATAGTCGAGCGCGGCATTTGCATCTCACCGCTCAAATGATCCATAACCTATATCAAGATGCGTTTCCAGAGGATTTAAAAACCTTATTGACCTTCCCAGGCATTGGTCCGTCGACGGCGGCAGCCATTGCATCGTTGGCATTCAATCAACAAACCGCCATTTTAGACGGGAATGTTCGACGCGTTTTAAGCCGTTACTTTAAAGTGGAAGGACCCGTTCAGCAAGCTCAGGTGAAGCAACAATTTTGGACCTTGGCGCAAGCATGCATGCCCAGTACGCGTTGTGCCGATTACACTCAGGCCATCATGGACTTCGGCG
>JAOAUO010000008.1:0-7835 GCA_030157565.1 Legionellaceae bacterium
TAACACGCCAGAGCGAACCAAAAACGTACCCACTAAACTCAAAGAAAAAGCGCTGATAGCCAAGAGCAAGGTCCACGCTAGAAATTGTTGGCGTTTTTCACTCACCATCAATGAATGCAACAACGCGGTGCCTATCAACCAAGGCATAAACGACGCATTTTCCACTGGATCCCAAAACCACCATCCGCCCCAGCCTAATTCACGATAAGCCCACCAACTGCCTAAGGTAATACCCAATGTCAGGCAACACCATGCAGCCAATGTCCAAGGGCGAGCCCACTTTGCCCATGCCGATTTCACTTGCCCCATCCAGAGAGCTGCAATGGCAAACGCAAATGCCACAGAAAAACCCACATACCCCATATAAAGCATGGGTGGGTGGAATAAAAATCCTGGGTCTTGTAATAAAGGGTTTAAATCACGCCCCTGACTGTTCACGATATCAAACTGCCGCATAAACGGATTGGAGGTCATGAGTAAAAATAAAATAAACCCCACACTCAACGCACCCAACACCACCAAGACGCGCACACGAAAGCCTGAGTCTAGATGCCGACTAAACGCCGTCACAGCCAACATCCATACGCTTAAAATAAGAACCCACAGCAACATCGAGCCTTCATGCCCACCCCACACGGCACATAATTTATAAAACCACGGCAAAGACACGCTCGAATTAGACATCACGTAGGACACGCTAAAATCGTCTGTTAAAAAACAACCGGTTAAACACACATAAGCCATCCAAACAAAAACAAATTGCCCACAGACGTAAAGCGATGCCGATGCTTTCCAACGAGGCTGATTGAATACAATCCCCAATGTGGGCAGCAACACCAACAGTGCTGAAAACAGCAGTGCTAAAACCAATGAGAATAAACCGAGTTCAGCTATCATGCAGGTGCCTTGCCTTTGCTTTGATCCAACGCATCACGTACTTCAGGCGGCATGTATTTCTCATCATGTTTAGCCAGTACATTCGTGGCTTTAAAATGTTGGCGGTCGATCACTTGCCCTTGAGCCACAATCCCTTGCCCTTCTCGAAACAGATCAGGCAAAATACCGCTATACGTGACGTCTATCGTGTGTTGATAATCGGTGATTTTAAAATGGACCGTTAATCCGGAACTCGACCGTACAATGCTGCCTGGCACCACCATCCCGCCGGCACGAATCAAACGTCCCGCCACCGCTTCACCGGCCGCCATTTGGGTCGGCGTATAAAACAAACTGATGTTTTGCCGCAAAGCATACAATACCAGTCCCACCACGAGGCTTATCATCGCAATCAAGAACGCGATTAAACTGATTTTACGCTTACGAGCAGGCGTCATTTTTATGCCTTATTTTAAACCATTTTTTTAGTATTTTAAACGTTACGATGCGTTGTCTTTTAATCAGCACCAGATTGAGAGCCAATACCCCCAACACAAGGCCATAGGCCGGCCATATGTAGGCCCCATACCCATTCATCCACACCCAATTCATCCATCCACTCATAAGCCACCTTTCTCTATCAGCACGCCAACCCACGTCTGCCGTCGCTCACGCAACAACAATTCATTGCGTGCTCGTAGTAAAATAACCCATGCACAATACAAAGAAAAACCGAGCAGCGTGAACAACAATGGATATAACATGCTGGCTTCTATTTTAGGCTTTGAAAAAACCGACAAAGTGGAGCCCTGATGCAGAGTATTCCACCAATACACAGAATAATGAATAATCGGCAAATCCACCAAACCAACCAACGTTAAGATCGCCATCATTTTATCGCCCTGTTCTTTATTCGAATAGGCACTTCCTGTCGCCAAAATAGCCGCATAGAGAAACAACAAGATCAATTCAGAGGTTAAACGCGCATCCCATACCCACCAGGCGCCCCACATGGGCTTGCCCCAAATACTACCCGTCGCCAAAGCTAAAAAAGCCATGCACACGCCCGTTTTCGCGCACATGTTGAGCATCAATCCGGCTAATTTAATTCGCCAAACCAACAACAAAAGGGCAAGAAATCCCATGCCAGCATAGAGTGTCATCGATAAAAAGGCGCACGGAACATGAACGTAGATAATACGAAAGGCATCCCCCTGTTGATAATCAGGTGGCGCAAACGCCAAGCCCCACAGCAGACCTGAGCATAAAAATAAGCATGCTCCCATCGCAAGCCAAGGGATCATTCGGCCCGAAAGATGATAAAACGCTTTGGGAGAGGCCCATTGGTAAAATAATTTCCACATAATAAAAAAGGGGTCGTATCAGTAAAAGACAATAATTTTACCATTTATATCGGAATGTGTCTGCTCTTCTGTACTGGTTGACGTTTGGACTAAATGACCTGCGTGTTTTTGCATGTAATTTCGTCCAAACGCCAATGGTGTAAAATTATCGCATCTGTTGAACTGCGTCATCGTAGAGTTCACTGCCTTTCAATAAAAGACCTCCGGCCAGAGCCGAATTCAATGATCGCACACGCCCGCCTTTAAAGAACCCGACCAAGCGCTGCAACGGAGGAGCTGTTGCATCTTGCTCGATCATCATCGTGACCAATTGACGATAACGCTTCTTTTCCGTTCCGGCTTCTGACAATTTATCGTGCTGCTTGGTACGCAAACGATTTATCGGGACGCTCAGAAAACCAAATAACCCGGCTGAAATGACCCATGCAGCTCCATCTGCCGTTGGCCGGCTGCAACCCCCGTCTTGAAAGCGCTGACTCAGAATGGGTACCACCGCCATATGCATGCCTGCCCATGCCCCATCGCGCACCATCATGCTGCCGGCTCCACGAAAAAAACCGCAGAAACCATAATGTTGGTGCATGATGCGAGCGGTCTTCATCATAGAGGATTGAGTCGACAATTGATTTTGGGCGATGCTCTCTAAAGGGCATGTCATCAAACCAGAGGCCATGCCCGCCATTGATGATGTCCAAATTCGTTCCCAAGAAGAGGCATTTATTCCATCACCTACCAGCAACCGTTTGATGGTAAAACCCATGACGCAGCCCGTAAAACCGGCCCCAGCAAGGGATAAACAACCGGTAAAAGGCCGAGACCACAGCATGGGATTTCCCGTTGACATACGGATGACATAATTAATGCCAGGGGTTGCTGCGACCATTACGCCGGCCCCCAAAACCGAACCTTTCACTAACGGATATTCTAAGTAATGTTGCAAAACGTCCATGTTCGTACCTCCAGCTATCCCTCAAGTGAGTTTAGTCGGGATTAAATGATTATCAAGGCGTACCTTCCATTAAAACGTCAAGGGATGATGAGAGATGGGTTCACCATCAACGAGTAAAACCCGCAGCTTACGTCCAGCCGCTTATTCAGGGGATGAAGAGGTTGGTTTTAGCTTGCGATTGTGAGTGTGTACTGGATGAGGTTATTATATTTGGACGAAATGTATGGTAGTCTTTGGCATCCGTTAGATGACCGCACGGCAAAGGATGGCAGTATTGTATGCAGCATGATCGCATTATTTTTCAGTTAGCCCCACACTATCTTCCAAAAATCGCTTTACGACTGGAGCGTCTGTTTTTAGCCATTGAGCAAGCATGCCAAGAAACACACCCGATCATTCATCACTACGCAGTTAAAAACATCATTGAAATCATTAAATTAATTGATAAACCAGAATTAAAGAGTCGCTTTATTAAAGAATTAATGCGTATGGAGCATTTATTAAACAAGTCGCAAGGCCGTATCACAAACGCGGTGTATGCCAGCCTCTTTGTTCAAGTGCAGGTTTTAAGCCATATTGCGGGCCGATTTGGCGAGACGATTCACCAAGATCTGTTTTTGCAGTCTATTCAGCTCGCACAGCCTAAGCACAGTGGTGATGGTGAGCTGGACTCGCCTCAATTGCTGCTTTGGCTAGAAAACGATGCGTCACACCGCCAGCGTGATATCGAAACGTGGCTCATGCATTTGCGAACGCTAAAAGACACCGTCTCGGTTTACTTATCATTGCTTCGAAACACCGCTGACTTTGAAACAATCCACCTTTTAAATGGATTTTATCAACGCTCATTGCCTTTGCAACCGGCATGCCAATTGATTCTGCTGCGCATGGATACACGGTGTGGATTGGTACCTAAAATGCAATTTGGGCATCATGGTCTGAGCTTGCGTTTGTGCGAAGCCAAATCCATGCTGGAAGTACAAAACATTCATACTACGGTTGATTTGGCGATTTGTCAGATATAAGGACTCGCTACATCCGATGAATCATGTGCTGATTGGCCTCAGGGAACTCAAACTGGTGCAAGCACGATTTATCGACCCAACGCAAGTCCATTTGTTCTTCACAACGCACAGCCTCTCCATGAAAATCATTCACCTGATAAATCAATAATTCAACCGAGTGATGGGGATAGGTGTGATCGATTGAGTACAAGAAATCCGCCTGAAGAACATCCAATCCCACTTCTTCTTTCACTTCACGAATCAATGCGCACAGTGGCATTTCGTTCGGCTCAATCTTTCCACCGGGAAATTCCCACTGACCGCCGTGTGGCTTATGCAGCGCGCGCTGGGTAATCAGTACGCGCTGCTGATGATCCATGATGAGGGCAACAACAACCTTCACGCAAGGCGTCCATGGCACGCTTTGTATTTTTTGCCTGAGCCACACAGACACGGATCATTACGACCCACTTTCTTTTCATCGCGTTTAAACGTGGTGATGGAAGGCTCGCTGTATTCGTCACCTGAGGCATTGGCGTCGTCCGCATGAAGAAATTGCATGCTGTGCGCTTGTTCCGCTCGGCGTTGATCTTCAACCGCATTGACATCCGCCTCATTTGAAATCTCTACGGAAGACAGCACTTTGATGATGTCATACTTCAACTCATCCAACATGGATGAAAATAACGTAAACGCTTCCCGTTTAAATTCTTGCTTTGGATCTTTTTGCGCATACCCTCGCAAATGAATGCCTTGGCGTAAATGATCCATAGAAGCTAAATGCTCGCGCCAATGGTGATCCATGCTTTGCAAAATCACGGATTTTTCAAATTGCGCAAACATTTCACGCCCAACGTCCCCCGCTTTGTCTTGATATTTTGTGCGACACAAGGTACTGATTCTTTCTTTGATTTGCTCAGGCTGGATGGCATGATCGGCCTCAATCCACTGTTGAATCGGTGCATCCAATTTAAAGTCATCGGCCAAAATTTGGGTCAACGTGGCCAAATCCCATTGGTCCTCCAAACTGTGTGGCGGAATATAGACATCCGTCAAGGCATGCATGACTTCTTCGCGCATGCTGTCTACGGGCTCGGCTGGATCTAACATCTCCATGATGGTCGCGCGTTGTGCATAAATCACTTTGCGTTGATCATTGGCCACATTGTCATACCCTAGCAATTGCTTTCGCACGTCAAAATGGTGCCCTTCCAATTTTCGTTGCGCATTTTCAATGGCTTTGGTTACTAAATTATGTTCGATGGGCTCGCCCGGTTTCATCCCTAAACGTCGCATCATGGACGCAACGCGTTCGGATGCAAAAATACGCATGAGATTATCATCCAACGACAAATAAAATCGGCTGCTGCCAAAATCACCTTGCCGGCCTGCGCGCCCTCGCAATTGATTATCAATTCGACGGGATTCGTGGCGCTCAGAACCAATGATGCGTAATCCACCGGCAGCCAGCACCTCATCATGACGGCGTTGCCAATCCTCTTTCAATGCTTTTTTGTCCACATCCAGTGCATCGTCTGACAAATGCGCCAGTTCCGCCGCTAAACTGCCACCCAACATGATATCAGTGCCACGGCCGGCCATGTTTGTCGCAATGGTCACCGCAGCAGGTCGCCCTGCTTCGGCAATGATTTGTGCTTCCTTTTCGTGAAATTTAGCATTGAGCACTTGGTGTTGAATGCCGGCTTTTTTGAGTAAGTCGCTCAATAACTCAGACGCTTCAATGGACGCGGTTCCCACCAAGACGGGTTGTTTGCGTGCCACACAGTCTCGCACGTCCTCAATGATGGCCTCAAATTTATCGGGTTGGGTCAAATAAATTAAATCCGATTCATCTTTACGACGCATCTCTTTATTCGTCGGAATCACGACCACATCCAAATTATAAATTTGTTGGAATTCATACGCTTCTGTGTCCGCCGTCCCGGTCATGCCGGACAGTTTATTGTATAAACGGAAAAAGTTTTGGAACGTAATGGAGGCCAGTGTTTGATTTTCATTTTGAATGGCCACCTGTTCTTTCGCTTCAACCGCTTGGTGCAAGCCATCCGACCAACGACGCCCCGGCATGGTGCGACCGGTGTGCTCATCCACAATCACGACTTGATTGTTTTGTACAATGTAATCCACATCGCGGTGATACATGGTATTGGCTTTCAATGCCGCATTCACGTGGTGCATGAGCATAATATTACTGGCGTGATACAGGCTCTGACCGGGATCGAGTAATTTGTCCTGGATGAGCAATTCTTCAATGTGCTGATGCCCTTCTTCGGATAAATGCGCCTGTTTTTGTTTTTCATCAATGGTGTAATCCCCGCCATCGCCCTCTTCTTTCTGCATGATCAATTGAGGAATCAATCGATTCACTTGAATATACAACGCTGAGCTGTCTTCGGCGGTCCCTGAAATAATCAATGGCGTACGCGCTTCATCGATTAAAATGGAATCCACTTCATCCACAATGGCAAAATTCAATTCGCGCTGCACTTTATCTTGCAAGCTAAAGGCCATGTTATCGCGTAAATAATCAAAGCCAAATTCGTTGTTGGTCCCATAAAGGATGTCGGTTTGATAAGCCGCTTGCTTTTCAGGATGGGGCATATCAGGATAAATCACGCCCACATGCAGGCCTAAAAATTCAAACACAGGCTCCATCCATTGACTATCGCGACGTGCCAAATAATCATTCACGGTCACCACGTGCACGCCTTTGCCACTGATGGCATTCAAATAAGCCGGCAAAGTCGCGACCAGCGTTTTACCCTCACCGGTTCGCATTTCAGCAATATTGCCTTCATGCAAGACCATACCGCCCACCAACTGCATGTCAAAATGCCGCATTTTAAGCGTACGCAAAGAGGCCTCGCGAACAACGGCGAAGGCTTCAGGCAAGAGCGCATCCAGTGACTCGCCATTCATAAAACGCGCTTTGAATTCAGGCGTTTTTGCAGATAATTGTTCATCGGTTAAGCCGTGCATGTATGGTTCAAGTGCATTAATCGCCAACACTGTTTTTTCCATGCGTCGCAAGGTTCTGTCATTGCGACTGCCAAACATTCTCTTCATTAACGTACTCAACATGGCTCAGATAGTCCTCGTTATCACCCCAGAAAGGGATCATTCAATGGTCAAAACCCTATAATCTACTCGAATTAAGACGAAAATGCCATGACATGAAGGGTATCTTTATCATCAAGCAAACAGCCGTTATCGATTCACTTATATTTTCAAGGTAAACCGGAGTGCGTCGCTTGACGTAAAAGTTGAGAATGTCGTTGCTTTCCATATCGACACCGCTGATGGTCAGGTACCTGTTAGCTATGTGCTCCATCATCCCTGCATGGATAGCCCAGTAGCGCTGCCATTGACCGAAAGGACAAAGCAACGTGTCACGAATCTTTATGATTTGGAGGAAAAAAATATAAATTTGATTGTATAAATCAGGTAGGATATTCTTTCGTATAGAGCATCGTCAACACGTTATCTTATTTGTTCAGGAATGTATCTCCGCCCCATTATTTAAAAAATGCGTGAAAAAACTTAATAATGAAGAACAGGTCTCCGCCATCGTTTCACCAGAAACACTTGCTCCGTCATTGCGAGCGCCAGCGAAGCAACCCA
>JAOAUO010000008.1:7845-17424 GCA_030157565.1 Legionellaceae bacterium
ACCCAGAGTGCCAGGCACGGAACCCTGGGTTGCTTCGCTGACGCTCGCAATGACGGGTGGCGAAAAGATGACCGAGGCAAAAAAAACAAACAAGGAATACCGAATGAAAATCAAAAAAATCAACGGCTACGGGTTTATCATGTGTGCCTTCATTGCATCATCAGCCTCTGTTGTATATGGTGGAACAATGGGGGCCGCGTCAGAAACGCCGATCGATGCCATCTATGTAGGCGCATTCGGTGGAGGGGGCTCGATTAACAGCGGTCATCTGAGGCAGGAAGGAACGGCTTTCTATCCGGATAGTCGAGGGGGACCGTTAGCCGTCAATGCAATAGGAGACACCAACAACAGCTCGGCATGGGTTTTTGGCGGGCATGTTGGGCACCGATGGTCTGCGCGATCATTGCATCATATGAAATCCAGTTGGTCGGTCGCTCCTGCCAGTGAATTGGAGGGTTATTATTTAGGCGGGTCTACTTTACGGGGTGACGATCTAAACAATGGTACAACACGATTAACGGAACATTTTTTTCGGGTATCATATCCAATGCAAACCGGTGTTTTTCTTGTGAATGCGGTCTTAAATGCCCATCATGCTGATTTTGGAAAATTCCACCCTTATGTGGGTGTAGGTGCAGGCGCCGCCGTCATCTCGATCTCCGGCGCAAATTCCACGCAAATAACGCCGTCAGAGCCTGGAATCAACCACTATAATTCGGGAGCAAGCGACACGAGTTTCGCGTTTGCAGCGCAACCGAAGGTGGGCGTGTCCTATCAGTTCAGCCAAAATACAAACCTGTTTGTTGAATACCGATTCTTGTATCTGTCTGATTCCGATTATACGTTTGGCTCAACCGTGTATCCAACGCATGTGGCCACCAGTAATTGGGACGTGACGATTAGGTCTCAGTATTACAACATGGGCACCATTGGCATTCAGTATGATTTATGAGATCAAATGAATCCACTCTATTTGGACAGAAAAGCATGGAAAGAACCCATGCTTTTCTGTCCAAATAGAGTGGATTCATTGAGATTTAGGGCGGGCTGCGTATTTCTTGGGGCGTTTACTATGAAGAGCAGGCTGACACAAACGCTTCATTCAATGCATTGAGTGTAACGACTTACCCCGTATATTTGAAGGAAATGACCGGCGTGTTTTTGCATGTCATTTCCTTCAAACGCCAAAACACTAATACCCAACGTACGGATTCATGGTGGGCAAATCAATCGCTATTGCAAACTCTGACAACACCACTTGGGTTTGTGTCATGGAAACAGACGACTGATCCATCACGGATTCCCCAAATTTATAAATGATGCGCTCCTGCCCTTGGCATGTTTTGAAATCAATGGCTTCACACCGCGCCTGAATCAGGGCATTTTTAGCATGGTAAGCCTGCATGGTGGCGTCACCATATTTGTGCGCTAACATCAAACGCGTTTGATCGGGCGATAAAATGAGGGCCGAGGCATTGTTCCCACCAAATCCTTTTGAGTTCAGAATCACGCCTTGCATGTCCTGGCCTTTCTCACCCGCATAATAATGGTCTGTCAAAATATTTAGATTAGACTGATACACATCATCTGCAATGTGATCAATGGTTTTAATGCCAGGAATCCAGCCATATCGCCAGACACCTAAAGCCGCCATCAATTGGTCCCCACCTGCAGCACTCACGGAGTGACCCACATACGATTTAATCGCGGCGACCGGCCACTGTTGAATGTGGAACGTTTTAGCCACTTCATTTAAAATATGGCTTTCTGTCGTGCGATTTTGAGGGGTTCCGGTTCCGTGGGCCTGTACGTATGTTTTTTGTAGCCCGGCATCACCCAATATGGCTTTAGCCAATGCAGCCGCTTTTGCCACGGTAATATAATTGCCAACACCAGGACTGGCGATGGATTTTTTATTGGCATCTGCACTCACAAACACACCCGCTACTGAACCATATATTGTAGCGCCCAAGGTCAATGCCAGCTCGTCTTCCATCAGTACCACAAATTGCGCGGCTTCTGCTAACGTAAAACCGGCATTGCTTGAAAACGGCCGGCATGCCCGACGATTATCGACCGTTTCGGTCTGGTCCAATGCGCACAAGTCTTCATCCGTGGCCAATGCACCCATCACTCGAAACCCTTCAATCACTTCGGGAACAATCGGCGCTTCTGCATTGCCTACAATCACAATTTTGGCTTTTCCAGACTGAATGTCCATCAGCCCTTGTCTTAAATTATATAAAAACGTGGCACACGCGCCCACATTGTTGCCGGTCGTGCCCACGCTATTGATGATATAACTGTTAATAAAATCCGCCGGCATTTCTGCCAATGACAAGGCCATCATTTTTGAATTGATGCGCTGCCCCATCAGGGGTTGCCCAACAATGCCTGCCAACGAGTGTTCATCAATTTGCGACAGTGCGCTACCACCATAAACGGCCACTTCATCCGGCTTGATGTGGGTTAAGAGCGCATCCCATTCAATGCCAATGGAATTCAACGCATCCGAGGCGCCATACACCGCCAGTGTTAACCCGCGCGGGTGATGGGGTGAATGGTATAATTTGCCGGGATCAAATCCTGCGGGAATATTGCCCGCACTGGATACGGGCAAACACATGGTATCTGGCACCAGTATGTCCAACTGGCCCTCAATGCACACGCTCACTTCTTTATTATCTAACGGTGCAATCTGGCAGTTTTTCGCCAAATGTGCGGGCAATTTAGCTTTTTTCATGACCAGCGATGCGGGCTGCACCGATGAATCAAGGCGCGCCTTGTGATGGCACCGAACGTGACTGGGGTCAAAATGATCGATTCGACGCACGAGTGTGCCTTGTTTAATGGCGTGAATGGTGGCATCTGACAGGCCATCTGAATAATCAATCCCCATGCGGTTGGCTAAATCACACCAAGTATTCGCCATCTCTTCATCGGACATCACGTCACAAACCATGCGTTTGTAACCATGAAACCCAGACGTACGACCCGCAGCATTGATGCCGCCCATTCCAACGATTACAGGTAACTTTATCATTCTAATACCACACCAATGCTCCTAAACTCGATGCATGCTAGTCGACAACGGATACGCTGTCAATTGGCGCAGGCTCGGTCAATTGCTCCATCGCATCGCGTAATCCAGCGGTTTGATTCGAGCGGACAACGGATAACAATCGCGCCTTCCACTCACGTGCCCCCGGCAACGCATGCGCCATATTTAATATCGGTTTCACCAAAATACTCATCGGCACCCCCGAGGGATGCACCGATTCGACATAGCTTGCATACCGTTGCAGCACGGATTTGCGTGTTAACAACGGCGTTTGTGGATAAAGCGCGTGATGAATGGTCGCCAACGCATAAGGATTTTGACAAACCAGCCGCCCCAACATCACGCCATCAACCTGGTTCAAATGCGCATGGATTTCAGATAACGCATGAATGTTTCCATTAATAACCACAGGAATGGATGGCAAGTCTCGCTTGATTTGGTACACATAGTCATAATTCACCGGTGGAATGGTTCGGTTTTGTTTTGGATTCAAACCGTGCAACCACGCTTTGCGTGCATGCACAATCAGTTTATCGCACCCCGCGTCCACCAACCGATGTGCAAACGTTGAGAAAAAATCATAACTATCCTGGGTATCAATCCCAATCCGCGTTTTTGCCGTAACGGGAATACTCACCGCGCGCTTCATCGCGCGGATGCATTCGGCAACCTGTTGAGGCTCGGCCATCAAACACGCACCAAAGCGACCGGCTTGCACGCGATCACTGGGGCAGCCTAGATTCAAATTCACTTCCGCAAACCCCAGACGCTCGGCTTGCAGCGCACAGTAAACCAAGGCATCAGGATCCGCACCACCCAATTGCAAAGCCAAGGGATGTTCCATGGGATGAAAAGCCAGTGCGCGGGTTGGATTATTCTGGATGGCCCCGGCTGTTTGCATGTCGGTATACAACAATGCGTGGGGGGCTAACATGCGCATGAACACCCGAAAATGAGTGTACGTCCAATCAATCATGGGCGCGACAGACAAGGGGGAAATTAAATTCGGCAAGAATAAAGTAGACACGTAGTCCTGTTTTTAGGGATGAAAATGGTCATTATACCTGATTTATGGTATTGTTCGAAATTTTTGGAGTTTGGACAAAAAACATGAACAAAGCCCCCTGCTTTTTTGTCCAAATAGAATGGTCTCATCAAGACGATAGGATTATATACTGTGCACACGCATCATCTTCCCTTGCCTGAACATGCCATTGATTTAGTCAAATCATACCTTTTATCATTGCAACAGACTGTCTGCCAGACACTGACCTCACTGGATGGCGTGGGGTCATTTATCGAAGAGGCTTGGTCGCGCCCCGCGGGCGGCGGCGGGATCACCCGCATCATGACAAAAGGTCGTGTATTCGCAACCGCAGGCGTCAACTTTTCACACGTCAGTGGTGAAACACTCCCACCCTCAGCGACAGTCGCACGGCCTGAATTAAACGGCCGGCGGTTTAGCGCATTGGGCGTTTCCATCGTCATTCACCCCAACAACCCCTATGTGCCAACCACGCATGCTAACGTGCGTTTTTTTGTGGCAGAACACCCTGAGGAGCCGCCGGTTTGGTGGTTCGGTGGTGGGTTTGATCTCACCCCTTACTATGGGTTTCAAGACGATTGCCGACACTGGCATCAAACAGCGAAAAATGCATGCCAGCCATTTGGTGGGGATATTTACCCCCATTTCAAAGCATGGTGTGATCGCTATTTCTACATCAAACACCGAGAAGAAGCGCGCGGCATTGGCGGGCTATTTTTTGACGACTACAATGCGCCAGGGTTTGATTTAAGTTTTTCGCTCATGAAAAGCATTGGCGATCATTTTATGCCAGCCTATGTGCCCATCGTAGAGCGCCGCCAATCACACCCATTTGGCGAGCGCGAAAAAGCCTTTCAATTGTATCGACGTGGGCGTTATGTGGAATTTAATTTAGTCTACGACCGAGGCACGCTGTTTGGCCTGCAATCGGGCGGACGCACCGAATCCATTCTCATGTCACTCCCGCCGGAAGTCACCTGGCAATATAACTGGCATCCTTCAGACAATACGGCCGAGGCAGCACTTTATACGGATTATTTGCCTGCTCGTGATTGGTTGTCACCGATGTAGTGATGATTGTAGGGCCTGTCACAATCGACGAGCAAACCCCAACCGTGAGACGTAGGCTGCGGTTTTTACCCGGCGATTGTGGCCAGACACCCATTATTGTCTATACTAAGAGCACGAAGACCTGCTAATGGTGAATAAAATGCGTATGATGAAGACCCCCTTTGCAATGCTGCTCTTGATTTCCTCAGCGATCGCATCGGACGCGAATGCAGAGACAACAGCCGTCCTAACGGATGATGATTCAACGTATTGCACACAAGCCGGTGGCACGGTTGAACAAATGCCGGCCGTTTTTTCAACTCAAACAGGCCTCGTCACAGGGCTTACGCAATCATTTTGCACGTTTCACGTTGACAATGGATTTATAGTCATTGGCTTGAAGTCATTTTCATCTGAATCAGCCAACATTGCGGCCACCTACATGAAAACACTACCGGAAATAACAGGCGACTCGGCTTTGTTAAAAGGGAAATACTCCAATCCTTCGTTCAATGTATGCTTGAATTTAGGTGGAACGACCATGGGATTTGTATCCGGAGGCGGATTCACCAATGACCTGGGTGAATCCGATGTCTGTGTATTTGGTGACGGCTCGATGGTCAGCGGGTGGTCATTGATTTACATGGCCAGTCACCGTGAGGGGTATGACCACGTTAAAAATCAAGTAAAGGCCGAACCGATGGCGATTGCTATGCCCGGTGCTTAAGATTTGGATTTTGGACAGAAAAGCATGTTGTTTTTCATGCTTTTCTGTCCAAAATCCGCAGACCTTGCAATAATTTATTCACTTTCTCCAAGCCCAACGCGCGAAGGGTTTTGATATTATTTTCAGGAATTTGAATCGTATCACCATAATAATGGATGGCTTTTTCAATGCTCGACTCACGCAATACATGCAACATAGGGTACGGGCTACGATTGGTGTAGTTTGAGACATCGTCTTCATCCGCGTCCGCAAAACAGTAATTAGGATGAAAAGTGGCCAATTGGTAGGTCCCTTCATACCCCCATTCCAAGAGAAAGGCTTCCGCCTCGTCTACGAAATCCAAATAATCAAAAAAATTCGCGAAACATGCCGGTAAAACCAACAAAATCGTTTCCGTGCGTGGGTTATCATCCAACCAACACATCGCCTGACGAAGCGCGTCCAGCACCCTATCGGGTTCGGTCGTTTGTGATACCTGAATCAGTAACGACTCTTGCTGGATCACTTGTTTGGCAAAGGGGCAGATATTGTATTCCACCACAAAAGAACGAATCCACTGGAGCGTTTGCTCGGTTACGAATGGGTCTTGATTCATTGTATTGTCATATTCAGATAAATAGAGGCAGTATAACCCAAGACCCGGGCGAGTTAAAATATGCGGATTTTCTGACCCAAGCCGAACATCAAAGTGGAAATAAACGCGATCTTCCACCACCCATTGCTTTTAAAAATCAGTCTCCTTAAAATAGAAACTTGACTCTCATTTGGATTTTGGATAAAACAACGTGCAAAAAAATACGCATGTCATTTCGTCCAAACTGCGATTCTGATGGTGACCATGGATAGTAAGCTGGTTGTATTCAGTCAAATGTTACGCGTTCACCAATGGCTTAAAAACAGCTTGCTCTTCATACCCTTATTTGCAGCGCATGAATGGGCGCGTCCGGGCGTTTGGCCCCTACTTATCCTTGCTTTTTTTTCTTTTAATCTGTGCGCATCATCCGCTTACATCATGAATGATTTACATGATTTAGACAGTGACAGGCTACACCCACGAAAATTCAAAAGAGCCTTTGCCGCAGGCATGATCCCTATTTGGGTTGGCGTATTGTTCATTCCTCTATTGCTTCTCTTTAGCTTCAGCCTGGCTTTTCTGGTCGGAAACGCGTTTGTTCTATGTCTGGCTCTTTATTTCTGCACGACCTGTGCTTACTCATGGGTACTGAAACGCATCATATGGGTGGACTGTCTCACCTTGACCATGCTTTACACGCTACGGATGGTTGCAGGAGCTTCCGTCACGCACATTGAATTATCGTCCTGGTTACTGGCATTTTCTATCTTTTTGTTTCTATCGCTGGCATTGATTAAACGCTATGCGGAATTAAAAGTGCAATTACTGCATGGAAATCAATCGTTGATTGGACGAGGTTATGATACAACAGACGCGGTATTCATTCAGGCGCTAGGGTTAAGTGCCGGTTACGCTGCGATTATCGTCATGGCTTTTTACCTCAACAGCAATGATGTGCTCAAGTTATACTGTACACCTGTGTTTGTTTGGGGAACCATTCCCGCACTCTTGTTTTGGATCAACCGGATGTGGATGCAAGCCCACCAAGGAAAAATGGATGATGATCCACTGCTTTTTGCTATACAAGACAAAGCTAGCTTACTGGCAGGAGCCTTGTTTGTTATCGCGTTAGCTTTGGGTACCGTCCATTGGCCGTAAAAGAGCGCTGAATATTGATCCCCTCAATGATCTTTGGGCAAAAAGCATCAGGCTTTTGTGCTGGTTTGTCCGAACGCCAAGTCAATACTATACTTGCCTTCGAGCGACAGAATGACTTAAGATAAAAAAAATGAGCCTAAATGGGAGTATTCATGCGCAACAAGAAAGTACTCTACCGTTATTATTCTCTCTTCATGCTTCTTTTCGCCATTTGTTTTTTTCCCTTCATGGCCACCGCTGCGCCAACTGAGTACCAACCCGCAGATATCCATGCATTTCAACAGGAATTTTCAAGCCTCAAGCAATTCATTCGATCGGAGCAGGGTCATTATTATATAATGATTGATGGAGCGCTGTCCTTACTCTCTTTACAAGAAAAATTAAAGCTGAATATGCATCAGGATGAAGTGCAACTGAATACCATCAGTGACATATTGAAAAAAATCCAAGATATTGCAAAAAAGACTGATTTTTATGCGACATTAGAAAAACAGCACACGGAATTATTAAATCGGATTGCATCCAGTCGTATCCTAATATTTGAGATCCAATCAACAGTGGACGCAACCATCGCGCAATCAAAACCGTTCAATCCATTCAATCTAAATATAAAAAAAACACCTATCTGGCAAGACATGGGTCTATTGGATCTATCGGGCATAACATTTAACTCAACCACTGCTTACCAACGCAGCGGACTCAATATATTATTGAACGACCGATTGATTTTAGGCTTACTCATCACGTTGATTTCCGCTGTTTTTATGTCATTTTTTTTATTCAAAGGCTTATCCATATTGGTCAAAAAAAAATCAAGGGTAGGTCGTCATTTTTATGCGGCATTAAGAAAAGAAAGACTATCTATCTGCCTCCTTTTTTTATTGATAATGATAAATTTATACCTGTATTTTTTATTTTATTCAATTGTTCCAAAACCAACGATATTGCTTGCGGCCAATGCTTTTCTTGTGTACATATTACTCCTCACTGGAATCAGAATAGACTCTGCACTGAACTCAAAAATACGGTTTTTTCCTAATGCCATTATGAAATACTCAGGATTTCTTGCTGTCGCATTGCTAATTTATAATTATTATCTCTTGAAAGTTTCGTATGATCTGGAATATTACCCCGTTGAATTGGTTAATTATCCAATCATCACATACGCTGCAGCAACGATTCTACTCATTCTGTTTTTCTTACAAAGGAACCGATCTAAATACACAGAAAAAGTGATTGCAATTCCTTTTCTCAAACGAAGTCTATTGTTCATATCCGCGGCTCTTTTCTGTTATCTAATTGTCATTTTATCAGATGGGCAAAACATCCCTTTAAACTGGGTGAGCTTCTGGAGTACTGCTTTTATTATTCTGTATAATCTATCACTACTTTGGATTAATTGGCTTGTTTTTAACATGAAATACTTTACCAAATCCAAGTCAAAGCGTGTGACAATCATTGCAAAAATCATCCTAACAAGCCTTTATCTCATTCCAATCATCGCGGCATGGAATGGATATCATCATTTGGCACTACTATGGATACCTAATTTAATAACAACCATTACCATGGTATTGATTATAATCAATTTAAATCGATTTCTTAAATACATTTACTCTCAACTCACCAATCAAAAAACAAAAATCAGTCGAAAATTTTACTCTATGTTAAGCATTCCAGCGAATGAAAAAAAAATCTTTTCGCTCACCATTATTCGTTTTTTAATGATGTCGGTTCCTTTGCTCCTTGCACTGATGGCAATCAAGGAGATTTGGGGTATGCCACCCATTGATGTTGCTCTCATGTTTAAATCATTCAAAAATGGCATTGAAATAAATCAAGTTATATTATACCCAATACGCATGATTAGAGCTATTTCTTTGTTTTGTTTCGTTGTTTTTTTAGGTGGGGTTTTTTCCAATAAAATGATAAAAAAAACGGGGTTATCAGATACCAATCAAAAG
>JAOAUO010000008.1:17434-20591 GCA_030157565.1 Legionellaceae bacterium
CGCTTAAATCATTGATTGATTTACTCATCATTTTAGTCGCCATTGGAATATTTTTGTTCGTATCTGGGATTGATGTTTCAAAATTGATGTTCATACTAGGCGGGCTATCGTTAGGTGTTGGCTTAGGACTAAAACAATTTATATCCGATGCGGGAAGTGGCTTGTATCTTCTCATTGAAAAACCCATTAAATTAGGTGACTACATCCTGCTCGAAAACATCAAGGGAACCGTTAGAAAAATAGGCACCCTGTCAACGCAAATCAGTACCTCCGAACACTCCGATGTACTGATTCCAAACTCCAGTTTTCTATCAAATACCCTTGTAAATTACACCTTCCTGAATAACCGGTTATATCGATTAGAACTCATTATTATTCTAAACAACATGTTGGACCTAGATAAAGCGCAAGAACTGCTGCTTGATATTGCAAGAAAAAACCCCCATGTCATCCAATCGCCAGCCTATCAAGCGAGTGTTCACTTAGAATCAAATACAATCCGGCTGGAATGTGAGGTGAATGGTATAGACCAAAAAAATGCTGTTTCAAGCGAACTGATTGTGTCCATTAATGAGCGGTTTCACGAAGAAAAAATAACCTTTGCGTTCGGTTAGGGGCTCTAAAATAATCACTTGGACAGATTGGCGTTAGCGTCAAATGTGAAACCACCTTGACGCTACAATGGAATATGATGACAGGAGCGATCCTTAAGCAGGATCGGCCACCATCGCAACCTCTAGCGCTTTCAATCCCTTAGGACCTTGATCGGTGAGGTAACTGACCGAGTCATTTTCATTCAGTGTTTTAAACCCCACACCTTGAATATCCTTGTAATGAACAAATATATCATCCCCATGTTCATTCACAATGAACCCAAATCCTTTTTTTTCATTGAACCATTTCACGTGGCCAACTTGTCTTTCCGGCATATCCCTATCCCCTATTGATTTAATCAAATTATTATTGTATTGGACTGAAAAGCATACGATCTTTTTCATGCCGTTCTATCCAAACGCCAATATTGTATGACGACAACTCATATTAAGTTACAATAAACCAATTAACACATTTAGCATATCATTTTTTTTTTGATTGTTAAGTCTTTTTAAAAAAAAGCGGTGGGAGAATAGATGAAAGATGCATTCATTCGTTTAGCCTTGGATTGCAAGGTGCTGACCTTTGGTGATTTCACCCTCAAATCAGGCCGACGCAGTCCTTATTTTTTTAACGCAGGCTTGTTCTATCAAGGACACGCCTTGCGTCAGTTGGGCCAACACTATGCCCGCACATTAATTGAAAATCACATTGATTTTCAACACCTGTTTGGCCCGGCTTATAAAGGGCTTCCGCTGGCCACTACAACCGCGGTCGCGCTGGCTGAGTTAGGCGTCAATACCACGGTCACCTTTAATCGAAAAGAAGCCAAAACCCATGGCGAAGGCGGGCAATTGATTGGCGCGCCACTCGTAGGCAACACCGTGATCATCGATGACGTGATCACCGCAGGAACGGCTTTTCGTGAAGCATCAAAATGCATTCACGACCAGGGAGCCCGTGTGACGGCCGTGATCATCGCATTGGACCGCTGTGAACGGGGTGAAACCCATCAATCCACACTAGCCGAAATACAACAGCAAGGCATTCAGGTTTTGTCACTGATAACCCTGCACGATTTAATTGATTACCTGCACCGACAAGGTGACCCGGAACAATGCCTTCGTTTACAACATTATCAGGAGCAATACGGATGCGAATAATCGCTTTGCTGTTCACGGGACTCACATCACTGGCCTCAATGGCAACGCCCGCCGTCGAGGCCTTGCACTTGGATTGGCTTGACCTGCATACAACCGCTGACCAAAATTTTTATACTTACGCCAATGGCACCTGGCAAGAAAAACACCCAATCCCGTCCGATTACTCCAGTTGGAGTACATTTCATGCATTAAATGAAAAAACACAGCGCAACATCCACCAATTGTTACTCACCGCGGCAGCCCATTCAAATGCAAAACCAGGTAGCATTGAACAAAAAATAGGTGATTTTTATTTCAGCGGAATGGATGAATTAGCGATCAATGCACGAGGGGCTAAGCCTTTAGCGCTTGAATTCGACCGCATCAACGCCATTCAATCACTCGCCGACATGCAAGCTGAAATCGCTCATTTGCACTTAATGGGTGTCAATGCCTTGTTTTGCTTCGGTAGCATGCAGGATTTTAAAGACAGCACAAAAGTCATCGCGGCCATCATGCAAGGCGGGTTAACATTGCCTGATCGCGACTATTACATGAGTCAAGATGAACGGTTCAAAAAAATACGGTCGATATATCAGTCGCACGTGAGTCACATGTTTCAATTATTGGGCGATCCTCCTATACAAGCGGCCTCACAAGCCAACACCGTCCTTCTCATCGAAACCGCACTAGCAAAAGCCTCTTTATCACAAACAGCGCAACGTGATCCGCATGCCATTTACCATCCCATGGATCGGACCCTGCTGGCAAAGATCACGCCTCAATTTTCATGGCCTGGCTATTTTGCGGCCATGGGACACCCTGATATCCAGCATTTGAATGTGGGGATGCCTGATTTTATGAAGGCCATGAATCACGCATTGCAACAATACTCCGTGAGTGAGTGGAAAATATATTTACGCTGGCAGCTGCTCCACGCCTTTGCACCTTATTTATCGAAACCGTTTGTTAACGAAAATTTTCACTTAGCAACCGCCTTAACCGGCACACAAACATTAATGCCGCGATGGAAGCGCGTCGTAGACACGGAAGACGATGCATTGGGTTTTGCCGTGGGAGAGCTGTATGTGAAGCGCTATTTTTCAGCGGCTGATAAACGGGATGTTTTAGAGATAGTCAATAATATTCGCCAAGTGCTTCGCGACGATTTAAAAACGCTCCCCTGGATGACGCCCGCAACACGAAAAGCGGCGCTCAAGAAATTATCGCTGATGGAAGTGCGGATCGGTTATCCGGATAAATGGTGGGATTATTCAAGCCTAAAGATTGATCGCGGACCTTATGTTTTAAACGTGCTTCGCGCCAACCGGTTTTTGGTCAAACGCGATTTAGCTAAAATTGGACGGCCTGTTGACCGAACGGAATGGGAAATGTCGCCTCAAACCATCAATGCTTACTTC
>JAOAUO010000009.1 GCA_030157565.1 Legionellaceae bacterium
CATGCCCATGAACCCATTATCATGGACAGAAGGACATGCGTCTTTTTGCATGTTCTTTTGTCCAATGTCCAATTCATAATATGAAGATATTTACAGTCTTCGCCCCCATTCTAATAATCGGTTCAATGCTGCACATAGCTTAATGGCGCAGATGATTTCTGTGATAAAGCGCACATTAGTTCGTGACGCAATCCAGCCGAACCCTGATGGCTTGCCAAAACAGCTTCTAACGGATTGATATAACGAGAATATATTGCGTCAGCACTCGGATAATCTGCTGGAGGTGTATCCGCTCTAATTATATCTAGTTTTGGACGCGTTGATTCAGTTGGATCAATAATATGTAAATCTAACTCATGGCGGAAATGGAGAGGGAGCTGAATTTCTTCTTGCCTGATCAAGCTTATCATGGCAAACATCTCTACGTGACCATGATGATGCTCGAAGCTATTTTTAGTCGACCAATCAGCGTGCTTTTTAACATATTGCTTACATGCCGCTAAAAGCATAGTGAAATCCATTTTACGCACCAAGAACGTATGCTCATTAACGCGGCATTCCAAGCCCTGGCTATCTATCATTGATATAGATTCTAAATATTTGAGTAATTCGGGATCATTGGCTGTGTTTGCTAACGCAATACACATTTTCAAATCTCGAATAAAATAATAATATTCAAATAAAGTACAATTAAAAGTATACTGATGATGCTGTATTGAATGCTTAGCATCCAAAAAATGAGCTTTATTATGTAATTGATTAATTGACCTAATGACTGAATTGTGATCACATTGGAGACGAGATAAAATGGATTTTTCTGCTGAGCTGCTGTCATGCTCTGCACCAGCAAAGAAACCTTGCACGCCCAGACCGATTCCTTTTGCTACTGCTACTTCCTTTTTTGTTGTGGCCATCGATTTCTCCCAGTTTTGTTAAAAAACAAGTAACCATTCAGCACAATTCGCCCTGCGAGTCAAGGTAGTGAGGCCGCTGCCTAACCGACAAATATTCCGAAGGACCTACGTCCCGCAACCTGTTCGCGGGCTCCAGATACTTTGTTCAATACGCAACACGATGGCACGGAGACAGATCGATCTGGATCCTGCGAACAAGTCGCGGGACGTCGAGATCTGAATGGTCAATAGCCCCTCATAGCCCGGAATGTGCATGCACAAGCAAAAAAATCCTATTTATTGCTTATTTTAAACGCAGGCAGTCACGCTCATCACCGTATTTTTTCCACAAGGCGAATGGTGGTAAATGGTTACAATTAAATCTACTATTAGGCACTCATGATGTCAAAACATTATCGCATTATTTTGAATGCGGTGGTTTGTCTCAAGAGACGCAACGGATTTAATCAAAAAAATCCTGCCTATCCGGTTGTCTTTGCAATGAGCTCGTCATTCCGAGTATGTGGCAGCCAGATAGGCAGGAAAAAAGATGGGTAGGCTGAATATTGGACATTGGACAGAAGAACATGAAAAAAAAGGCCTTAGTCATCGTTTCTCCAGAAACACTTGCGCCGTCATGGCGAGCGTCCGCGACGCACGCCTGAGTGCGAGGCACAGAACCCAGGCTTGCTTCGCTGACGCTCGCAATGACGGGTGGCGAAACGATGACCGAGAGCCACAAAAACGCATGTCCTTCTGTCCATGACAATGGGTTCATGGGCATAGAGAAGGCTTGGCGTATTTAATCGACGCGTTCTAAAAATTGAGACCCTGATTATATTTGGACGAAATGACATGCATGTTTTTGCATGTTGTTTTGTCCAAACGCTAAAACCCGAGCAGCCGCTTCACCTTCAACACATTCTGAGATTCCCATTCCCCTAAGCCGATGAATTGGGCCTCTTTATTATACAGTCGCACACCGTCTGTTGAATGGCCTACGGCGGCAGCCTGGACCGTCTTGCCTTGACGTAAAGCGAACACGGCCTCATCATCAAGGGTCAAGCTGGGCAGATAATCTACTGCACGCTCGACGGGCAATAAACATTGATGCAGGCGGTCAGACGACAGGCCCAGCAATGTATCCAGCGGGTACATGGCTTCATGGGCTAAACCTGCCGTATACGTCCGATGCAATTGGGTGACATGCGCATAGACGCCTAGCCGCTCCCCGATGTCTTCAACTAAATTACGAATATAAGTGCCTTTGCTGCAATTCACCGTCAATTTAAACGAACGCCCATCAAATGCGTTGAGCTGCAATGCATGAATGGAAACCTCGCGCGGTTTGCGCTCGATATCAATGCCTTCTCGTGCGAATTTATACAAGGGCTTGCCGCGATGCTTGAGCGCTGAGAACATGGAAGGCAATTGCAGGATGGGGCCTTTAAACGCATCCAATGCGGTGAGTAGCGCGTCGTCTGTAATGGTGAAATGATCCACGCGGGCAATCTCTTCCCCCATCGCATCCGCAGTGTTGGTTTTAATGCCCAACAACCCCGTTACTTCATAGCATTTATCCGCATCTAACAGGTATTGACTGAACTTGGTGGCGTCTCCAAAGCACAACGGCAGCATGCCGGTCGCCAGCGGATCCAAGCTACCGGTATGTCCCGCTTTTTTTGCGCGAAACAAGCGCTTGACTTGTTGAAGCACAGCGTTGGATGTCAGGTCGCGCGGTTTATTGACGAGCAATAGGCCATTCACAACCTGTTTTTCAATCAGCTGTTTTTCAATCGGGTTTTGATTCATCTTCAGGTTCTGGTGGGTTGACTTGGTCGATCAATTTACTCAAATTACGCCCATATTCAATCGACTGATCGAGAATGAAATGCAGCTGAGGAACGGTGCGAAGCGTAAGGGTCCGAGCCAATGCTGAACGCAAATAGCTCGCAGCTCCATTTAAAATCGCTTCCGCCATGCCCGCATCATCATTGAAGACGGTGAAATAGATCTTGGCGTGGCCCAAATCTTTCGTCACGGTTACAGCCGAAATGGTAATGAAATGAGGAAGTCGCGGGTCCCTGACTTCCTGCTTAATAATTTGTGCCAATTTTCGCTGCATCATCTCGGCAATGCGGTCGGTTCGCTTGAAATCAGTGCTCATAATGTTCGCTTGACCTCAATGGTTTCAAAGACTTCAATGAGATCGCCAGGCTTCACATCATTGTAGTTTTTCACACCAATCCCACACTCAATGCCTTGCCGAACTTCGAGCACGTCATCTTTAAATCGACGAAGCGATTCTAATGTGCCTTCATAAATCACAATATTGTTGCGCAATACGCGGATGGGGTTGTTTCGTTTAATCAACCCTTCAATCACCATGCAACCTGCAATTGCGCCAATTTTAGGCGAACGGAACACATCGCGCACTTCGGCAATCCCCACAATTTGCTCTTTAAATTGAGGAGACAGCATGCCGGTCAATGCCCCTTTCACTTGATCAACAATGTCATAAATCACACTGTAATAATTAAGCGCCACAGACTCTTGATCAGCAAGCCGTTTAGCCCCGGCATCCGCACGCACGTTAAAGCCAATCAATAAGGCATTAGAGGCCAACGCCAAGTGAACATCAGACTCGGTAATTCCACCTACGCCGCTAGCAATGATTTCAACTCTGACTTCATCATTGGACAATTTCACCAACGCATCCGCAATCGCCTCAACGGAGCCTTGCATGTCCGCTTTAAGGACCACATTCATGACCTTCACTTCAGCG
>JAOAUO010000010.1 GCA_030157565.1 Legionellaceae bacterium
GTGTGCTTGTAGGTACTCATTGTTATAAACCAAACCCGTTCCTGGAGCTTCAGATGGATAGTAAAAGCCATCCTTTTCAACTCCGGCCGACTTTAGAATTCCCAATCTTTCAAATGTCCCGCCATCTGTAACTTCTGCAAATCGAGCATTTGGAACGGTGGATAGCAGAGATGCGCTCAATTCAAGTACAAAGTGAGGAGTCATAGGCAAGTTATAAACATTAGCCACTGCTGCGATATTCAGATAGCCGGTAATTCCGCCAACGCGTCCTACATCTGCCTGCACAAAATCAATTCCACCACTCATGAAATATTCATTGAATTGAGAAACGTTATACACATTTTCGCCAAGCCCGATTGGAATGTTTATGAGCTGTCGTAATCGTGCGTGTCCGGCAATGTCATCCGAAGGCAATGGTTCTTCCACCCACAGCAAATCGAATTTTTCGAATTTTCGGCAAGCGGTTAATGCTTGACCAAAATCCCAACCTTGGTTAACGTCAATCGCGATTGGATAATTTCCAACAGCCTCGCGAATCTTTGTGAGTCTTTCCATGTCCTCTTCAATATCTGGCTTACCGACTTTAACTTTACCCATCGCATAGCCTTTTGCTTTCCAGCGCTTTACTTGCTCAATAACTTCTTCTACGGAGTTATTTAAGTTGATGCCGCTTCCATACAGTGCAACTTTGTCATGGACTCGGCCGATCAAATCAACCACAGGAGTGTTCAGGGTCTTGCCCAATAAATCCCAATAGGCGATGTCAAAAGCTGACATAACATGCGTTGTTACACCCGCGCCACCTATATTGTGAAGATAATCCCATGTGTGCTTCCAAAGACCTTTAGGCGAAAGTCTCTTACCTAAAACTTCGGGAATAATGTCTCTAGCGCAAGCGGCAAATGTTAAAGCGCCACTGCCAGAAGTATGAGTTAAACCCGTTCCAATTAAACCATTCGAGCCTTTAACGTGAACGAGCAAAACTTCGATATCTGTGACGTAATGAATCGAGTCACCCCAAGCTCCATCAGGAAGGGGAACCTTGCAAACCTCTAACTCGATGCTTTCGATTGTGATCATTTTTATCAACGCTTTCGCTCGTTTTTTGTTGTTGAAGTCATTTTTTAGCCCTTTACTGCCCCAGCTGATAGGCCCTTAATCAACTGCTTCTGAACAATCATGAAACCAACCAAGACCGGTATCGCTGCCAAAACGCCACCAGCCGTTAATAGGTCCCATCTAATTTGGTAATCACCGATAAACATGTGTAAACCGACAGGAACGGTTCTACTTGCGTCTGAAGATGTAAACGTCAGCGAGTAAAGGAATTCATTCCAAGAATAAATAAATATGTACGTTCCAGCGGCCGTCAGGCCTGGGCGCAAGAGAGGAAAAATTACATACCTAACCATTTCATAGGTTGAACAGCCATCAATTCGTGAGGCTTCGTCCAGCTCTCTTGGAACACTATCCAAGAAGCCCTTAAGTAAATATGTCGCAAAAGGGAATGAGAAGGTCGTGTAAATCAGAATCAAACCCCACTTGCTGTCCAACAAACTCATATTTCTTAACTCGGATTGAAGGGCAATCACCAATAAAACGGATGGAAACAACTGCGCAATCAAGAGCCCAGTCAACACGGTACTACGTCCCGTAAATCTGAATCGGGAAAGTGAAATTGCTGCAGTTGAAGCCACAATTAGGGAAAACACAACTGTTGATAACGCCGTGAACAAACTATTGCCCAAGTACTGCAAGAAAGGCGTCGTTGACAAGAGTTCCCTAAAAGCATCCAATGTTGGGTTCTTCGGAATTATGCGAGCTCCTGGAGAAATCAATTCCTCTTGTGGCGTCAATGAAGTAAGCGTCATAATGACATAAGGACCGAGTGTCGAAGCCAGCCAGATGAAAATAGCCAAATACAGAAGTGGCTTCTTGAGTGAATTCAAAATTAAGCCTCCTTCTTATTTGTCAGGCGAACATAGAAGGCAATAAGGAATGTTAAAACCGCAGCCTGAACCATAATTATTGCTGCGCCTTGGCCCATGTCACCGATTTTGTAAGCAGTTACGTAAGAACTTAATGGAATCGTTGTTGAAGAATAGCCAGGCCCACCACCAGTGAGGATATAAATCAAATCTATGTAATTTGCGGTCCAAATTATTCTCAGCACAACAGTGATTAAGACTGTTGGCAAAATATGTGGAAGTACTACATGTCTATAAACCATAAACTTGCTGCAACCATCAGTTTTCGCAGCATCCTTTAGTTCTTCTGGCACGCTTTGTAGCGCAGCTAGAATCATTACTGCAAAAAAAGGAATTCCTTGCCAAGCATCAATGAAAATTAAGGTATTTAATGCCTTATCGGGGCTGCTAAGCCAGGCAACTGGCTGATCGATGATGCCAATATTTTGCAAGACAGCATTGATCAGGCCATGGTTTGGGTCTAATAGCCACATCCAAATCAATGCGACCAAAACACTGGGTGTCGCCCATGGAATCATCGCAAGTCCACGGACCGTGCCTCTAAGTTTAAAATTCTGATTTAGGAGCAGGGCTCCAAGACACCCAAAAATTAGTTGCAACCCCACTGCTGACAATGTCCATTTTAGCGAATGACCGACAACAGAGGGAAAATCTGTGTTGGTGAATACTCGCTTGTAATTTTCTAAACCAGTAAAACCCAACATTCCTCCGAGCAAACTGACCTCATTAATTGAGTACCAGATTGCCCGGAGAAATGGGTAAAGAATAAACATTCCAAACAAGGCCAAACTCGGTGAGAGGAAAACGAGAGGAGAGAAATCTCTTTTTCGCTTCCCTCTCACCAATTCAGCATTACCTGAAAGTTTGTTGGTTTTACTTTTGCGCAAGAGTTGCCGCAATCTTCTTCAATGCCTCTGTGCTGGTAGATTTACCTGCAAAAGCGTCTTGAAGAGTTGGTGCCCATGTTGCGCTTGTAACTGTCGTTGTTCCAACCAAACGTGGCCAGCTTTGAGCTGTCTTGGCCGCTGTTAGTGCAACCTTGTATCCAGCATCGGTGCCATTGCCTTGCTTTGCTGATTCTGTCTTAGTTACAGCCAGCTGCCCTTGAGGAGACATACTCATCTTCAACATTGGACCTGCTGTTAGCAACCAAGAGATCCACTTGAAAGCTGCCGCCTGCTTCTTAGATGAGGCAAGAATGACGTTACCGCTCATTGCCTGAATTGTCGCTGGTGACTTTGGATCTTCAGCAGGGATTGGAATCACTCCTAAATCAGCGCCCCACTTAGCGCGCATTTCAACAAGAGAGCCAACGTGGTGAATCATCATGGCCGAAGTTCCAGCCAAGAAGTTTGCCTTTACTTGAGCAAATGAAGCGGTAGAAGATCCCGGTGGAGCATATTTGTTGAGATCCAAGTACTTCTGATTAACCGTCACAGCTTTTGAGCTGTCAATTGTGATGTTTCCGGATTCGTCTGTGAATCTCGCGCCGCCAGCGAGCATCCAAGCTGCCCATTGATCTTGGCCGCCTGCTCCACCACGAATATCAAGTGCGTATTGATTATTTGAAGCAAGTGTCTTCGCTATTGCAAGAACTTCATCTTGAGTTTTTGGAGCACTTAAACCATATTTTTTGAATATCGCTTTGTTGTAGTACATGTAAATAGCTGTGTTCTGAT
>JAOAUO010000011.1 GCA_030157565.1 Legionellaceae bacterium
AAGCAACATCGATATTCAATCAGAGATGGATCCCCGCCTCCGCGGGGACGACAATCTAGGGGTAGAAGGCAGAGCATGTCTGAATGACTATGTTTTACATACCCATTGCGGCACTCAACCTTCCGACCGCACCCTTCCAGACGTGGTGCGTGACATGACCGCACGCGGTGCTGGAGAATTTTTGGTTCACTCGATTGAGCACGACGGCATGATGAATGGCTATGATTTGGAGGCAGTCAATGCTGTGAGACGCCACACGGATAGACCGCTCATTGTTGCAGGGGGGGCGGGCACCTTCATGCATTTAGTGGCGGCATTTAAAGACGCCCAGGTGGACGCAGTCGCCTGCGCGAGTTTATTCCACTTTGGGGACAATAATCCCATTCGGGCACGTTCCTATTTACTGAACCAGGGCATCCCTATGAAGTTAACCAAATGAATTTATCCCTTGAATCGCCGGCGCTGATCGCTTACGTGGCACAGCAGTTGGATTCTTTTTATCCGGATGGACAACATACGATCAGCGGATTAACACGCATCATGCCCACGGTCATTCAACGCATGGACCATTGTTTCTCCCATATTCATAAGAAATACTATCTTGAAAACGGCCAAGCACGCTTTCATCACTTGAATTCAGACCACTACGCGATGTTTTTATATTTTGTGGCCAACGAGGCGTGGCGCCAAGGGTTTACACCACTGGCTGAAAAAGCATTTCTATTGAATAAAGCCCTGCACGGACTGGATGCCTTCTATTCCATAGCCCTTCCAGAGGTGTTTTTATTCGTTCACCCGGTTGGAACAGTATTAGGCAATGCAACGTACACGGATTTTTTAGTGGTCTATCAGAATGTCACGGTAGGAACGGATGTGGGCGGAATTTATCCGACGTTTGGCTCAGCGTGCGTTTTATATTCTAAGTGTTCTGTGATAGGCGCGTGTAACATTGGGAATAACGTGTCCATTGCGGCCCATTCGTTTGTGAGAAACCTGGAGGTGTCTAGCGACACCGTAGTCGTGGGTTTGTATCCAGCCCATCAAATGAAGATGAATCATCGAAATAATCGGCATGATTTTTTTGAGGTTTAAGCCGCATTGGACCATGATTGCCTTGACCTGCTTCGCCATGGCGCTGTTCATGCGATTAGGCTTTTGGCAAGTCGAGCGCGCGAATGAAAAAAAACAAATGATCGCGTCGTTAAATGTTTTTGCAAAACAGGCCCCACAATCATACCGTCCGCATGATTCGTTGCCGGCTCAGTATCAACCGCTTCGTGTCTCAGGTCGATTTTTGCCGACGATTTTTTTATTGGACAACCAGCTGCACCAACATCAATTCGGTTATGACGTATTGTCTCCATTCGAGTTAGACGAGGGCGGCATCGTGCTCGTGGATCGCGGGTGGGTTCAGGCCGACGTGATGCGACAGCAGTTTCCCGTGATCCATACACCGAGCGGCGTTGTGTCGTTGGTCGGGAGCGCTTACTATCCGTCGACCAAACAGTGGCTTTTAGGTCAGGCGCTTGAAAAAAAAGGGGCAACATTGGCCGTGGTCGAGTGGGTCGATACGCCTTTAATCAGCAATTTTTTGCATAAATCTGTTTATCCGTTTATCATTCGCCTCAGTCCATCATCGGACTTTGGCTTTGTGCGCGAGTGGGCGGTTGTGGCCATGTCGCCTGATCGTCATTATGGCTATGCATTTCAATGGTTTGCGATAGCCTTGGTTATTTTTATTCTATTCATCGCCTTAAATATTAAGAAGACCATATGAATCCTACGCGTCGTTATTATGTCATTTTATTGCTGCTGGTGTTTTTGTTTTCAGCACCGGGATTGACCGCATATTTTTTGTACTTCCATCCCCATTGGCTGAGTGGCGCGACCACCAATAAAGGGCAGTTTATCCGTCCTCCGATCAGGGTGAACGCATTGAGCGCTGATTCCAAATGGCGCTTGATTATATGGAATCCAGTCGCGTGTGATGCGTCATGCATCTCACAATTAGACAAATTGGCGCGCATTCGTGTGGCGTTGGGCCGGCGATTATATGATGTCGATGCGACGCTCATGCAAGGTGCTCAAGCCGCCTCTTTATCCTCTCAGGCCAACACCTTTATACAAACGAATGGAATGAGTCAAGTGACGTTGCCAGAGACTCAATCCACGCGTTTGTCTCAGTTATATCCGCATCCGCAACTGTTGATTGCCGATCCCAATCGTTACTTGGTATTGGTCTATCCTGTGACGGCAGCGCCGGATGACCTGTTCCGCGACATTAAACAATTGCTAAACAAAGGGTGATTCACGTGATAGCACATAAATGGTTACGATTGACGGCAACATGTGCGGTCATTTTAGCGTTCTTCGTGGTGATGTTGGGCGCGTTTACACGCCTGACCGATGCCGGATTGGGTTGCCCTGATTGGCCGGGTTGTTATGGACGCTTGGTGTTGCCGACGGCTTTAAGTGACTTGACGCAGGCACAGAGCCAATACCCACATATCCCGATTGAATCGGCCAAGGCCTGGACGGAAATGGCCCATCGTTATGCGGCCGGCACCTTGGGATTGTTGATTTTTGGCATGGCTTTGTTTGTATTTCGTCGTGCGATACAAGGCTTGCGTACACCCTGGCTAGTGCCCTTAGCATTGCTTCTTTTGGTGCTATTTCAAGCGGCTCTCGGCATGTGGACGGTGACCCTCCAATTATTGCCGGTGGTGGTGATGGGGCATTTGTTGGGTGGCATTTTGATTTTTACATGCCTTTGTTATTTTGGGTGGCAACTCAGTCCTATCAAAGGTCGGTTTGAGCCTGTGTGGCGAGTTTGGATTGGTTTAGGTATTTTGATTGTTTTTTGCCAAATTGCCTTGGGCGGCTGGGTGAGCTCAAATTATGCCGGTATCGCCTGCATGGGGTTTCCTCGCTGCAATGGGCAATGGTTTCCCGTTTTGCATCTTTCAAAAGCGTTTGATTTATTTTCATCGATTGGGGCCAATTATCAAGGCGGTGTTTTAGATAGTGAGACCCGAGTCACCATCCAATGGATTCATCGTTTAGGCGCCTATGTCACGGCCATGTATGTTCTTTCGTTATCAGGGCTCATGGTCTGGCGTGCTTCATCCAGGATATTGCGCCGCATGGCCGCACTGGCCATGCTATTGGTGATATTGCAATTGACCTTAGGCATTATCAATGTCCTCTATTTGCTGCCATTGTGGGCCGCTGTGGCCCACAATGGGTTGGCAGCCCTCCTTCTGGCCTCGATGGTCAGCTTGAGATACCTGACGACAGAAGGAGTCTCATATGCACGCTAACGCCTCATTGCGCTGGCATGACTATTTGGAGTTATGTAAACCCCGTGTAGTGCTCTTGATGTTATTAACCGCATTGGTTGGGATGTATTTGGCCGTGCCGGGTTGGGTGCCAATGCCCATCGTTGGGATGGCCTTGTTGGGCATTGGCTTGTGCGCCGGCAGCGCTGCGGCCATTAATCACTTGGTCGATAAGCGGATCGATGCCATCATGGCGCGCACCCATAAAAGACCGGTGGCACAAGGACGCGTTTCTGTGACGCAAGCCGTGAGTTTTGCCGGCATATTAGGTATAATGGGCCTGTTGGTCCTGGTCTTTTTTGTAAACACATTGACTGCGGTGCTTACATTTGTCACAATAATAGGGTATGCCGGGGTATATACAGGGTATTTGAAGCGCGCCACACCCCAAAATATCGTCATCGGCGGGTTGGCTGGAGCGGCCCCTCCGTTGTTGGGTTGGACTGCCGTGACAAATCATTTGGACCCGCATGCTTTGTTGTTGGTTTTAATCATCTTCACATGGACGCCTCCCCATTTTTGGGCCTTGGCTATTTTTCGTTTTGAAGATTATAAACAGGCCGAGATCCCGATGCTGCCGGTCACTCACGGCATTCGTTATACGAAATTGAATGTGTTGTTGTATACCATTTTATTATGCGTGGTCAGTATGCTACCGGTTGTGGTGGGCATGAGCGGTTGGCTTTATTTTGTTGGTGCGCTCTTGCTGGGCGCGCGGTTTTTCTATTGGGCTGTGGTGCTGTATCGCACGGATGCTCCAAAAGTGGCAATGCAAACGTTTCGATTTTCCATTGTTTATTTGATGTTGCTCTTTATATTCTTATTGATTGATCATTATTTGTAGGAGAAGGTTTTGTCGAATACAACAACGCGTTTAACACGTACGGTCGTGCCCCTATTGGCCCTGGTCGCGTTAATGACGGGTCTCTTTGTTTCGCAGCACCTGCATACAAAGAAAAAAATAGCCCCGACTGAGTTGTCGGGGACCTTGTTGGATAAACCACGCATGGTTCAGCCTTTTTCACTGATGGGCATCGATCAAAAACCGTTTAATAATGCCAGTTTACGTGGGTCGTGGACGATGGCTTTTTTTGGATTCACTCAATGTGGTTACCTTTGTCCCACCACGTTGGCCGAGCTGGGTAAAATGTACCGCCTATTGGGCAAGCAGGGCGTGACCAATAGGCCGCAAGTGCTCATGATTACCGTTGATCCAGAACGCGATAACTTGGAGCACTTGGCGCATTATGTGAAAGCATTTGATCCTCACTTTTATGGCGCCAGAGGGACCCCTTCGGCCATTCATGCGATGACCCAAGCGTTCGGTATTGCTTACCTGAAGGTCGCCCGCAACCCATCTCTTGACACGAAAGATGATGACATTGAGCACACAGGAACCATTCTGTTGTTTAACCCGAAAGGGGAACTGACTGCGTTTTTTACAACACCGCACCACGCTGAACAATTGGCCCATGATTATAAGCGATTGATCGATTAACTCGAATAATAAAGGATGTACCTACTGATGAACATTGCAATACTCGCGACCAACCCCAGGTTGTATTCGCACAAACGGTTAGTCGCGGCAGGGGTTGAAGCGGGGCATGAAGTCCGCATTATCAATCCTTTGTTTTGTTACATGAACGTAGCGGCATCGTCTCCGACGGTTCATTATAAAGGCGGTGAACTCTTGCCTCATTTTGATGCGGTTATTCCAAGAATTGGTGCTTCCAATACGTTTTATGGCACGGCTGTTTTACGTCACATGGAAACCATGGGCATGTACGCATTGAATGAGTCCATTGCGATTGCACGTTCACGCGATAAGTTTCGTTCGTTGCAATTGTTGGCGCGCAAAGGCATTGCCATGCCGTTAACCGGGTTTGCTCAATCGCCCGATAATACAGAAGACTTGATTCAAATGGTGGGTGGCGCACCATTGGTGATTAAATTATTAGAAGGCACGCAGGGAAAAGGCGTTGTATTTGCCGACAGCCATCAATCCGCGGTGAGTATTATTAATGCATTTAAAGAAATGCACGCGAATATTCTGGTTCAAGAATACATTAAAGAATCACGTGGCACGGACATTCGTTGTTTTGTTATTGGTGATAAAGTGGTCGCGGCCATGAAGCGCCAAGCCAAAGAAGGGGAGTTTCGCGCCAATGTGCACCAAGGCGGCAAAGCGTTGAAAGTGAAGCTCTCTACACAAGAACGCGCGGTGGCCATTGCAGCGGCAAAAACCATGGGATTGAAAGTAGCCGGCGTTGATCTCGTGCGATCGAATCATGGTCCTTTGGTGCTAGAAATCAATTCATCTCCCGGTCTTGAAGGCATTGAAACAACCACCCATGTGAATATAGCCGGTAAAATTATTCACTACATTGAGAAACATGCGAAACCGATCACCCGGAATCAACGTTTTCAGGGGTAATGAAATGACCTAGCTATGCCTGAGCTCGCTGAAAACATTTGATGAGTACATCAATACTTAAAGAAATGTTGTGTAGCGCTGCGGCTTTTTTCTTTCCTTCTTGGTTAGCGCGATATAAATGCGGCGTCATCGTGAGTAAATCTGCAATCGCTTCGCCCGACTCGAGATTTATCTCAAAACTCAGCGCGCGCTCCTCAATTAGACAGAATCTCTCCCCTAACGGCAGGGCTCTTTCACGAGTCGGTTTCAGACTGGGGTAGATGACCTCACGCAACTCACGCAGATGCTGCTCTCCTGTATCGATCTGCACTAACAATCCACCCGATTTCAATACCCGCGCAAACTCTGTATACATTGGGAAACCAAACAGGCAGAGTACGAAATCGATGGTAGCAGAAACGACAGGGAGGTTCGCATTGCTGCCTACGACCCAAGTGGAGGATTTGTCTAATTTCGCGGCAGCTTGCACAGCCCATTTCGAGATATCCAGACCTAAGATAGACAAGTCCATCGCCATGTTTTGCAATTCGCGTAGGTAATAACCCTCGCCGCAACCGGCATCTAAACCGCTCAAAGCGCCTTGGGTATGAGAGGCAAGCATTTGAGCTAGGGCTTGGGCGATCGGTGCATAATGCCCAGCGCTCAAGAAGCGTCTTCGCGCCGCCACCATTTCTTTACTATCGCCGGGATTTTTGGAGCGCTTATTCTGCACCGGAAGCAGATGCACATAGCCTTCGCGGGCTCTATCAAAACGATGGCCTACTTCACAACACCAACTCTTATCGTTGCGCGTCAACGTCTTGCCATCGATAGGACATCGCAGTAATAGAAAGGGAGTAGTCGGCATAATCGTGGTCGCTATCGTGTGGAATGGCGCAAAAAGGATAAGAATTATAAACGCGCGATTCCGTTATTTCCAGAGTTTTCACGATTAGGGGCCGTTTGAAGAACCACCAAACGTGTTCATCGCAGCAGGCAATCCGTGCTCAGTTCGTTGATAACCGTCGTACCGCTTTCCATGGCATTGGACGCAGTAGACGAAGGCCATAGGCCCATCACATAACCGCCACCGCCAGAGCCGGTTGGTTTGACCGCTAAAGCGCCGCTATCGCGTAAGGCCTGCATATGGCGTTTTAGCTTAGGCGTGATGAGTCCCCATTGCTCAAAGCAATCCGCGGCGGATTGGATGGCAGAAACCAAATGCCCGATGGATGAAGGACTTGAATCTTCGAGTGCGGCGCGAGCCGCGTGCACACTGTCTCGCATTTGATGATCAATGGCCTCTGCGCGCGCGGCGTTGGTTTCTCGGAGGGATTGCACTTTTTGGATGCAGGAGGCGGTGATGCCCATCTCTCCACAGGTGGATAAACGCCATTCGGGAGACCAAGCTTGTTGGAGAGTGAACGTGTTGCCCGCTTGAAAATAGGTGCCGCTCAGTGCGGCGACGCCGGCAATATCCACGCCACTGCTTTTTCCATGGAACAGATGTTCTAATGCTTGAGCAAATGATTGAATGTGTTCATCAGAAATGAAGTCTAATACCGCAAACCAGCGCGAGATGGCTACACAAAGTGCCGCTGACGCACCCAGCCCTACGCCGATGGGGATGTTGCTTTGCACTTGAACATGGCCATGAATCGTATGGCTTGGTTTATTTAAGAGGCACAATCCATGTTCAATGATGCGCCAGAATAGCGGTTGAATGATGTGGCCGTATTCGCCTGAGCAACTAAACGTGAGTGAGGCACTGGACGATTGATAATGCAACGTAAACGTTTTGTCTTGGATGGGAAAAACCAACGCGGGGTGTCCGCGAAGCACGGCGTGTTCGCCGGCTAATATCCATTTTCCATGCGTGGTGGTTTGAAAATCACAACACGTCATAATTGCCTACCAGATAATCCGCTTTGAATCGATGAGCCAATGTGGCTTGATCCGTCCGGTAAAGCAAGTGGATATTCGGTCCTGCATCCATGGTGACAATAGGACCATCTCCCTCGCGGAGCCATAAATCGCGTAACTGATCCAATGCGCCTAAGCTTCGGTCATTGATGTACGAAAAGGGTTGGTCGCAGGTGGAAAACAAGCGATGCATGTCTTGAAATTCATGCCAGCAAATTTGATAAGCCGCATGCCAATCTTGCGCGGTCAGTGCGTCTAAGAGTAACTGGAGATTTTGTCGTGCACGCATGCTTCGGCCCGCATAATGAGGGCTGGTCTGGATGCGAAGATGAGCGGCACTCGAGGAGACTTCTTTTTCCTGCTCGCTAATCACAATGACTTCATGAAGCAATGCCATGTAAGGCAATTCAATGGCGGTGACCGTTTCTTCATCCCACATGGCCCACGGAGAGAAAAAAGAGCGACAGGATGATCCTGAGCCTTGCCGGCTAAGATGGGCTTGTGTTTCAACGGAAGGCAGAGGGGTTTGAGTGAGTTCACTCAATGCAAGCGCGGCGCATTGGGTTAACGCGGCAAAGCTGGATGCCGAGCTCGCTAAGCCACTGCTGTGTGGGAAATTATTACTAGAACGCACAATAAAACATCCTGAATAATTAAAATATGTTTTTAAATAATCCAGATGTTTTAGAAATCGGGTTTGCGCGGTGGTGGATAAAGTGAAGGGTTGGGCGCCGGGGATATTGAGGGGTTCCCAGTAGTCATGTTGGCCTGAATGGGTTTCTAATATGACATTGCTCAGTAAATGATTTAATGTATAGGAGAGGGACGGGTTGTCTGGAATGTTTTTCTGGGGGTCTTTTTTCCCCATGTATTTAATCAAGGCAATATTAGCCGGTGCCTGCGCGAACCATTGCATGGGGGTGCTCCTGAAAATGGATGTTTAATGCCGCCATTTTGACATTAATTGTGTTCATTCACCACCCTTTCAATTTGGAGTTTGGACAAAAAAGCCTTCAGCGCGACACAATCACCGTTTTAATGTTTACAAATTCATGCATCCCTTCCATGCTTAATTCACGCCCAAATCCAGATTGTTTAATCCCTCCGAATGGCAGGCGTGGGTCGGATGCCACGAGCGAGTTGACAGCGCAGGTGCCGGCGTGAATCCCGTCTCGTGCCAGGCGCTCACCCTTTTCAAGATCTTGCGTGAAGACCGCTCCGGCCAAACCAAATACGGTGGTATTCGCCAGACGCATCGCGTGTTCCTCATCGTTAGCCGTGATGATGCAAATCACCGGACCAAATAGCTCTTCATTGAAGGCAGGGGAATCAACGGCTACATCCGTCAGAACCGTGGCCGGATAATAATAGCCGGTGCTGTCCGGCAGTGTGCCGCCCAATAGGCAGCGGGCGCCCGCATCGATTGACTGCTGCACTTGTTTATGCAGTGTCGCTCGTAAATCATGTCGAGCCATAGGGCCTAAGGTTGTTTTTGAGTCCAGCGGATTGCCCATGCTGTAGGCTCGCGCTTTTTCCAGCACGAGGGCTTCAAAGGCGGGCTTTACGCGTTCAACGACGATCATGCGTTTGGCCGCAATACACACTTGACCCGCATTGTTCAGGCGTGACAGAACACAGAGCTCTGCGGCCTGCTCGAGATTCGCATCGTCCAAAATAACATACGGATCACTGCCGCCTAATTCTAAAACGACCTTTTTCAAGGCCGCCCCGGCTTCAGCGGCCACGCGCTTGCCGGCTTGATTGCTGCCCGTTAAGGTGACACCCGCGATGTGCGGGTGATGAATCACAAAAGGGGCTAAATCAACATCCATGACCAAACTACGAAACAAATGCTTCGGAAAGCCTGCGTCTAAAAACAGTGCTTCAATCAACAAAGCGGTTCCGGTTGAGTTGGGTGCATGCTTCAGTAAGCCGGCGTTCCCGACCATTAGGTTTGGGACCGCAAAGCGCAGTACTTGCCAGAAAGGAAAATTCCACGGCATGATAGCAAAAATAATGCCTAACGGTTGATACGATCGGTAGCTCTTATAAAACTCGGTTTGAATGGGTTCTGGTTTTAAAAAATGCTCGCCTTGTTTCGCGTAGTAATCACACAATGTTGCACACTTTTCTACTTCAAGGAGCGCTTGCGTGATCGGTTTCCCCATTTCAGTGGTGATGAGCGAGGCACACTGTGTTTTTTGCTCTAATAACTGTTTCGAAAGGTTAGATAAACAACGTTGGCGCAAAGCCATTGGGCTTTGAGCCCACTGTTGTTGAACGGAATGCATGTCATGAATAATGGAATCGACTTGATCTGGATTCATGCTTGAATAACAGCGGATCGTTTCTTCCGTGGCAGGATTGATCGTATGGATTGAAGGCACTTAATAAATCCTTAATCTAAATAGAATAAAATTCAAACAGATTGTTTTTTATAAACCAATAAAAAAGGAAGCCAGCATGCCGAACTATTTCAGCCTCACTGCCTTGACGTTCCTGGCCATTTTCATGACGTCCAATGCACATGCGCAGCACATGGATTTAAATTTAGCCCCCAATGCCTCAAAAGAAATAACGAATCATTACCTCTGGACGCTCAATGCCACTTGTAAGATACAATGCAAAGCACACAATACCATCGTAGTCAGTGTATTGGATCACAAGGGCGTTGTAAATGGACGAAACTTAAGCACAGGCCAGGCCGTGTCCGTTGTTGTGCATGATCAAGAATCCATCGCGGTGAGTGCCGAGCCGGGCACACGCGTCACGTTACAAAATATGGGGACTGATCAGATTCAAGCGAGCTGTTCAACGTGATTTGGGGTTTGGAGGAAACGACATGCAAAAACACGCCTGTCATTTCCTCCAAATTTATTCAGCTCATCCATCTTAAGAGAGCGTCGTGTATTTAATCGATGGTTTGAGTATACCTGCCCACTATCGAAAACCCTCGATTAAATACGCTAATTTTTCTCAATGCCCATGAGCCCATTATCATGGACAAAAGAACATGAATCTTTTTTCATGTTCTTTTGTCCAATGTCCAGTTTTCATGCTTTTTTGTCAAAACGGCAACCGTGATTCAGGGTCAATCGAACGTAGTCCAGCACACTGATTTGCTCCGGCCGCAAGCTCGGGTCTATTCCTAGAGCGGTTAATTCTGCAGCACTGATCTCAGGCTTTAAGTTATTGGCCAATGTTTTACGGCGCATGGAAAACGCGCGGGCCACTAACCGTTCCAGATCGCTAAATTCGACAAAGGGATAGGGCGAAACCAAATAGGGTGTGAGGCGCACGACGGCCGAGTCCACTTTCGGTGCGGGGTGAAACGCTTCTGGAGGAACGTTAAACAAATGCTCCACATCACAATAATATTGCAATATCACACTGAGTCGCCCATATGCTTTGATTCCGGGACCTGCAGACATCCGTTCGACCACTTCTTTTTGTAGCATGAAATGCATGTCGTCGATGTGGGATGCGAAGCGCAGCAAGTGCAACAAGAGAGGCGTTGAAATATTATAAGGTAAATTACCGATCACGCGAAGCGCCTCGCCAAACTGACTGTAATCAATCGTCAACGCATCGGCATCGATGAGCCTTAATTTGCCCTGTGCTGCCGGCATGGCGGCCAAATGTGCTTGCAAATCCGTATCAATTTCAATGGCGGTCAATGCGTCCAATGCCCGCAAGAGGGGTTGCGTTAACGCACCTAGGCCTGGGCCAATTTCCAGTACATTGTCGCCTGGTTGCACGTTTAAAGCGCGAATGATGTGATCAATGACTTGATTGTTCTGTAGGAAATTTTGACCAAAACGTTTACGTGGGCGATGTGCCATGAGGGTACCTGTTGCTATTCATCCCCATTCGCCCTAAGGGCAAAAGGGGATGTGATGAAATTTAAATCCTGCGAAAAAAGCCGTACGCATAAAAAGCGTGGTTCACAGGGCGATAGCGCGTGTGCTTAAATAATAGCACGTAGGGTGTGCAAAGCACAGCGTGCCTGCACGATATGAGCATCGTCCAATATGCGGTTCGGAGTGCGGATGAGAGATTTAATGCTAAAAAACGTCATTTCTAAACCACTTTCATGAGGTAGCCCTGGCGGAAGGTGGACGTGAGTGTCGTGAGTTGACTCGACAAGATGATCTCCGTATGATCGTGTCGCATTAATTTAATCCTTAATGGACGAGTGTATCCCATGAAGGACTTTTTTTGTCGTACTTTGAGGCTATCAGCTGTCTGTGGACCACGCCAGCTGGAGTTTGGATTCTAGTCACTATTGTGCTTCGAGGTTGAAGGACGGTCGTGGCCTTAATGATAAATGAGAGTGAGATGATTATGAAAATATTCAACAATGTAGAACAGCTAAGTCGTGTATATGATATTTTGGGTGAAATAATGCAATGTCATAGAGTTCCCCGTGAGGCGAAATTCGTGCTGCGTGCTTTTAGGGGGTTTTGCCAAACATTGGATTGGGATACGTTTAAAAAAGATCTTCCTAAATACACTGGAGTGGGGCCGTATGTCGATGATATGGGTCGAGGAAAAGAGCAAGAACTAGAAATAAGACTTCAAGGAGTGAAATCCTATTTTATTAAAGATGTCAATAAAATTCGCGAAATGGAAACAAAAACCACCGAACCAGAAGAAAATTTCTTTGATTATATCATATTAGCGGTTGCATATTATTATGCATATGGCCCCTCCTTCTATGGCTCATACAGTGCTCGGTTTGACAGTATTATTGAATGTGCTTTAGCGTTCGAAAAAGATACGAAATTACAAGGTGCCCTTATGGATATAGAAAAGGATGAAGATGAAGAAGATAAGATGCTGAATAATTTTTGTAGTCTGGTTACAGGCATTCTTGAAAAAAGAAAGGGATGTCAAGAGGATGCTGAATCAGTTCTTGGAAAAAGAAAGGAATGTCAAGAGGATACTGAATCAGTTGCATCGATGTCAATGCGCTAGGTGAGTCCTGCAATATAAGCACTGCATTCAAAGCCAAGGATGGCTGATATCAGATTTAAGTCCACGAACAACCTCTCTGTCGTTGCGATGGTCCCGGTCAAATGGCTCCAATATTCACTTGCCTCGACACCCATTGATCTGTTAAAATGTTCTAAATTTGAACTATTTGAGGGCGTTTTATGGCCATGAACTTGATTATTACTCTGATCGTATTGCTCAGTTTATTTTGCGTAGCGGTCATGCTGTATAAGCTAAAGAAACAGCCGGCGGTGTCTTTATCGGCCATGGATTATTGCAAGCTCTTCGGCAGCGGTGTGGTTGCGTTTATATCGGATGCATTGGGTATGGGCAGCTTTGCGGTTAATATCGCGTTGGCTGAATTGTTAGGCACGTTCCATGATGAAGAATTGCCTGCGATGAATAATGGCGCACAAGTCATTCCCGGCGTATTTGAATCGATTTTTTTCATGCAGTTGATTGATGTTGACTTGACGACATTGATTACGTTGGTGGCCGGCACCTGTTTAGGTGGATTAATCGGCGGGAACGTGGTGAGTCGCTTGGGCAAACAATCGATTCGTTTGGCCATGATGTGTTGTTTTACCCTCATCATCGCGTTGTTACTCTGTCGTCAGTTCCATATTTTCCCCATCGGAGGCGAGCTCATCGCCTTGCATTCCGGGAAATTGGTGATGGGGTTTGTTGGCATGGTCGTGTGCGGCATGTTGACGTCTGTTGGCATTGGTTTATTTGTGATGGTCCAAGCCGTGTTGTTTTTATTAGGCGTGTCCCCCATGGTGGCATTCCCTATCATGACCACGGCCGGCGCGATGCAGCAGCCGTTAACCACCTTGGCTTTTTTGAAGCACGATAAAATTCCTTTGAAAAAAACACTCATTTTAAGTTTAGGTGGCTGTGTAGGGGTCTTTCTTGCCTTAATCCTGTTTAATCATTTGACCATTTCTTGGCTTCATTCGTTGTTAATATTGATCATCACTTATAACTTGTTCGCCATCAGTCGGACTTACTGGCGACTGAAGGGGGCGAACAAAGATGCAATCGTGGCCGTAACCGAGTATCATTAGTCCAAATTTATTGCATCTGAGCCAGTCGTGGACGAAATAAGTAAATCACAAAAAAAGCGTGACGCCGACGCGTTAAGAAAGGTCGGCGTGGAGTTGGTGGGCTTGAGTGTGGATAAACTCAATGAGCTACCCCTTTCTGACCCGCTTCGGCGCGCCATTCTTGAAGCCAAATTATTAAAAAGCCATGGGGCGGTGAAGCGTCAAGCCCAATTAATTGGCAAATTAATGCGATCAGCCGATCACGATGCCATTCTTGCGGCATACGCCGATTTGCAAGCGGAAGACAGTTCGCAAACGGCTTATTTTCATGCGGTGGAAGATTGGCGAGAGCGCCTGATTCGGGATGGCAAAGCGGCATTAACCGCGTTTGTTGATGCGTATCAGCCAGACGATGTACAGCAGCTTCGGCAATTGATCAAAAAAGCCATCGATGAGCAATCAAAAGAAAAACACACCGGCGCCGGAAAAGCGCTGTTCCGCTATTTAAGGCCTTATTTACAATGACTTTTTCATTATTTGTTAGTTGCCCGAAAGGGTTAGAATACCTCTTAGAAGACGAACTGAAGGCATTAGGATTAGAGGTCTCACGAGTGAGTCCGCAAGGCGTCTATGGAAAAGCCCATTTAGCCCTTGTGTATCACCTTTGCCTCTGGTCGCGTCTGGCCAATCGCGTGCAACTGATTTTATTCAGCGGAAAGGCCTTGAATCAAACCACCTTGTATCAGTTGTGCCATGTGTTCGCGTGGGAATCGGTGTTTTCGCCGGATAAAACATTGGGCGTTGAATTTCATGGGGAATCGCCTGAAATTCGCAATTCGATGTTTGGTGCGCAATTGGTCAAAGATGCCGTTGTGGATTATTTCCGCACGTTGACCGGCGAGCGTCCTGTAGTCGATCGAGAAAACCCACAAATTCGGCTGCACGCGTATTTAAAGTACGATACGCTGACGGTTAGTTTGGATTTAACCGGTTACAGCATGCACCAACGGGGTTATCGGACCGAAGCCGGTGCGGCCCCTTTGAAAGAAAATATCGCGGCCGCCATGCTGATTCGTGCCAAGTGGCCTGAATGGGCTGCGGCAGGAGCCGGCTTGCATGACCCTTTTTGTGGTTCGGGGACCATTGTGATTGAAGCCGCCATGATGGCCGCCCACATCGCCCCCGGTTTATTGCGCCAAGATCAGTCACTTCAGTATTGGACACAGCACCAGCCCGCGTTGTGGGAAGAAGCGCGTACGAACGCCTTGCAATCGGTCAAGCCTGTGAGCCTGTCCTTGCGTGGCACAGAGGCGGATGCGTCCATCATTGCCGTGGCGAAAGCCAATGCCATGCGAGCCGGTGTGTCGCATTGGATTGCATTCGATTGCCTGCCTTTGGACGCGTGCACGCCCCAATCGGAAAAGGGCCTACTGATTGGCAATCCACCGTATGGTGAACGCTTAAGCGATCCCACCCAATTAATCCCGCTCTATCAGCAACTGGGCCATGTTTTACACACACATTACCAGGGTTGGCAGGCCGCCATTTTAACCTCCAATGCCATGCTGGCTAAAACAATGGGCTTACGAGCAGCCAAGCAATACACGTTGTATAACGGTGCTTTGGAATGTAAATTGTATTGCTTGGCGATGGATACCGAGAATCAGCTGCGATCGTTTGATCCGAATCGATTATCAGCCGCGGCTCAAATGTTTGCGAACCGTTTGCAAAAAAATTACAACCATTTAAAAAAATGGGCGAAGCGCAATCAAATCGATTGTTACCGAGTGTATGATGCGGATTTACCGGAATATGCGTTTGCTATTGATGTCTACAAGGACCATGTTGTTTTACAAGAATACACCGCTCCCGCTTCAGTCGATGCACACAAAGCTGAAAAACGAAGCCTAGAGGTCATTCAAGCCGTGCCAGGGGCACTGGGCATCGATGCCAGTCATTTGGTCGTCAAGCGTCGAAAACAGCAAAAAGGCGCGAACCAGTATCAAAAAATGAATCAAGTGGGGCGAACGCTGGTTGTTTCAGAGGGGAGCGCTCAATTCACCGTTAATTTATATGATTATCTGGATACCGGTCTGTTTTTAGATCACAGGCCCCTGCGCTTGCGTTTTGCCCAGTTGCCGAAACAAACGCGCTTCCTCAATTGTTTTTGTTACACAGGCACCGCCAGTGTGCACGCGGCGCTTGCCGGAGCATTGACCACGAACGTCGATTTATCGAACACCTATTTAAATTGGGCTCAAGATAATTTTCGACTGAATCATTTGGATGTCTCCAGGCATCAATTCATTCAATACGATTGTTTGGAGTGGCTTAAAGTCACCACCGATCGATTTGACGTGATTTTTTTAGACCCGCCCAGTTTTTCCAATTCAAAGCGCATGAGTGAAACGCTGGATATTCAGCGAGATCAAGAGGCATTGATTACGTCCGTCATGCGACTCTTGAAGCCTGAGGGGCAGTTGTATTTTTCTACCAATTTGAGGGCATTTAAGTTGTCGCTTGAAATCGTTCAGAAATATAGGGTGCGAGATCTGAGTGCAGAAACGATTGATGTTGATTTTAAGCGGAATTTACGTATACATCAGTGTTTTTTGATTCAGGCTATCTGAACCGCTCAAGCGGTTCAGATAACGCGCTTGAGATCTCGAGTGAATGGCTAAGGATTTTTAATTACCTTAATCCATTTCGATCGGCGGAGGTGCTTCGCGCCATTTCGAAGCCTTTTTCTGATGCGGCAAAGCTTTGAAACAGCGCTTATGCGCTTTGATTTAAAAAAAACGCATTGTCTTTTGTCCAAACGCTAAAATAAGCGCTATAGTTATGGCGATAATACGGTTAAAATAACGATCAATATTCAAAGGAGTGAAAGCATGAATGAATCTCAGCCCACACGTCGCGAAAGATGTCTATCCATTGCTAGTGTGTTCTTACCACTTATTCTTCTCGGTACTACCACAGACGCGTTCTCCGATTGTTGCCCAACTTCAAAATGCGAACATTTCGTCATTACGTCGACGTGTTGCGCAGACGAGCCGTGTACAAAATTGGACGCTAATCGCAGGTTGACTGAAGGAGTCATACACTGTAAGGGCGGCAGCGGCGGCTGTGTATGTACTTGCGTCTTAAACCGGTCGAGTTCAAATATTAAGACTCCTCGACTCACTGCGCTCAAGAAAGTAGAGACTAATATCTATAACCGAGCGTACAAGAGAAACAACCCAGACAGCGCGAACGAGACAGAGTGAGCCGGCTCTTTCTCTTTACTGATTATTAACGATACTGTAGAGCACATCGGTTTTTGTTTCTTCGTTGGCGGCTGTTGTTTGGGATTCATCTGGGTTTTTGGATGTATTCAATTTGTTCCCGAACATGCCATTCGTTTGCAGCAGATAGCGGTTGGTTGGTTCGGATTCGATTGGGTGGGCTAGATGCGCATCATGATATCCCTGTCCATACCCTTCTTTGTAGCTCGCTAACAGTTTTTCACTGAATGTTTGGCGTTCTTGTTGTAATGTGCGTAGTTTTTGTTCCATCTCTTGAGCGGATGCGGCGGACAGGGCCGGCTGAGGGCCGTCTTGATGTAAACCATATGCCGTACTAATGGCTTTAAGACTCGCTTGCAGTGCATCCGCATAAGATGTTTTGATGCGAGATAGTGTGGCACTTTTAACCACATCAACCAGCCATGCACCGAAGACGCATGCCAAAGCAATGCCCATGCTGGGTGGGTAAACACACCAGATAATCACAATCGTTGTTGCCAATACGTTTGCTATAAATTTAGTAAGAGACATCCATAGGTCGCGTTCATAGATGTTGTCCGCGCGAGCGGCATGGGATTGACTGAAGTATTCAGTGCCGGGGGCGGCGGGGTGATAGCGTCGCTCCCATTGGTCTTGAATCACGGTATAGATGGTATGAACGATTTCTATGCCAGCGCCTGTGACAAACATCGTGAGGGCCGGCACGGTCATTGAGCCGGCTGCAAGATAACACAGCACATAGCCCACGATGGGGAAGCTGTGCTCGATGGTTTTGAAAAACAGTTTGATGGCAGGATCCCAATCTGTGCGCGGCGTGTCTACAAAGAGCATTCTGTACCAGGCATGGATGAGCGGAATCAAATTGGATACAATCCCTATCAAGGGCGTGTTGCGTATGATGTGGACTGTTTGACCTAACCATTGAGAAATAATGGGCATGGTTCGATCAAACCAAGCCTTCAGTAAGTCGATGTGTTCTTTGAGGTAATACACAGCGCCTGCAAGGGCCGCGATAGCCGCGGCCGGCAGTAGGTAACGCAGCCATTCGCGTTCGGGTTTGACGTCGTTGATTAATTCCACGAGTTGTTCTAAATGGCGATGTTTTCGTTTGATGCGTGTGAGGGCGATATAAAGATTGGGGCTGTCCAAATAGGACTCGATTAATTCAAGATCCGTGGTAGGAGGGATGTGTTCGCTTTCGGTGTTCAGGGTAATGAATTGATGGATCTGAGCGGCGTTTAAATGGAGGGTTGATTGTGTTTGATTTGCTTTTAATGAGTCCATGCTCTTTGCGAATAATTCAATCTTCGAGGGTCCGACGAGGGAAGGGGACATGTTTTTGTATTGATCAATATAAAACAGGCCGTTCCCAGTCCAGACGTAGCAATTGAAATACCCACTTCGCTTTGCTGTATTTGCGGGCATAAAATGAATTTGAGAGCCTCCAATGGATAGCGCATTCAAGAGCTCTGTTAGAATCGCTTTGTATTCAGGGGTGGTTGATTGGATGGATTCATATGCAGCCACGCCACCATGCGGCTTACACTTCTGTTTTAATTCGTGTTTGACGTCTTCAATCTCTTCGCCATTTTGAATATAATTTTGGAGGATTTTAATCAGCGTTTTTTGATTGGGCATGTTTGAAAGCGCCTGAAATGTAAAGGGATGATTGAAACTGCATACCAATCGATATGCAGATTATTGGCCTCGGTCATCGTTTCGCCACTCGTTATTGCGAGCGCCAGTGTTTCTGGCGAAACGATGACTCAGGCCAGATTATTTGTTCGTGTTCCCGTCTTGCCGGGTTCTGCTCTGAAGCCGACGACCGGTACTTTTGTCCGCGTGATGCCCTTCGCGAGCGGGCCGAGGGGCATCGTGTGCACAGCACTCTTCATTCTGACGATAAATAATTGCTGTGTTGCCAATCAACTGAACGAGTGAGGCATTGAGTGACGTGCATAACTCAGTCGCCATGATTTGTCGGTCCGCTTTTTCTGCCCCATTGATTTTGACTTTAATCAGCTCATGAATGAGCAAAGCGGAGTCGGTTTCAGCGATGACGGCAGGCGTTAATCCCTTGGCGCCTAATAAAATCACCGGCTTTAAATGATGCGCTTGCGCTTTGAGCGCTTGCTTGACTGATGTGTGCATAAAGATGCTCCTCTTTGTTCTGTTTCAAGTCTTAATGAGCCATCAAAATAGAATTAATTTGTTAATTGGCGAATTATTGCACGTTTTGCTGGGAAAAGGTAGCCATATTGCGTATGATGGAATAAATTTATTCGTTGATTGGAAAGTATGGCTCGCTCCAAGACCAGTAACCGGTGGTTACAAGAACATTTTGATGATATTTATGTGAAAAAAGCGCATGCCGAGGGGTATCGCAGCCGGGCTGTCTATAAATTGAAAGAAGTGGATGAAAAAGAACGCTTGCTGAAACCGGGCATGACGGTGGTTGATTTAGGGGCCGCTCCGGGGGGATGGACTCAATACGTCTCTGAACAATTAGCAGGCCACGGGACCATCATTGCTTTGGACGTATTGCCTATGGCGCCTCTCCCTGGTGTGGATTGCATTGTCGGTGACTTTCGTGAAGACGCGATATTGCAACAATTGATGCATTTAGTGCCGGCAGGGGGCGTGGATTTGGTGTTGTCGGACATGGCGCCTAACATGAGTGGCAATACAGCCGT
>JAOAUO010000012.1:0-13550 GCA_030157565.1 Legionellaceae bacterium
ATTAAATACACGGAGCGCTCTAAAGATTCAGGCGCTGATTATATTTGGACGAAATAACATGCGTGTTTTTGCATGTTGTTTTGTCCAAACTCCAATTTTACTGTTACTATTCATTTTTTTTTTAAAGTCAGTCATCTTGTGCTCACTCAATCGTGTGAAACACTCAGCGGCATTGGCCCAACGCTGGCCGCCAAGCTCATGCAATGCGGCATCCAGACCATTCAGGATTTGCTGTTTCATTTGCCCTATCGTTATCAAGATAGAACGCGCATCACCCCTATTCAAGATTTACGCGCGAATGATTGGTGTGTTGTGGTCGGGCGCATCTGCAAAACAGAAATCAAACAAGGCAAACGCCCCACCTTCTATTGCCACGTGGAAGACAAAACCGGTCTGTTTACCTTGCGGTTTTTCAACTTCAATCCGCAGCAAGTTAAATTAATGCATGTTCATCAACGGATTCGAGCCTTTGGAGAAGTACGTGAGTTTGCTCAAAAATATGAAATGATTCACCCAGAGTACCAATTGCTCGATGACGATGGGCAATGCCCTGTGGAAGAAACTCTCACCCCCATTTATTCAACCACGCATGGATTAAGTCAAACACGGATTCGGCAATTGATCAAACGTGCCCTCATTCATTGCCAAGATGCACTGGCCTCATTGGAGTGGATGACGCCGAACCAATTGAAACAGCACGGTTTTCAACCCATACTCCAAGCCCTGGCACAATTGCATAATCCGCCGCCAGACATCCCTGTGCAATCGTTAGAGGAAGGCGGCCATCCCGCGTTAAAACGCCTGGCTTTTGATGAGCTCGTCGCGCAGCGCCTGAGCATGCAATTCGCCCGCCTTCAACGAAAAACTTTAGTCGCTCCTATGCTGCCGAAAATGCATGACCTGCTCAGTCCATTTTTAGCCATTCTCCCCTTCACGTTAACCGCCGCCCAACAACGCGTTCATGAAGAAATAATGGGAGATATGATTCAGAACAAACCCATGTTGCGATTGGTTCAAGGAGACGTGGGATCGGGAAAAACCGTGATCGCAGCCCTGGCTGCACTGCAAGCCATTGCACATGGCTACCAAGTCGCCTTCATGGCGCCTACCGATATATTAAGTGAACAACACACCCAAACCCTGCGCCACTGGTTGACACCATTGGGGGTCCGCGTCGAGCGGCTCAGCGGAAAAATGAATGCACGCGCACGACGTGAGGCGCTGAGCATGCTCACCCGCGGTGAATGCCAATTGATGATTGGTACCCACGCCCTATTCCAAGACAGCGTTTCTTTTGCACGACTAGGGCTTGTGATCATTGACGAACAACATCGATTTGGTGTCGAACAACGCTTGTCATTGCAACAAAAAGGGCAAGACGGTCTCAGCACGCCGCATCAGCTCCTGATGACCGCCACCCCCATTCCCAGAACGCTGGCCATGACTCAATTTGCACACTTAGATTTGTCCAGTATTGATGAACTGCCTCCCGGACGCACCCCCATTACCACGGCAGTGATCAATCAAGACAAGCGCGAATCCATCATCAGTCGACTGGAAACGGCCGTTGCCAGCGGCCGCCAAGCCTATTGGGTGTGTACATTAATTGATGAGTCAGAAAAACTACAATGCACAGCCGCCACTGAAAGTGCGGCCCGTTTGCAAGCCCAATTGCCCAATATACGCATAGGCTTGGTGCACGGTCGAATGACGCCTACGGAAAAAGAAGCCGTCATGGCGGCGTTTAAAGCCGGCGAACTCCAAGTGCTGGTGGCCACCACAGTGATTGAAGTCGGTGTGGACGTCGCCAACGCCAGCCTCATGATCATTGAAAATGCCGAACGCTTAGGCTTGTCGCAATTGCATCAATTGCGAGGACGCGTCGGCCGAGGGCGCGCCGAGTCACACTGCTTGCTACTTTACCAATCACCCTTATCAAGACAAGGCAATGAACGCTTACGCATCATGCGCTCAACCAACGATGGTTTCATCATTGCTGAAAAAGATCTGCAATTAAGAGGATCTGGGGTATTTTTAGGCACCCGACAAACCGGTTATCGCGCATTTAAAGTCGCTCTTATGCCGCGTGATGAGGCGCTGCTGGCTCACGTAAACACTGCCGCAACGCAAATACTTCACGAAAAGCCCACCATGGCTCATGCCATTGCCAAACGATGGCTTGGGCATTTTGAATCGTTTTTACAGGGTTAGGATCGAGTCCGGGTCAATCGTGATTTCGAGCGAGCGGATCCAGCTTAAACTGTGAATAACTTTTAAGGTTTATATTTAACCAGATCGCACGACTTGCTTTTATATTCCCGTAACCAATTGAAAACACTTGCGTTTTGATTTTTTTTCGTATTCCCCTTTTTGCTTTTTTATCCACAAAATCGGTGGATAACTCTGTGTATAGCATGTTAAACTCGTTGAAAACACTGGGTATAGCAAGACTGATTCAGAACTTACCAGCGCATGTTATACTGTTGGAGTTGAGATGGATCCCCGCCTTCGCGGGGACGACACATTTTGTTCTAGTTATTTAACTATATTGGCTCTAATAGACTGGATATTAAACCAAGGATTCACCATGGAAAATGACATCCGATATCATCAAGCAAAAAAAGTGACGCTCATCGGGGCGGCCGTCAATGGACTTCTCGGCGTCATCAAGCTATTGGGGGGAGTCGTCTTCCATTCGCATGCCTTAATAGCGGATGGACTCCATTCGTTTGCTGATCTAGTGACCGACATCATGGTCGTGTTTGCTTCGAAATATGGCAGTCAAGATGCGGACGCGGCTCATCCCTACGGGCATCAACGCATTGAAACCGCCGCTACTTTTTTGCTGGCACTGCTACTCATTCTAGCGGGTGCCGGCATTGCTTGGGACTCGCTCGATGAAATCATCCATCGCCACCACAATAAACCTGGATTGTTAGCGCTGCCCATTGCGGCATTGTCCATTTTGGCCAACGAAGCCCTGTTTCATTACACACACCACGTAGGCCGGCGCATTCGCTCTGATTTAATCATTGCAAACGCTTGGCATCACCGTTCGGATGCCGCATCCTCTATCGTGGTTTTAATCGGGCTCGTCGGAAGCTGGGCCGGTTGGGCGGGTTTTGATGCCTTGGCCGCTGTGGTTGTGGGGGGATTGATTATCCAAATGGGCTTGAGTTATGGTTATAATAGTATCAAAGAATTGGTCGACACCGCCATTGAACCGGCTTTGCTGGCTGAAATTGAACAGGCCATTCAACACATCGATGGCGTCCAAAAAATTCATCAATTGCGCACACGCATGATGGGGGGAGATATATTTATCGATCTCCACATCCTCGTCTCGCCCAACATCTCCGTCTCAGAAGGGCACTTTATCGCTCAACACGTGCATCTTGCGTTGATCAATCAATTCGAGCGCGTCAAGGACGTCACGGTTCATGTTGACCCAGAAGACGATGAGCTCAACTCCCCATCGCTTCATTTACCGAGCCGCAGAACATTAGAATGGGAATGGTTACAAAAATGGCAGGACGCGTATCCTTGCATTCAAGCATGGAATTTACATTATCTGAATGGAACACTCAGCATTGAATTAATTTGTGAGAGCCCTATCCCTCAAGAACAAGACCTATGCAAACGCATTTGCGATGATTTAGTCCATCATCCTCACATTTCAAGCGTTCGTTTATTGAGCGAGAATACGAGCCTTGCTATACTCCACGCTGATATTCTTTAAGGATTACGCCTTATGGCTACGGCCACGTTAAAATTGTTTTTTGCACTCAGTATTTTCGCCGTCATCTTGCTAGCCGGATGGTATCCGTTTAAAAAGCGCCTCCTTCACGACGAGCATTTTGATTTTCCCATCGGTGAGACATTGGCCACGGGTGTATTTTTAGGAGCGGCATTATTGCATATGTTGCCCGAGTCCACCGCCATGTTCCATCATTTAGGCTATCACTACCCTTTTTCATACCTGATTGCCGGAGGCATCTTTCTCTTGTTTTTATGGTTAGAACATGTGGGCAAAGAGCTCTATCATCATCACGATGCAACGCACCCCGCTTTTGCCATTCTGGCTTGGATCATGCTATCGATTCACTCACTTGTGCTGGGTGCCGCTCTGGGCTTCAGTGAAGAATACTCGTTAGTGATCATGTTATTTTTAGCCATTATCACGCACAAATGGGCTGAAAGTTTTGCCATGGCCATGCAATTAAACAAAAGCCGCCTCACCACCCAAAAAAGCATTGGTTTTTTTCTGGTGTTTGCGCTCATGAGCCCACTGGGTATTTTTCTCGGCTGGTATATGGGGCACGGGGTCGAGACGCACTCGTTGGTCGATCCCATATTGATCGCGGTGTCCGCAGGCACATTTCTCTATCTGGGCACATTGCATGGCCTTGAACGCTGCGTCATGGTGCAGCGCTGTTGCAACTTGCGAGACTTTAGCTTTGTGATCATTGGTTTTTTATTGATGGCGTCTGTGGCTTCTTATGTTTAGGTTTTTTTTAGACGACACGACATGCATAAACACGCACGTCATGTCGTCTAAAGGTAATGAGATCATTTGGCTTTAGAAAGCTCAGTGGTAACGACTCGCAAACTCCAATTTAAATGGATGGATATCTCGTGTTGTCGTGTTGCACGACATCATGCGCGCGTGTTGAGCGGACTGTCAGAGCGGACTTGCGAAAGGCGGTTCATGGCCTACAGTGAACAGAGGAAGCATAGCATTATGTCGCGTTTCCTCATCTTGTTTTAAGCGTATAAAAGGATGTTATCATGAAAAAGACTGTATTGTTGCTTGTTACCTGTTGCCTGACACTGGCTTTAGGTGCTACTCAAGCATTTGCGGATTCAACAGCCAATCCTTGCAAAAAAAGTCGCTGGTCTAGCTTTGCTGATGAGAGTATAAAGCCCCTCGACTGCAACTCAAGCCCAGTGAAGGATAAAAAAGCAGTTTCGGCAACTAAGTAACGGGCGGGACAATAATAAATGCCTTGGTTATAAGAAAATGAGTTTCATGGGCTTTATTGTCATCCAATCGCCACCCGTTGCTGATAAGCAGGCATCATTAAATATATATAACGAATTGTCGTCCCCGCGAAGGCGGGGATCTATTGATCAAATGGCATTGAAGTCGCGTTGAGATGGATCCCCGCCTTCGCGGGGACGACAAATTTTGTTCTAGTTATTTAACTATATTTGCTTAAGGCATATGGTGGTCATTGAGCCCTAGTGATCGTGAATCGTGTCCGTCATCATTTTATTATCTTATCTTCTAGGGGCTGTTGACCATTCAGATCTCGACGTCTCGCGACTTGTTCGCGGGACGTTGGCCTTCGGAAGATGAATGGTCAACACGCCCTACTATTGGGGATCATTTCCATTCCACCCATATAAGCGCGCAGTGCCTCTGGTATATGAATGTTTCCGTCTTTATCTTGGTAGTTTTCCATAATGGCCACCAACGTTCGACCAACGGCTAAACCGGAGCCATTCAATGTATGCACAAACACCATTTCATTGGTTTCAGGATGCCGATAACGGGTTTGCATGCGGCGCGCTTGGAATGATTCCATGTTGCTGCAAGACGAAATTTCACGATACGTGTTTTGACTGGGCAGCCACACTTCTAAATCATACGTTTTTGCCGCATTGCCTAAATCACCCGTACACAATGTGATGACTCGATAGGGCAGGTTCAAACGTTGTAAAATGGTTTCTGCATGCCGCGTCAGCTGTTCTAGGGCTTCATAAGAAGACTCGGGCGTGGTCACCCAGACCAACTCCACTTTTTCAAACTGGTGCTGGCGAATCAAGCCTTTGGTGTCTTTGCCATATGAACCGGCTTCACTTCGAAAACAGGGCGAATGGCAGGCATGGCGAATGGGCAATGATTCAATATTTAATATCATATCCCGGACCGTATTGGTCACCGGAATTTCTGCGGTCGAGGTTAAATAATAGCCAGCGTCGCCCTGTAATTTAAAGAAATCTTCTTCAAATTTAGGCCACTGTCCCGTTCCGCGAACACTCTCTGCATTGACTAAATAAGGCACGTAAATTTCTTCATAGCCATGTTCTTCTGTATGCACGTCTAACATGAATTGAATCAAAGCACGATGCAGTTTGGCCAGGGCTGATTTCATCACAACAAAGCGACTGCCGGTGAGTTTAACCGCCAACGCAAAATCCATTTGCCCGAGGGCCTCGCCTAATTCATCATGGGATTTAATCTCAAAATCAAATACAGGCACCTCACCCCAGCGACGAATTTCTTGGTTGTCTTGTTCATCGCGGCCCACAGGAACAGAGACATGGGGTAAATTGGGCAAGCGCAAGTTGATGGCTTCAATGCGTTCCAACACGAGCGCCAACTCCGCTTTTTTAGCCTCCATTTCATCACTCAGTCGGCCCACATCAGCCCGCACAGAGGTAATGTCCTCATTGCGCGCCACGGCACGTCCGATGTCTTTGGAGCGTTGGTTTCGTTCGGTTTGCAGCGCTTGAGTCGCCATTTGCAAAGACTTACGCAGCCCTTCCAACGCCATATACGCCGGCGCATCAAAGTGGAAGCCACGTTTAAGCAATTCATCGGCAACAAACTGTGGATTTTCACGCAATAAATGAGGGTCTAACATAAAACACCTAATCGTAGAAAGTTGTGGAGTTTGGACAAAACGACATGCAAAAACACGCATGTCATTTCCTCCAAATATATTCAGCTCATCCATCTTTAGAGAGCTTAGTGTATTTAATCGAGAGCTTGAGTATGCCTACTCACTATCGCAAACCCTCGGTCCAATACGCTAACCTTCTCTATGCCCATGAACCCGTTCTCATCGGACGATGCCTCGGGTGGATTGTTTTAAAGCTTCTATCATGGGTATTAATTCAGGGCAGTCCTGCACCAATACGTCCAATTCAACCAGCGCTTGCTGTACCGTTAAGCCCTTTCGAAAAATCACTTTATAAGCACGTCGCAACTGATCAATGGCTGCCGACGTAAACCCGCGCCGCCTAAGTCCCACAGTGTTAATGCCACAAGCCGAGGTCGTTATGCCTGCGATCATAACATATGGCAGCACGTCTTTCGTCACATAGGTTGCACGCGCAATAAACGCATATGCGCCCACGTGACAAAATTGATGGACGGCCGCATACGCGCCGATAATGGCATAATCATCAATGATGACGTGGCCCGACAGGGCTGAATAATTCACCATGATAATTTGATTGCCCACCATGCAATCATGACCAATATGCGAGTAAGCCATTAAGAAATTATGATCGCCTAAACGCGTTAATCCACCCCCTTTGGTCGTACCACGGCTTATCATGCAAAATTCACGAATCGTGTTATGATCGCCAATTTCTAAACGCGTGGCTTCACCTTGATACGTCACATCCTGGGGTTCATCCCCTACGGATGCAAATTGAAAAATTTTATTGTGCTTCCCAATGACCGTGGGCCCCTGAATGACCACATGCGGTCCAATCCAAGTCCCTTCGCCAATCTCAACACCTGCCCCAATAATCGTTCCCGGGCCTACAGAAACCCCTTCACCCAATTTCGCTAATGGATGAATCATTGCATGTTCACTGATCACTTTTTTTTATTTCCTTCGCGGCACTCATTAAATCGGCAGAGCAAACCATTTTCTCACCGACAAATACCTCACCATGCATCCGCCAAAAATCACGTTTTTGACCCGTTAATTGAATATTTAAACGCAACTGGTCTCCTGGAGTAACCACTTGCTTAAATTTGGCATTATCAATGCCTGCAAAAAAATACAGGAATTCGTGCCCGGGTTTTGGCGCACGCGATAGATTCGATAAGATAGCACTGGCTTGAGCCAAAGACTCGAGCATCAACACACCCGGCATAATCGGATTGCCTGGAAAATGCCCTTCAAAAAAAGGCTCGTTAATCGTTACATTCTTCAACGCCACCAAATAATCAAATTCTTTATAATCCAGCACCCTATCAACCAGGATAAAAGGATAACGATGCGGCAATAAATCCAGAATCTTATTCACGTCCACAAATCGACTCATGTCATTCACTCACTCAGGGGGCGGTTCCATCAATCATGCATTGATTGGAGCGTCCCGAACACCAAAACATTACGCCGTCCACGTGAGAACGTCCCTCTTCATCAAAGAAACGCGTTCACAGCGACGGCGCAATCACATCCTGCTGTAATCAGTTAATGTCTTGCATCACTTTTGCAGTCACATCCAATTTATCAACGCTAAAAGGCGCCGCATCTTTTTGGAAGACCAAATCGTATTTTTCACTTTCAGCGACTTTTGCAATGGCAGCACGGATTTTATTATAAAACTCTTCCATGGCTTCATTGTGAGCTGTGCTCAATTCTTGCTGATATTGCTGCCCTTCTCGTTCAAATTGTTGCTGCGTCGCGACAATTTTCTTTTCCAGATCTTTTCGTTGTGCGGGACTCATAATGGCTGTGTCACGCTTGAATTTTTCCATGTCTTTTTTCAAACCTTCTTCCATTGCGACCAATTTGTCACGACGGGGTTTAAACTCTTTTTCAAGCTTTTCCTGAATGCCTTTCATTTGAGTAGAGGTTTGCATGATTTTTTGCAAATCCACCACACCAATTTTTGTTCCGTCTGAAAATGCATAGCTACTAAAAGCCAGCAAAAACGCCATTAAAACACCACCCATTTGCTTCATTATTTCACTCCCGATTCAAAATCCAATAACCCCATTTCAACATAAATCCTAGCACAATTCATTACAGGTTGCGACTCTTAAAATCCTGATGAGACAGAAAAGGCAAAGGGCTGCACGCGGTCATAAGCCTCGGCATTAAATGGCGTTGCCAGACTGAAGGCCAAGGGCCCCATCGGTGAGCGCCACTCCACTGAAACACCGCCTGAATAACGAATGGTTCCTTCATTTGTTCCGCTGAGCGCCACGGGGGTTCCCTGAACAAATACGTTCCCTGCATCCGCAAACAAGCTCACACGCAGCGTCTCACGACTAAACGGATACGGCAAAACAATCCCCGCACTTCCATTCACTAAGAAGTTCGCACCGATTGCATTGCCATGATCATCTTTAGGACCCAATGAATAACTATCAAAACCGCGCACCTGTCCCGGCTGCGCAATACCGCCGGCAAAATAGTTTTCATAAAAGGGCAAACCCTGATTGCCATAAGTATTTCCGTATCCCACGTTGCCCATCGCCGTAAAAATAAACCCACGTATCAACGGCACATACCCTCGCGCTTGGTAAGACGCCTTGTAGTAATTTAACGACTCACGCGTTGCGGGCAGCGCAAACAAAATACCCGCTTGTTGATTGACGCCTTGGGTCGGGTATGGCATCTGATCATAACTATTGCGATTCCAACCCGTCGTCAAACGGATTTCATTGAAATCACGCCCATATTGATTCACGAAATTTTGAATTTGCAGCACACGCCCCACGGACTTGATCCGCATGCCTTGATACCCATAACCAAATTGCACGCCGCTTTTTTCAGCCAAAGGGACGTTGTATGTGACATCCGAACCAAAGCGTTCGGAACTGTAGGAACTGACATCCAAATGTTTTGGGTCAAGGGTATTAAAATACACATCAAACCCGCGCCCTACGCCCGTTTGGGTGTAGAAAGGATTGTAATAATTAAAGGTATAATCTTGTCCCCAATAACTGGCATTAAAACCTAAACCAATCGTTTTGCCCGTTCCCATGAAATTATATTGGTTGAAAGCCGCATTGACTTGTGGCCCCGTTGTGCCATATCCAACGGAAGCCGTGGCTTCGGCGGAGGGCGCTTCTTCGACCTGCACATCCAGATCAACCTGGTTATTTGCACCGGGAACAGGGGTTGTTTTGATGTTAATGTCTTTTAAATAATTCAAGAGGCGCAATTGGCGTTCTGATTCTTTAATGTTGTGCAACGACAATAAAGCCCCTTCATCCTGACGAATGATATTGCGTAAAACATAGTCCGCTGTTTTTGTATTGCCATGAAAATCAATCCGACGAACATAAACATGCCGGCCTGGATCAACGACGAACGTAATAAACACCGTCTTGTCGACTTCATTGATCCGGGGCTCTGCATTCACGGCCGGAAAACCATAACCAATATCGCCCAGCGCTAACCCAATGGCCGAAATACTTTCCGTGACGTGCTTACGCGAAAAGACGTCCCCTGATTTCACATGAACCAATGACTCTACTTTTTGTTTCGGCAAAATGGTCTTGCCCGATACGGCAAAGCCCGAAAACCGGTATTGAGGACCTTCTTCAATGTGAATATTCACAAACACGTCTTTTTTATCAGGCGCTAAAAGAACCTGTGAGGACACAATATTAAATTTCAAATACCCATGATCCAGATAAAATGAACGAAGTGACTCTAACGAGGCGTCCATCGCCGCTTTGGAATACTGATCTTTTTTCGTGAAATAGGTCAGTATATTGCTGGAAGACAATGCGAGCTCAGGTGTCAATTCATGGTCAGAAAAGGCATGATTTCCAATGATTTTGATTTCTTTAATGCGTGAGACGCGACCTTCGGAGACCACCACGTTAATGGCCACACGATTTTCAGTCAAGTCGACCACCTTGGTCTCAATTCTTGCATTGTATTTACCACGCGCATTATAAGCCTGCTTTAACTCTTTCTCGAGACGCTCTAACGATGCTCGTTGAAACACACGCCCCTTCACCAGGCCTAAATCTTTCAAGAGATCTTTCATTTTATCAGTAGGGATTTCTTTATTCCCGACAACGGTCACAGAGCCAATGGTTGACCGCTCGACCACTTGAACAACCAAGGTATTGCCTTGACGCTCAAGCACCACCGATTGAAAAAAACCCGTTTCATATAAAGCACGAATCATTTGCGGTGTTGAAGCAGGCCCCACTTCTTCTCCCACTTGAACCGGCAAATAGTTCAATACTGTGCCCACACTGACGCGCTGCAAACCAGACACTTTGATGTCACGAACAATGAACCCTTGTTCAGCCTGCACCGATCCTGAAAAAGCCAAAGCGGTTGCGCAACAGGCTACCCCTATCATCTGCTTACTTTTTTTAATCATTATTATTTTTACGTCCTGTGCTACGCACTTCGTCAATGCTCAAAGCAATAATTGGAACCGTTTTATAGGAAGTAATACGCCCTGTCAACCCAAGCGTTCACAACCCAACCGGATGGATTTAAAAACCATATAAAAAATAAAACAAGGGGAGCGCTGCGATCAAACTGTCTAATCGATCAAGCACGCCTCCATGCCCTGGAAAAATACGACCGGTATCTTTCAACTGACAACGACGTTTCAGCATGCTGATAAATAAATCACCCAACATCGATATCAGCGCGGTACTGATGGCAACGACAAACCACCAGATGATGCTGGGTGGTTTAAAATAGACCATCCCTGCCGTAGCGACCATCAGCACCAGCGCGCACCCACCCAGAGTCCCTTCAATGGTTTTGCCTGGACTGACGGCTGGGATTAATTTAGTTCGCCCCCATTGCTTGCCAACTAAATACGCACCAATATCAGCCGCCCAAATCAAGCAAAGCAAATACAAGATTAAATCCTGGCCTTGTTTTTGTTGATACAGTGCACTGAACGCGCTGGCGACGAAAGGCAACATCAGCAAACACACCCCTCCTACAATGGTGCGTTTCCCCCATGTTTTTTGGGAGGCCGGAAACGTCAGCACCGCCAATAAAATACCCCCCCAACAGACCAAATCAACGAGCAACCAGGCCTGCCGCCAATAAACAGCCGGGGCGATGAGCAACAACAAGACGGCCATAAAGACCGTACGATGCATTGGACGCCGAATCGGAATCAACTGCAGCCATTCCCAACCCATTAAACCAATCAGCAAAACGACCAATCCCATTAAGACACCCGTACTGGCGTAATAAATGGCCATTAAAACCAAGGGAACCAGCACCAAGGCCGTGAGAAGACGTTGTTTAAACACCTTGTTTCTCCAGTAATTGTTTCGAGGTTCGGCCATAACGGCGCTCACGTAACGCGAACCACTCGAGTGCGCAATCCAGCTCGCCAATGGTAAAGTCGGGCCAATATACATCTGTAAAATAAAGTTCGGTATAGGCCAGTTGCCAAAGAAAGAAATTACTAATCCGCCGCTCCCCGCCCGTTCGAATCAATAAATCAGGATCAGGCAAGTCACCCGTATTGAGCTGCTGTGAAAATCGGTCTTCATCAATCTCATCGATTAACAAGCTGCCATCCAACACTTGACCCACCAATGATTGGGCCGCCTGCACCAAGTCCCATTTGCCCCCGTAATTGATCACGACGTTCATGATCAACTGGTCATTGCTCGCCGTCAGCGTTTCTGCAACGCGCATTTCTTCTTGAAGAGCAGGCAACAATTGCGTGCGATTGCCGGTAAACCGCAAACAAACACCGTTCTGATGAAGTTCCGTGATTTCACGTGTCAATGCTTGAACAAACAACTGCATGAGAAACGAAACTTCCATTTCCGGGCGAGTCCAGTTCTCACTACCAAACGCCCAAACACTTAATACGGCGATGCGTTTTTGAACGCAGGCACGAACCACCGTTTTCACCACGTCAACTCCGGCACAATGGCCTTCACTGCGAGGCAAACCACGGCTTTCAGCCCAGCGTCCATTCCCATCCATGACGATGGCTACGTGTTGAGGTATTTTTTTATTCAAGCCACTTCTTCCGGCAACAAAAATGGCCTATAGTCTAACCTCTTTATTGCAAAAGATTAAGTGAAATCCATGCTTAAGAAAACGCCACTGGTTTTAATGATTCTTGACGGCTGGGGTTACAGCGAAAAAAAAGAGCACAATGCCATTGCTTCTGCGCACACACCTCAATGGGACACCTGGTGGACTACACGCCCTCACGCGCTACTAGAGGCCTCAGGGTCTTCCGTCGGTTTACCTGACGCACAAATGGGTAATTCAGAAGTAGGTCATATGCACATCGGTGCAGGACGGCAGGTTCCTCAAGATTTGACTCGAATCAATGCCGCTCTCTCCGATGGGGAATTCGCTAAAAATCCTGTTTTCCTGGACGCCATTCAAGAGATGAAGCACCAGAAAAAAGCCTTGCATGTCATGGGCCTTCTCTCTCCGGGTGGTGTTCACAGCCATGAAAACCATTTATTTGCGTTCCTCGAACTTTGCGCGCAACAAGGCTTTTCAAGCGTTTATCTGCATTTGTTTTTAGACGGCCGCGACACGCCGCCACAAAGTGCGTTAACTAGCCTAGCGAGGCTTCAAGCGCAATTGCGTTTGCACCCTGTGGCCACGATTGGTTCCGTGACCGGTCGCTACTATGCCATGGATCGCGACCACCGGTGGGCTCGCATGGAACCGGTTTATCAAATGCTAACCAACCCATCTGCCGCACCGTTATTTACGACAGCAGAAGACGCCATTCAATCGTTTTATCAAAACAATATTTTTGATGAGTTTATTCCGCCCACCATGATCGGTTCGGGGCGGGCCATTCAAGAGGGA
>JAOAUO010000012.1:13560-19473 GCA_030157565.1 Legionellaceae bacterium
GATGCGGTATTCTTTTTTAATTTTCGTGCGGATAGGGCTCGCCAATTAACACAAGCCTTTCTGAAGGATTCTTTCGATGGATTTAACCGACAAAAAAAACCTCAGTTAAGTCGATTTATCAGCATGACGCCTTACTCTAAAGATCTCCCCACATCCAGTGCGTTTCCGACATTACCGCTTCAGAATACACTCGGTGAGATTTTATCCCATCACGGTCTTCGTCAGCTACGCTTGGCCGAAACAGAAAAATATGCGCATGTTACTTTTTTTCTCAATGGCGGCTCGGAGCAAATCTTTGCAAAAGAAACCCGTCTATTAATCCATTCCCCTCACGTGGCCACCTACGATTTACAACCCGAAATGAGCGCACCAGAACTGACAAACACACTGGTCAATGCCATCAAACAAGGTGATTATGATGTCATCATATGCAATTATGCAAACGCAGACATGGTGGGGCATACGGGCGATTTCAAGGCCGCCGTGCTCGCAATAGAATGCCTCGATCGCGCAATGCATGCGGTTGGAGAGGCACTGAATGATGTAGGCGGTCAGTTATTAATCACAGCCGACCATGGCAATGCCGAATCCATGTTTGACAATATAACCCATCAACCTCACACCGCCCACACCAACCAACCCGTGCCGTTTCTATATGTCGGCCCAAAAAATTGGGTCGCAAGGACTGCCACAGGACTATTAATAGACGTGGCGCCGACTGTATTAACCTTGCTGGGGATAACGCCTCCGATTGAAATGACGGGGCAGACTTTATTGGTTCATCAAGCCACATGCCCGTTAGGGACCGCCGCCCAAGCGACACTGTAATGGAGATGCCTTTGAAAAGACTCACCCTGTTCTTGCCACACCTCGTGAGCCTGATGCTATTCATCCCGGCCGGACACACGGACACGCAATCAGTCACTCAAGCCAAAAACCAGCTTCAGCAACTAGACCAAAAAATGAGCCAAATCAAGCATCATTTAAACTCAGCGCATACCGAGCAAAGCCGGCTCACGCAGGCCTTGGCACGCACTGAAAAAACCATGCTTGAAACCAGCCTTCAACTGAAAAAAATTCAAGATCTGATGTCGAGCACACAACAACAAATTGCGACATTGCAACAGCAAATCAACACATTAACCGAGCAACTTCACACGCAAGAACAATTGCTAGCCCAACACATCCGTGCGCGCTATAAAATGGGCGAATCACACCCGCTTCAGTGGCTGCTCAACCAAGACAGCCCAGACACCATCAATCGATTGTTAACATTCCATCAATATTTGCTTCGTTCGCGTCAGCATGCGATGGACGCCATCAATCAAACGCAACAGAGCTTAATCACCAAACGAACGGCACTTCACCAAGAATTGTTGATCAAAGCGCGTCTGCAACAGCAATTAAGCAAACGCCAGCACGCGTTTGATCAGGACAAACAACACCGAGTCGCATTGGTCAAATCATTGACCGAAGACATTCAAAGCCAACAAAAACAACTACTAGCATTCGAACGCAATAAAAAAAATCTAACCCGCTTACTGACAACCTTGGTTCAAAAAAGTGTTTTACAAACGCGACACCCCCTGTCTCAAATGCGTCGAAAATTAAAAAATCCCGTGACCACTCCTCATGGCACACAGCGAATCAACCAAGGCATTGTGTTTTTTGCGAGTGAAGGAAGCCCTGTTCTGAGTGTGGCTCCTGGAAAAATTGTCTTTAGCGACTGGCTAAATGGCTACGGTCTCTTATTGATTGTTGATCACGGATGGGGCTTTATGACGCTGTACGCGAACAACCGATCATTATTGAAGCACAAAGGCGCCATGGTCACTCAAGGAGAACAAATTGCGTTGGTGGGACACACCGGCACATTGAAACAAAACGGTCTATACTTCGAAATAAGGCAACGTGGAAAAGCGGTCAATCCACAAGAATGGATGTCTTGATGCAATGGATACATTGCGGATCAGTCAATCAGATAAGGAGAGTTGGATGAAATATGACAAACTACGCGCAGGCGCGATGATTGCGTTGTTCACGACTGCATTGCCTTTTTCAGGATATGCGTTGTCAGAACAAGACACCAGCCAACAAGAAGCCGCCAATGAAAAAATCCCGATGGAAGACGTGCAACGGTTTTCTAATGCGTTGAGTTTGATTAAAAAATATTATGTAAAACCCATTAGCGACAAAATCTTATTTGATAACGCCATACGTGGGATGCTCAATGGGCTCGATCCACACTCCAGTTACTTGGATGAAAATGATTTTGCAGAATTACAAACCGCAACAAATGGCGAATTTGGCGGATTAGGCCTTGAAGTCACCATGGAAGATGGTGTTGTAAAAGTCATCACCCCCCTCGTGGACACGCCTGCGTTTAAAGCCGGCGTCAAAGCCGGTGACTACATCATTAAATTGGGGTCAAAATCGGTTCAAGGACTCGAGCTCAAAGACGCCGTGAACATCATGCGCGGGAAGCAAGGCAGCCCCATTGAACTCACCATCCTCCGCAAAGGAACAAACAAGCCACTGATGTTTACATTGGTGCGTGAAAAAATTGAAATAAAAAGCGTTAAAAGCAAACTACTGGATAATCAATACGGTTATGTTCGCCTCACTCAATTCCAAGCCCTGACCGATAAAGACATGGAAGAAGCCATTCATCGACTCAAAAAGCAAGCCGGCGGCTCGCTAAAGGGAATGGTGCTGGACCTGCGAAACAATCCGGGCGGGCTGCTCAATTCAGCCATTGAAATATCAGATGCATTTTTAAGCGATGATAAACAGGGCAAGAAAGAGATGATTGTATACACAGAGGGTCGCTTGCCGGGTTCGAAATTTACCGCATTAAGCACCAATCAAAGCGATATTTTAAACAATGCACCGATGGTTGTATTGATTAACAATGGCTCGGCCTCGGCCTCGGAAATTGTTGCGGGCGCACTCAAAGACAACAAGCGCGCTATCATTCTAGGCACTCGAAGTTTTGGGAAAGGCTCGGTCCAAACGGTGTTGCCTCTGGATGAGAAGCGCGGCATCAAGCTCACCACAGCACTTTATTTTACGCCAGCAGGGACGTCCATTCAAGCCAAGGGCATTACACCCGATATCGTGGTTGAGGAAATGGCCATGCCCAAAGATGCCGATAAATCAAACTTCAAAGGACTGACCGAAGCGGATTTAAGTGGGCACTTGGCCAATGGGAATAAAATCGCTGCAGTGGACCCCAATAAACCGACTCAAGATGAAGACGCATTGCTGCATGAAGATTATCAGTTATATGCAGCCCTCACCATTCTAAAAGGATTGGCCGTGGCACAAAAATAATATTGGCGTTTGGAAGAAACGACATGCAAAAAAACGCATGTCATTTCTTCCAAATAGAATAAGCGCATCGAGGCTTATGAGCGGGTTGGCTAGCCTTCGTTCTTCTTCGATCGTTTTTCAGTGCGTTTCTCAGCAGCCGTCTTTGCTGGTTTCTTCTTGGTATCTTTCTTTTTATCCATGCCTTTACTCATAATGATTACCCCATGTTGATTGATCTCAAGCTGAATATAAGCGCATTACTCACCATTTGACAACCAATATTTTGCGCATCCGGCGAAGCATGCGATAATAACCCTCTGGTCAATCCAACCGCCCAACATCACATGGCTACCAATCGCCCCATTCCATTATTGTTTACCCTGCTATTTTGTTTCTCATCGCAGGCTGCAGCCCAGGTCTCTGATTACTTTAAAACCATTCAATCGAACCCAACCGCGCTGTATGCCTTTTTCAAAAAAATGCCCAAAGGCGGAGAATTACACTACCACCTGGCCGGTGGCGCATACCCTGAAACGATGTTAAGAGTGGCCGCTCAAAACGATTATTGCCTCGATACAAAGACCTTTTCCCTCAGTGCATTCAAGACACCTTGCGCTGGCGTGCAGACCCCTCATCTGTCGACCAACAAACCGTTGTATGAGCAAACCCTTGAAGCATGGTCCATGAAAGGCTTTGTTCCTGGACAAGAGTCAGGGCATGACCATTTCTTTGCTAGTTTTTTTAAGTTCCTACCCATCGTGTCAGATTATCCATCGCCACTACTGGCGGACACCATGCAACGCGCGGCCAACCAACACGAACTGTACTTAGAAGTCATGGTCTCTCCCGATAATGCGAGATCGACCACGTATGGAGCATTGGTAGAAAAAGTCCCCGATTTTGTGGATAAACAACGTGTTCTCCTAGCCGATGAAGGCTTTCAAAAAAACATCCAAAAAACCATCTCGGAAAGCAAGCGCCTGCTACGCGATGCCCGCCACGATCTCGGTTGCCAGACCCACCCCGAACAGCCTGTTTGTCAACTAACCGTTAAATTTCAGTATTTGGTCTTGCGCGAGCAACCCTTGAATCAAGTTTTTGCACAAGCACTCAATGGATTTGCAGCAGCCGCTCAATCAACCCATCTGGTCGGTATTAACCTGGTACAAGCAGAAGATGGGGTGATTTCATTACGAGACTACTCGGCCCAAATGGCTATTTTCAACTTTTTGCACAAAGCCTATCCCACCGTCCATATCGCATTGCACGCCGGTGAGCTAGCCTTGCCCCCGGGGCAATTGAGCACGCATATCCAAGAAGCCATCCAAATCGGCCACGCTGAGCGCATCGGCCACGGAGTAGCTCTTACTCATGAAAAAAACAGGCCTGCGTTATTAAAAAGGATGGCGCGAACCCCTATCCCCGTGGAAATCAACCTCACCAGCAACCGTAAAATATTAAATATTGCCGGTCAGCAGCATCCCTTGCGTGATTATTTAGCCCATCACGTGCCAGTGGTGCTCTCGACTGACGACGAAGGCATTTTACGAACCGATTTAACACACCAATATGTCGAGGCGGTCATCCAGCACCATCTCGACTACGCGACCATCAAAGCGATTAACCGCAATGCATTGACCTACAGTTTTTTGCCCGGGAAAAGTATATGGTCCAATGTCAACCAAGCGCGCCGCGTGCCTGAATGCCGCCACTTATTCAGTCATCACTGCCGTCAATTCATCCAGTCTAATCTGAAAGCCAAGTTGCAATGGCAATTGGAAAGAAAATTATGGGTGTTCGAATCGGAGTTTAGGCAAACGATATGCAAAAGCACACACATCGCTTGTCTAAAGAATTAAAATCTCGAGTAAATTGAGAATTGGGGCCTGTCCTGCAATGATCGCAACCCCTCTGTTAAATACGCTGACCGCTCTAAATATTGATGGCCTAATGATTTGAAGTTTGGACAGAAGGACATGCGTCTTTTTGCATGTTCTTTTGTCCAATGTCCAATAATGATCTTATGACAAAAAAACATGAGACCCTTTTTATGCTTTTTTGTCATCACTCCAATTAATGGCAAGAAGCAAAATAACGCGGTTCCATTTCATCCGTATTATTTACAAGGGCGTCTCGCATGACGGCACCCAATGTTTTGAATTGCTCCAGTGTTACGGCACCTTTTTCGAGATCATTGGGCGACAAGTGATACAAGTAATTTTTATACGATTGAATGACATTGATATCACAAGCCATGAGCGCGTCGATGCTGTAAAGCTTGTGGCCAATAAACGAAAACGCATGGGGAAAGTATTTTTGTTGACTGGCTAAAGAGACTATTTCTTGCACTTTTTCGACAGGGTATAGATTTAATCGATGCAAATCAATCACTTGATTACTAATCGCTGCGGCGGTCACGTCTGTGCCGCATAACTCGGAAATGATTTCACTCAGAGTACGGTGCGGCCCTTTATTGGATGGAACATGGTAGGGCCTGATTAATGCGCCCATGGGTTTAAAGAACTGGTGCATACGGATAGCAAACATTCGGCCTTGACCGCCGTTCCGACCACCGCTACATCATGCAGCCCTCCGTTGAGC
>JAOAUO010000013.1 GCA_030157565.1 Legionellaceae bacterium
AACCACCACTGTTACAAGCCGTTATGGAAAAACGACGAGGAAATCAACTGCAGGCAGCAAAAATGTTGGGTATCAGCCGTGGCACTATCCGCAAAAAACTTCAACGTTACTTTGGCACAAAATATTTTCGTTTAACTGACGAATAGTAGGCCACCAAATAAAGTGAAGCATTTCGATAGCAATGCTTCACTCTATTTTTTATTCCTATGACGTGTTTTTAAAACGCGCTCATGATGGTGTGATTTGGTTTAATAAGGACATTAGACATGGTTCGATCAGTTGTATTTTTATGCATTTATTTCTTATCCATCTCCTGTTTTTCAGCATCCATCAGTGGATGCCCCGTTGCATCTGCAATCAATGGCCCAAGCTTCTGTAGTTCTTTTCAGGTTGCAGCACAATGCCACTGCACATCGTCTGGCTTACCCAAAGGCATGTGCACGAATATGAAATCATTGTATGACCGCATGATCATGATGTTTGGTTCGTTATCGCGTGCATGTGACTATCAACGAGACACGGCTCCACAAAAGTGCATTGATGCATGGAATTGTTATCGCTTGGGTGGGAAAACAAGCCAAAATGAATTATGCAACGGCACAGGGCTTCCTTGCCAATAATCTCCTATAATGATTTGGGCGGCGCGGTATGATTTTTTTCATGCGATTGGCTGGCCCAAAATCCAATATTTAAGTTGAATGTCTATGCGTATTTTGACAGTATTCGCTGTTTTTTTCTGTTCATCGGCGATTTTTGCACAAGAAGCCCCTCAATCCAGTGCGGCTTATAAACACCCATTGTATCTAGGTGCCACTGCGGGATATGGATCAACAACGTGGCAGGGTTTGGTGCCCTCTAAGAGCAATCAAAATGAGGCCATCAGCATCTCAACCCCTATTTCGGTGACGGAAGGAGGGGCTATTTGGGGCGGATTTGCAGGGTATGAGCTCAGCCCTTATTTTGCAGTGGAAGCCCATTACGTCCGTTATCCGAATGCAACGATTTCATTTGATGAGTTCAGTTTGTTTGCTTTTGACAATGAAGGCATCATGGATTTGCATACGCATACATCAACGATTTCTGTGTTAGCGAAAGTGATGTTATTTATTCCGCGTACAACTGTTCGGCTCTTTTCCAGTGCGGGCGTTGCAGAAATCCATCGCTGGGATGACATGACTGAAAATAGGCGCACCAGTCCGACATTTGGTTTTGGCCTTAATTACAATTTCTCCGAACACATCATGGGTGAATTGGGAGCAAACTACACCGCCGGTTACGGCGAATCAGAATTAAATCCAGCCAAAGATTATGTTCCGTTTTTATATTCAGGATTTGCTCGGCTGGCTTATCGGATTTAGGGCAATAGTTTATCCAGCCATTTGGGTAGGTACCAATTCCAATGTTTCATCAATGCCATGGTGGCGGGCACAAAAATGGTGCGCACGATAAACGCATCCACGCAGATGGCTACAGCAATGCCGAGTCCAAATTCTTTGACCATGAGCACTTCTGCCACCATAAACGACCCGCAGGTCACCACCACAATCAATGCAGCACTGGTGATGATTTGACTGCTGTGCTCGATACCAAACACAATGCTTTGGTCATTATCTTTATTTTTTTTATACGACTCTTGGATTCGAGTGAGCAAGAACACCTCATAATCCATGGAAAACCCAAATAACGCACAGAAAATAATCACAAGAAGGCTGATATCTAAGATTCCTTGCGGATCAAATTGAAGCAATTGGTGCAAATGCCCTTCTTGGAAAACAAATACCAATATGCCATATGTTGCGGTCAAGCTGAGCGCATTCATGAGAATGGCCTTCAGCGGCAAAAAGACCGACCGCAGCAAGACCAGCAAAACAAGGTAGGTCAGCACAACAATCCAAGCCAATGCAAAGGGAAAGAGGTGGGCAATGCGATGCAACACATTGTGATTGTTGACCGGAACGCCTGTGATCTCGGTGCTAAGCCCGTGACCTGGGTTTAAATTCCGCAGCGAGTCGATCAAATGCAATGTTTTGGGTGAGTTGGAGTCATATTGACTCACTACATCGATTAATGTGAACGGTTCACGTGTAGTGGTTTTTAATAAGCGATGAATGGCAGGATTCGTGAACCGCTCTGACGATTGATACAACTGTTGATATTGTCTTTTTGTTAAAGAAGGCTCTGTGGTGACAATGCTGTTCACGGCTTGCACGGATGAATGGCGTTGTATTTTTTTAGACAGGTCATACAGCTGTGAGATATGTTGATGCGTTAATATCGGACCTTGATTGCTTTTTACCACCAGGGTAATCGGGCTTAACTCATGCACATTGAATGCGGTGTTATAAGCGTCAAAAAAGGCACGGCTCTCGGAATGCTCCGGAAGAATATGATCATCGGATACACCAAATCGGGCATTTAAGAAGGGTGTACCTAGAAGCAGTAAGCCAATAAAAGCCGTAAAAAAGAAAAGCAATGGTCGCTTGATGACCGCGCTGGCTAGCTTTCGCCAATTCGGATGTTTGTTTTGAGCGTTGGACTCCTTAAACAAGCGAACAGGGTATTTATTTATGTTGCTCTTTAAAACGCTTAACACGGCGGGCAACATGAACAGGGCTATCAGCACCGCAATCAATACGGCTGTTAATCCGCCAACCCCTACTGAAAATAAAATATTAACAGGAAACAATAACAAAGCGCTTAAACTGATAAAAACGGCCAGTCCACTGAAAAAAACAGCTTTTCCTGCGGTAGCCAGTGTCATGGCAATCGCGTGTTCAATGCTTTGATCTTGGTTCAGCTCTTCTCGAAAGCGACTGATGATAAACAAGGAGTAATCTAAACTTAAACAAAGCCCTAGCAGCAGTGCAATATTGATTGTAAAAATAGACAATGCGGTCACTTGTGCTATTCCAAAGAGTGTCATGAGAATAATGAGGGCACATCCGCCACCTAACATAACGGGGATCAATGCGGCCACAAGCGATCCAAAAATAAGAATTAAAATCAGAATCGCCATGGGGGCGGCAATGATATCTGCACGAGACAGATCAGTCTCTGTTTGTTGATTGACGCTATCGATAAAAATAGGCTCGCCTCCGATCCGTACGGTCATGTGACGGGGTGTTTTAATGGCCTTTTTAAATTGTGCTAATTGATCTGGCGTCATCATCGTCTGGCTATCAAACACGATAACGGCATAAGCCGTGTGTTGGTCGGATGAAATTTGCTTTTTATTCATGCTAGGCAAAAAAATGTCGTGTTTTATCGGGAAGTGTTTCAGTGCGGCCAGTGATTTCTCTATTTTTTGTGTATATAGGGCATGGGTTGCAGACAGTCTGCTGCTGTGGTACATCACAATCAATCGATTATTACGAACGCCTAATTTTTTATCTAAATATCGATCGGTTCTTGCACTTTCGGACTGTTCGTCCACAAAACCAGTGGTTTGAAACGGTGTCATTAACTGAGGCAAAATGGGCAGGGCGCTTAAGACGAGAATCCCCCAGAGACAGAGCATGAGCACTCGATGCCGATATACAAATCGTCCTAATTTAAAAAAAGGAGTGTCTGTCATGGATGAAATCCTTTATTTAATTGCAACGTCACTTTTGTTATATTATAGCCCACGATGGGACGATATCAATTTATTTGAATACAAATAAAACAAACCGTTCCGCAGCAGGATCTCTGGACCCCATTCCATCCTTCGGTTACTATACGCCATTCAAATCAAGCCATTTTTTTTCGAGTGATTTATGAAAATTTGTTTAAAATCTCACGCACGTCAACAATCACCTGAAACGGTTGTTTTGCATCTAAAGGATCGTCTGCCTGAACACCTCGCCTTGCCATGCACATTAACGTGCACGTTTCATGTAGACGCTTGTTCTGATTATTACCTTCTAACGACAGATGTACGCGGTACAGTCGGTCTCACGTGCCAACGGTGTTTGGGTGAGTTTCAGCACGATTATTCCCATCAAACCCAATTGGCCGTCTGTGCAAACGACGCCATCGCAAATGATGCCATGTCTCAACACGAATGCATGGTCGCTGAAGGAAGCCAAGTTGATCTGATTGAAGTGGTCACGGATGAATTAAACTTGTTTATGCCGGAAAAACACCTGGATTTGGATGCGTGCACATTTACGCCTATTCGGCTTGCAGACTAAGGTTTGAGTCCGGAATAAAGGGGTATTCGAGGGATTAAAGTGAAAATTCTTCACCCAAATACACCGCTCGGACTTGTTGATTGGCAAGAATCTCCGCTGGCGTGCCTTCACAGAGTATCCGGCCTTGGTTCACAATGTATGCACGCTCACAGATATCGAGTGTTTCACGCACATTGTGATCCGTGATTAATACGCCTATTTTTTTGTCACATAAATGCAATATAATTTTCTTAATGTCCAATACTGAAATGGGATCTACTCCAGCAAAGGGTTCATCCAACAAGATAAACGCAGGCTCGATAGCCAATGCACGAGCAATTTCAACCCGCCGCCTTTCGCCGCCCGACAGGCTCATGCCTAAGTTGTTTTTTAAATGCGCGATATGAAATTCAAGCAGGAGTTGCTCTAATTTTTCTAATCGAGTATTTTGATTGAGGTCGGTACGCAGTTGTAAAATGGACAATATATTGTCATGCACCGTCATTTTTCGAAAAATAGACGCTTCTTGAGGTAAATAACCAATGCCTAAGCGTGCGCGTTGATGCATCGCAGTTTTGGTGATGTCTTGGTCATTGAGTAAAATATGGCCTTCGTCACAGGATTGCAAGCCCACAATCATATAAAAACAGGTTGTTTTTCCCGCGCCATTCGGACCCAATAGGCCCACGCACTCTCCGCGTTTGATGTGGATGCTCACGTCGTTCACGACGGTGCGTGTTTTAAATGATTTTTTTAGTTGGTGGGCTGATAGCTCATTCATGTGCGTTTCTCTGGATGAAAAATAATCGTGGTTCGGGTGTGACCATCTGATTCAGACATCACATGCTCAGCCAGCGTATCATATTTTATTTTATGAGCGGAAAAAGAATTGTTTCCTTGTTCAACACGGGCGTGGCCAATCAGCTCAATGAGGTGACGTTCTGGGTAATAGCGAATGGTGTCAGCATAGGCATGGAGAGGGGGTTTATCCAAGGCGGTCAGTGTCCAATAATGCGCTTGTGCATGGGCGTTGCCCTTGATGACCGCTAAAATGAGTTTGTTGTTCGCGTCTCCCGTGGTGGTGGCTTCAGCTGAGCGAATGTGGGTTGAGCCTTGATCGAGCTCAACCGCTTGACGATAGATGCCTTGATGGGTTTGCTGATTCATGTCAGCCGAACCGGCGTTTACTTGTAAAATCTGTTGTTTATCGTCTGGTAAGGCGAAGCATGCACCGCTGATAAGGCTTAATATGAAAAAAACAGTTAAATGGCATGACCCCATCCGGTTAAAATTACCCGGTAAAAACCTTCGCCTACCCTTGATTGGACGCATAAGTCCCTCTTGTATGGCTTAATAATTGCACACGATTTTCAGCCAGGTATGCATTCATTCCTGTGGATTGAACCCGATTTCCTGATTGGACGAACGTCACGTCTTTGAGCGTGGTTGCGAGTTGTGTTTTTGGAAAGTAGGTGATTTCTTCTGTTTTGAGTGTGGATGCTTGCGTGTGGGCGTCTTTTTTTTGATGGATAATCACATCGTTGTTAAATGTAATTTGTTGGCCGCCTTGAATGGCGGTGGCATTTTTAGCATGAATTTCCCACGCCGGTTGATTTTTTTGAGTAATCATGATGAAGGGGGTTGTCAGTTGGTGGGTGTTGTTGAGCGGGATATGATGCATGAGGGGTGTTTTTAAAGAATGACTGAGCTGACCGTTCGCATCAAACTGTTGCACGGTTAAGTGCGTGATGGATGTATCGGGTGTGGTGGATAGTGTTTGAGTATCCAATTGGATATGCGTGGGCGAGCGGGCAAAATACCAGCCCGAGCACGCCAACAGCACCAGTGCCATCAATAACCATCCTGCTTGCTTTGCCGCGTTCATGCGTTTAAAAACGTGGCAACGGCTTGTTCATGCTTATTTTGAGCGTTTAGAATAAAATCACAGACCTCGCGCACGGCGCCTCGGCCGCCGTGAAGCTCCGTGCTCCAGGATGCGATGTCTTTCACTTGACGGACAGCGTTTGATACGGCAACACCCATGCCGACTTGTTTCATGATGGGCATATCGGGTAAATCATCCCCTACATAAGCGAAGGCTTCATCGGTCAAGTTTAGCGCTGATTTGAGCTGTTGGTAGGCCGATTCTTTATTGATTTGACCTTTGAAATAATGTGTAATCTTCAATTGTTTCATGCGATGATCAATGACGGCATTTTGTGAACCGGTAATAACCGCCACCTCAATGCCTGCGGATTGAAGCAGTTTGAGTCCGAAGCCGTCCTGGATATTAAATCCTTTGAGTTCATTGGCATGGTTATCAATGTAGATTAATCCATCGGTTAATACGCCATCAATGTCACAAATCAGGCATTTGATTTTTTTTGCTTGGTCTAATAATAGGTTCATCTCGTGTCCTCTTTAGAATAAATAAATAAAATTAATAAACGCCCGCACGGAGTAAGTCATGCAAGTGTATCACACCGGTAGGGTATCGTTCATTATCGATGATAACCAAGGCGGTGATGCTGTGTTTTTGCATCATGGCCAAAGCCTCCGCGGCCAGTAACCCTTGTGGGATGGTGTGGCACTGACGGGTCATGACTTCTTTTAATGGCGTTGTATTGATATCATAATCTTGTGTTAATGTTCGACGCACATCGCCATCGGTGTATATGCCGATTAAATGCCCTTTGGCATCGATCACGCACGTCATGCCTAACTGTTTAGCAGTGACTTCGAGCAAGGCTTCTCGAATGGTCGCCTGGTCACTGACTACCGGCAAGGCTTCGTGAAAGTGAGCCATATCATCTACGCGAAGCAACAGGCGCTTGCCCAGCATGCCGCCTGGGTGAGACAGAGCAAAATCATCCGCATTAAAACCGCGCGCTTGCAATAAGGCAATGGCCAATGCATCCCCCATGACCAGCGCCACCGTGGTGCTGGTGGTGGGCGCCAGGCCTAAAGGACAGGCTTCTTGTTGAATGCTAACATCCAAATGAACCGATGCGGTACGGGCTAATGTGGACGTCAGACTGCCTGTTAATGCAATCAGTGGGACGTCTAAGCGTTTTAGTAACGGCAGTAAAATCAATAATTCGGGTGTTTCACCTGAATGAGAAATGGCCAGCACCGTATCCTGGCGAGTAATCATCCCGAGATCACCGTGGCTGGCTTCGCCGGGGTGCATGAAAAAGGCGGGGCTCCCCGTACTGGATAGCGTAGCCGCTATTTTTTTACCGATGTGGCCTGATTTCCCCATCCCAGTGACCACAATGCGTCCCTTGCAGGCCAATAACAAGTGACACGCGTCTTCAAAACGTTGATCAATGCGATGCGTCAGTTCAAAGACGGCTTGTGCTTCCGTTTCAATGACCGCAAGGCCGAGTTTGCAAAAATTCATACAATGAAGGTTCACGTCGAGGGAAGGGATGGCAAGTATTTTAACAGATAGCGGGCCTAGTCACAATTGGATTTTTGATGGGGGTCCGATCATCATCCATTGTTATATAGGGTAAGTCTTGCTAATATCCGAGCATTGTCGGGGCCTTCATGACTTGAACCAAATCGCACGCGTTTTTTGTTCAAAATCTCACCAGGAGAATTGCTTGATAAACGTTCTGATTGTTGATGACCATGCGTTGGTACGAATGGGTATTCGTCGATTATTGGATGATTTGGAGGATATGACGGTGGTCGCAGAAGCGGCCGATGGTGAAACCGCACTGGCCCTGGTCAAAACACACCATCCCGATGTGGTCTTGCTGGACATGAAAATGCCAGGCATTGACGGCTGGGAAGTGACGCGTCGTTTGAAAAAATCCAACCCTGATATCAAAGTCATTGCGGTCACGTCTATGAGTGCCGAGCCTTTGCCTAGCCGTGTGTTGCAGCTGGGTGCCATGGGGTATCTCACGAAAGAGTCTGGTGCTGAAGAAATGGCCGCCGCCATTCGGAAAGTGTTTCAGGGTGAGCGTTATGTGAGTGCTGAAGTCGCACAAAAAATGGCATTTAATAGTTTGCAAACGGCTCAAGAATCCCTCTTCGATTGCCTGTCTAAACGCGAAATGCAAGTGATGCTCATGATTACTCGAGGCCTGGACATGCAAGACATGGTCAGTCAACTCTTTTTAAGCAGCAAAACCATCAATGGTTACCGGTATCGCATGTTTCAAAAATTGAACATTAAAAATGATGTTGAACTGATTTATTTGGCCATGAAGCACCGCGTGATTGAGCGTCCGATTGATGATGCCTCTTCAGGAAGTTAAACGCCATGGATGATGAACACATCCAATCGATTACCGCGTTTTTAGTGAATTTAACGACGAATCCGGGCGTGTATCGCATGCTGGATGTGAACGGTCACGTGCTTTATGTGGGGAAAGCATCTAATTTAAAAAAACGAGTCAGCAGTTATTTTAGTAAACACGTACTGGGCGTTAAAACCCGCTCATTGGTCAGTCAAATTGCCTCGATTGACGTGACCGTCACACGCAGTGAAACGGAAGCACTCTTACTCGAAAGCAATTTAATCAAATCACTGCGCCCCAAATACAATGTCTTAATGCGGGATGACAAATCGTATCCGTTTATTCATATTGCAACCCATCATGCTTTCCCACGGATGGAGTTGACGCGCGCGAAAAAAAAACCAGAGAAAGGTGCTTTTTTCGGCCCATACCCGAGCACCACGGCCGTGCGTGAAACATTGAATGTGATTCAAAACGTTTTTAAAATTAGAAATTGTACCGATAGCGATTTTAGTGCGCGCTCAAGACCTTGTTTGCAATATCAAATCAAGCGATGCAGTGCGCCGTGCACCGCTTATATTTCTGCAGCCGAGTATCAACAATCGATTGCAGACGCCACGCAGTTTTTACAAGGAAAAAGCCAGCAAATTTTGGATGCGTTAGCCGCTCGCATGGCGGAAGCGGTCTTGCTGCGTGCGTTTGAGGAAGCTGCCGTGCTTCGAGATCAAATCAAGCACCTTCGGCTCGTGCAGGAACAACAGGGGGTGGTTCAATGGCGGGGCGACTTGGATGTGATTGCCATCGAGGCACGCCCAGGCTTTGCTTGTGTGCAGTGTGTCACCGTTCGTGCAGGCGATGTGATTGCCAGTGCGCGGTTTTTTCCATCAGTGCCTGTGAAAAGTTTGGATGACATGGATGAAAAATCCCTCTGGCAGCGCGTGTTCGGGGCATTTGTTGCATCCTACTACGGTGATGCGCCTGAGCGAATACCGGCTTTGATTTTGACCGATCATGCGGTTGACGCTTTGGATGCGATGCAATCGATGTTGAGTGATTGGCGTGGAAAGCGTTGTCGCATTCAATCGCGCCCACGCGGAGCCTATGCGAAGTGGCTCGACTTTGCGGTGAATAATTTACGCCGCTCTGTAGCAGAACACACGGCGTCCGCCCATGTGTTGGTCACTCGCTATCAAGCATTGTGTGCATTGATCCAGGTGCCATACCCTATTTCGCGCATGGAGTGTTTTGATATCAGTCACACCCAAGGTGAAGCCACCATCGCGTCGTGCGTGGTGTTTGATGCAGAAGGCCCCCGTAAGCGTGATTATCGACGATTTAATATCAGTGGCATTGCGCCCGGAGATGATTATGCGGCCATGGAACAAGCCATTATGCGTCGATTTAAACGCTTAACCGAAGAGGGACGCTTGCCGGATGTATTGATTGTGGATGGCGGAAAAGGGCAGATGACCGTGGCGCGCCGGGTGATGAACGCATTGGCCATTGAGTCCGTTCGCCTGGTGGGCATTGCGAAAGGTCCCGATCGCAAAGCAGGCTGGGAGCGTTTGATCCTCGGAGAGGGCTCCGAGGAAATCACCTTGCCGGCCGACTCTCCAGCGCTTCAGCTGCTTCAACACATTCGTGATGAAGCGCATCGATTTGCCATTACCGCTCATCGTAAAAAAAGACAAAAAATCAGCATGGGTTCTTCATTGGAATCCATTGAAGGAATTGGCGCCAAGCGACGTCAGGCCTTGCTGGCACGGTTTGGCGGTTTACGTGAATTGGCGAAAGCCCCGGTGGCTGAAATCGCGAAGGTGCAAGGCATTAGCCACGATTTAGCTGAACGCATTTACCAGCATTTGCATTCGTCGAATCATTAGGTTGGCGTTTGGACGAAATCAGATTCTGCGATAAACGATACTTTTTTAACTTGACCGTCACAAACTTGAGCATTCCGGTGCGTGGTTCTATAATGCTATAGAAACCATGATTGGAGTTAGATATGCCATTGAAAGTGTTATTAGCACGTGATTTATATCATTGCATCGATGCCATTGACGCAGCGATTCCTTCAGAAGAGTCCATTCGATTAATGGTTGAATATTATAAATCTGTGGGGCGCTTAAGCCATCCTGTCTTTATCAAATTAGCCGATGTTCCCCATTACATAGAAACAAAACGTGCCCAGAAAGAAAAGGCTCATATTCAGTTATTTATTGAATCGGGCACACGAAGTGTTTTAACACAGGGTGATTTGAATGACCATTTACTCCGTTGGAGTGATGACAAAACCGCAGGCAAAAGAACGCCTTAGTCATCGTTTCGCCAGAAACACTGGCGCTCGCAATGACGGGTGGCGAAACGATGACCGAGGCGTATTTTTGCGTATCAATGATCTCAATGCTCATCCCCAGCGCATACTTTTTCTGACAACGATTTCGTGTTAAAACAATGTATATGCGCCATTATTCCACGATCACTAAACTTTTATTGAATGTGGCCGATGAAACCATTGAAAGCAACGAATGGGTATCACTAGATTGAGGATTGTGACATGAACAGGTTCATGATGATTGCAGTACTGTTGTCACCCACTCTCTCAATGGCCGCGGGCGTTGTCGCCAAAGCCGCGCCTGTCGTTCCGATGTATTATGGCCCGGGACTGTGTGCAAATGCGCAGTATGAGTGTGTCAAAGTGCCTAAATCGCAAAGTTGGGAAAATATGTTTCCTGATGAAGCGCAACGCGATTTAGTGCAACGCATTAATCGCAATTACAATTATTTGTGGCAAGGCAAGGTGCTGGCTGTTCCGCGTGATTTAGCGCATGCGACTTTGCTTGATCTCGCACCGTTTGCACGAAAAATCCAGGTCGATGGAGAAAAACTAATCATTGTTGATCAAGATAAATTAGCCTGGGGCGCTTATGATGCAGAAGGGCAATTGGTGAGTTGGGGCCCGATTGCATCTGGTGGAGACAAGTGCAGTGATAGCAATAAATCGTGTCGAACGTTAACCGGTATTTATCGCGTGTTTAGTAAAGAAGGGGACAAGTGTCAATCCAATGTGTTCCCTATCGGCAAAGGGGGCGCAAAAATGCCTTATTGCATGTATTTCCACAAAGGCTTTGCTTTGCATGGATCATCTGATATGCCCGGTTATCGTGCCAGCCATGGTTGCGTTCGCATGTTTACCCGAGATGCAAAATGGCTAAATGAAACATTTGTTGAATCATCGAATGAACGCAATAATAACATGGGCACCAAAGTGGTGATTCGTCCTGTGATGTCAACCGAGAAGCCATTATGAACATACATTTGGGAAGCCAATGCGCGATGGGACTGATGATTGCAAATCTAGCGTTTGCAGCGCCAGATGATCAGTCAAAATTTCCTTTGGGCTGCCGTGATCAGGGGTATACATTCAACTTGAACGTGCTCAAAATATTGCCCACCATGACGGGAGACAGGCAATCGCTCTATTTCGTATTTAATCGCTTGAATACACCGGTTAGTTTGCATCAGATGTTAGGCGACAACAATCCGGATCGCATGTATTTGAATCACGTGGTGAGTCCACAACAATGGTCCGTATTGGCAACCAATCAAAAAGAATTAAAATATATTTGTGCGGTCGATGATGCAGACTTGAAACATGGCAAAGTGGTTGATTGTTCTGAGAGTGTGAAGGTTTGTGAGTTTGCTCGCGTTAAATATGGGTTGAATAATCGGGGAAATTACTGGTTTTTTAGTAGCAACAGCAGAAATGGCGCGTTGAGTGATGTCACGCATTATGGAATCATCGCTCGCTAGGCGAATGTTATTTTGAATATTAATGTGTCTACAGGGGAAGATCAATGAAATCGCCAATGCCTTGGTTTTATTTGTTAGCGGCAGCAAACGCCGGCTTGGCGTTCGCAGATCAGGGTGTGGATGCCTATCGCCAAGGGGATTACATACAAGCAGCCGAGCAGATGAAGGCTTTTTCGAGCCCTGATCCCGTGGTTGATTACTACATGGGACGGATGCGTTTATATGGGTACGGCCAACTGAAAAATGATACATTGGCCATGCGTCATTTCCAACAAGCCGCTGAACATGGTTTTTTACCGGCAATACGCATGATGGCGCGATTTACACTATTCACACAAAAAAATCCTGAACAAGCCTTGTATTGGTTTAAAAAAGCGGCTGATCTAAATGACTCGCGCTCACAAATGTATTGTGCCGCGGCCTATCTCTATGGTGTGGGTGTGAAAGTCAATCCTGATTTGGCGAAGCGTTATTATATCTTAGCCGCCAAAAATGGCGATAGCATCGCGCAATACACCGTGGCGCAGAGTTTTCTAGAAACCCATCAATCGGCGAATAAAAAGCTAGGGTTGATTTGGTTGAATAAATCCGTGGCGCAAAATAATCCAGAGGCGCAAGTGATGCTGAGCGAATTGTATGCTCAGGGCACATTGGTTCCCCAAGATTTCGAAAAAGCACGTGCATTAGCCGAATTGGCGATCGCGCAAGGCTATACACCTGCGGTCTATCAAATGGGCGCGATTGCGCATCAAGCCCATGATTTCCCGTTGGCTAAAGAATGGTATACCAAAGCGGCCAATGCGCATTACTTGCCCGCCGAAGTGGCGTTGTCTTCTCTATATACGGAAGAAAAAAGTCCTTTCTATGATTTGAAAGAGGGTTTTTTAGCAATGCTCAAAGCGGCACAAAATGGCGCTTACGATGCGCAGGTCGCGTTGTCGACTATGTACAAAAAAGGACTGGGGGTTGAAGCCGATGAGCACTTGGCTACCGAATGGCAGCAAACCGCGATCAAAACGAGCCGCGCCAGTTCCCTTACGCCACAAATAAAAGCCGCGCGTTGGTTAACCAATGGAAAGGCGACGGCGCTGACCGAGACTAGCTATCGTTTGCGCGGTATTTTTAGTCCGTGGGCCAATGCGTTGGCGTTGAAAGAAAATCATTACAATCAAGCGCCACAAATGGAGCCGTTGCTTCGAGCAAACGTGTATAAACCTCAATTTGAAATGGTGGCGCCCAATCAAATTCCTATCAGTGATTATTACAATGCATTGGTTGCATCATTCGGCGATGTGTCCATCGAACCGTTGATTTTCCCACATTATCCTGCGGCGTCCGTTGTTGATGCAGCCCGTGTGGATAAAATGACGAGCGAAGCCATTCTTGGCGATAGCAGTGCGCAATACCAATTGGCACAATTGTATCAAGACGGCATTGGCGTGAAGAAAAACATCGATGAAGCCGTTAAATATTATCAATTGGCTTCCGCACAACAAGATTTACGTGCCAAATATCAGTTGGGTCTGTTGTATTTAGATGGACGTGACATGCCCGTGGACGATGCAAAAGGCATGGCCTTATTGCAGGATGCGGCGTTCAAAGGGAATGCTTACGCGCAATATGCGTTAGGGCGCATCTACGAACAGGGCCTGAAAGATGCTTCCGGACAACCGGTCATTCGGGTTGATCGAGATCAAGCGCGCGCGATGTATGCGCTTGCGGCTGTGAATCAGGATGGGGCATCTCAGTATCGCCTGGCCGAAATCATGGTGCGTGAAAAACAAGCGGGAAAGACCTTGCAAGCGATCAATAAACGCACCCAAACGATCAAGGCATTGTATCAAGGTGCGGTTGCGAATGGCGTTGAAAAAGCCGCATTGCCATTGGCTTTTTTCAATGCCATGGACACGGATCAATTGAAACAAAAACAAGCGTATGATGTGGCCAAACAAGCCGCCAATGCCGGCAATCAGGACGCGGCGTTGTTGTTGGGCTTGATGTATGACTATGGTATTTTTGTGGCGCAAAATGCAGACGATGCAGTGCACTGGTATGAAAAATCAGCAACCAATCCGATTGGCGCTTTTTTGTTAGGCACGCATCTCAGTCAAGGCACGGGCATTGGTCTAGACCAAGAAAAAGGCTATGCGCTATTGCAACAATCAGCCACTGCAGGGTTTTCATACGCGCACTTCAATTTAGGCATTCTGCAACATGCGCGCAACGAAACGTTTTTGCCCTCCTTGGATAAAGCGTACGCTTTAGGCAATAGTACCGCTGGATTATTACTGGCCGATTATTACCTTTCGCAGGCCAGCAATGCCGAACAGATGAAGCAAGCGCGGGCTATTTATCAAAATGTGGCCGATCTTGGCAATAAAGACGCGCAATTAAAGTTGGCATACCTCTATGAACAGGGCCTCGGTGGGGGTGTTGATTTGGAGCAAGCGGCTAAATGGTATGCCTTGGCGGTTGATCATGGCTCGCCTGTTGCGCAATATTTATTGGGGCATTTTTATCAATTGGGTGGGGTCAACAACAAGCCTGATTATGCGGAAGCTAAAAAATGGTATCGCTTGGCGCAAGCCACCTATGTGCCTGCTGCGGTGGCTCTGGGCTTTATCTATGATACCGTGGATGATGATTATGCGAACGCCATGATAGGGTATCAACGCGCAGCGTTAGCGGATGATGCCATCGGCCAATTCAATGCCGGCTTGATGTATGAGGAAGGCAAGGGATGCCCTGTGGATGTGAAAAAGGCCATGAATTGGTATTTATTGGCTGCAAAACAGGGGCATGCACAAGCCATGGTGCAATTGGCCGGCCTGTATTTTAATGAGCGGCAAGATTCAGACGAAGCGCTGAGTTGGTATAACAAGGCTGCCGCGTTAGGTGATCGAGATGCCTTGTATCAATTGGGCTTATTCTCTGAAACCGGTGTTGCAAAACCCTTGGATTATGCAGATGCACGACGTGATTACCAAGCATCAGCAGACAAAGGCAATGCCAATGCCAAACTGGCTTTGGCGCGTATGTATCAATATGGTTTAGGCGTGGCCAAATCCCCGGAGCAAGCATTGATACTGTATAAAGAATTAGCCAGCGCAGGCAATGCATACGCTCAATATCAATTGGGAACGTATTATTCTGATGGCGCTGTGGGCACCCGTTCACCAACAGAAGGTAAAAAATGGTTGGAGGAAGCACAGAAAAATGGCAGCCTACAAGCTCAAAAAGCATTGCAACGGCTAGCCACACAAGGGTCAGCTAAAAATAGCTTCATTGAGCCAGTCCAATCTGTTCCTGCAGTGGTGTTATCTGAACAGTCCGCTGAACGCATGTATTTGGATGCATTGAACGCATGGAATCGAGGCGATGAATCCTCTTCTCGGGTTATTTTGTCTCGTATTTTGAAGGAGTATCCAAGCTACCTCCCAGCTAAACAGGTCTACCAGCAATTGACTCAAGGACGTGGGATTCAGTCGTTGGGCTAGCGTTAAGGTTGTTTCATGCGCCTTCCTTCAGTAGAATGGCTTTTAATTTCATGGATTTTGGAGTCACGATGCCAGGTAGCGCACACACCCTCGAATTTGAACACATAGGCTTGCATGATATCGACCAATTTGGTGGTAAAAATGCATCATTGGGCGAAATGATTCGTCATTTGTCCGCGGCTGGCGTTTCGGTTCCTACCGGATTTGCAACCAAAGCCGATTCGTTTCGTGAATTTCTGGTTCAAAATGGATTGGATAAAAAAATTCACGCCCGATTGGCGGCACTGGACATTGATGATGTCAACACACTAGCGGCCGTTGGCCAAGAAATTCGTAACTGGGTTTTAAATGCGCCCTTTTCTGCAGCGTTTGAAGCGGATGTTCGAGCGGCTTATGGCCAGTTGTCCGCATTGATTGGCCATGATCAGTTTAGCGTTGCGGTGCGATCGTCTGCCACCGCGGAAGATTTACCGGATGCATCGTTTGCCGGTCAACAAGAAACATACTTAAATATCACCGGTGTTGATGCCGTCTTGGTGGCCATTAAACAAGTGTTTGCATCACTGTATAATGATCGCGCCATCGCGTATCGCGTGCATCATGGGTTTGACCACCACGACGTGGCCTTGTCTGCGGGCGTTCAACAGATGATTCGGAGTGATTTGGCCGTCAGTGGAGTGCTCTTTACCATGGATACCGAATCAGGCTTTGATCAAGTCGTGTTGATTACATCCTCTTACGGGTTGGGTGAAATGGTGGTACAGGGGGCTGTGAATCCAGATGAATTCTACGTGCACAAGCCTAGCCTGCGTGCGGGTCACTCTGCAGTCATTCGGCGTAATTTAGGCACGAAAGCGATTAAAATGGTGTATTGCGATGATGCATCACTCGCGCGTACCGTAAAAACCGTCGATGTGGACGCAGCCGCTCAACGTCAGTTTTCATTGACGACCGCTGAAATTGAACAACTGGCCCATTTTGCACTGATCATTGAACAACATTATGGTCGTCCCATGGATATTGAATGGGCAAAAGATGGCAAGGATAATCAATTGTATATTTTACAAGCCCGTCCTGAAACCGTAAAAAGTCGCGTGAACAAACAGATTCTTGAGCGTTATACGCTCAGCAAAACCGGGTCCGTGTTAAGCGAGGGGCGCAGCATTGGGCAACGCATTGGTCAAGGGCGTGTTCGAGTGGTGAATGATATCCGTGACATGCATCGGGTTGAGCCTGGGGATGTACTGGTCTCTGATATGACCGATCCGGACTGGGAACCCGTGATGAAGCGGGCGTCAGCCATTGTCACGAATCGCGGTGGGCGCACATGCCATGCGGCGATTATTGCACGCGAGCTGGGCATTCCTGCCGTGGTTGGGTGTGGTGATGCCACGAAGACCATTCGTGATGGAGACGAAGTCACGGTCAGCTGTGCCGAAGGCGACACGGGTTATGTTTATGAAGGGCTTCTGCCTTTTGAACGCATTCAGTTGGACGTGGACAGCATGCCTGACTTGCCAGTGAATGTGATGCTCAATGTGGGCAATCCAGATCGGGCCTTTGCGTTTCAATCGGTGCCGAATGGGGGCGTTGGGTTGGCTCGACTGGAGTTTTTAATTTCCAACAGCATCGGCATTCATCCGAAAGCCTTGCTTGAATATGACGCATTGACTGACTTGGATTTAAAAACATTCATTGCTGAAAAAACAGCCGCTTATGCATCCCCCGTTGAATATTACATTGAGCGTTTAAAAGAAGGGATCGCCACCATTGCCGCGGCTTTTTATCCAAAGCCTGTGATTGTGCGTTTGTCTGATTTCAAATCAAACGAGTATGCCAATCTGGTGGGTGGGCACTTGTATGAGCCGGATGAAGAAAACCCGATGCTGGGTTTTCGAGGTGCGTCACGCTATGTATCCCCTCAATTTTCAGATTGTTTTGCATTGGAATGCTTGGCGGTCAAACGCGTGCGTGAAGACATGGGGTTGACCAATGTGGAAGTCATGATTCCATTTGTTCGAACAGTGAGTGAAGCGGCCAATGTGATTGATGTCTTAAAGCAACAGGGCCTTTCGCGCGGGAAAAATGGTCTTCGGCTCATCATGATGTGTGAGTTGCCATCCAATGCATTGTTGGCGGATGAATTCTTGCAATATTTTGACGGATTCTCCATTGGATCCAATGATTTAACTCAATTAACCCTAGGCCTTGATCGTGACTCCGGCTTGGTGGCAGCACAGTTCGATGAACGAGATGCGGCTGTGAAAGCACTGTTGCATATGGCGATTTCAGCTTGTAAATCACAGGGAAAATACATTGGTATTTGTGGCCAAGGTCCATCCGATCATCCGGATTTTGCAGAATGGTTGATGCAAGAAGGGATTGATAGCATGTCATTAAATCCCGATTCCGTTTTGGATACCTGCTTGTTTTTAGGGTCGGTGAATAAGATGGAGAAGGCGTGAGCATGCACGCCGATCCCGTTGCCCCCGTTATTTTATGGGTGACGGTTATCTTTTTTTTCGGGCTCATGGGTCGTTATCTCGCACGCCGATTGAATCAACCGGGGGTGTTGGGTGAGTTGCTGATGGGGGTTCTCGTTGGCAATGTGTGTTATTTTTTTGGAATGCAGTTGGCCGTTGTCTTGAGAGAGGGGACCGCTATTTTTAGTGTGGTCAGCGATGTCTTGTTGGGTGAATCGTTGGCACAAGCGGTCAATACGGTCATTCCCAATCCGCATTACGCAAACCCCATGATAGCCGCCCTCAGCGGGCCTAACGGAACGGATTTGCTCCGCGTGTCTTATGTGGTGGATATTTTTTCCCGCTATGGCGTCATCTTTTTATTATTCATGGTCGGCCTTGAAACTTCGTTTGAAGAATTGAAACACACTGGGCGCGAATCCTTGCAAGTGGCCGTTATTGGGGTGCTAGCACCCATGGTCTTGGGATTTTTAGCCGCTTATTTTTTAATGCCGGACGCCTCATTTCAAGCGGATATATTTGTCGCGGCCACCTTGTCTGCAACCAGTATCGGAATCAGCGCTCGCGTATTGAAAGAAATGAACAAATTGCGCACCCGTGAGGCAAAAACCATTCTAGGTGCGGCTGTGGTGGATGATGTGTTGGGGTTGATTCTCTTGGCCATCGTCAGCAGCATGGTGATGCGAGGAAGCGTTGATGGGATGACCGTGGGGCGTGTTGTGGTGCTTGCGGCGGTGTTTATTTTAGGCGCCAAGTGGTTGGGCCCATGGGTGCTCCGAAAAGCCGAGGTTTTCTTTCGTTTCTTGGATTTATGGGAAGCTAAATTATTTACCGCGTTTCTATTCCTCATGTGTTTGGCCTGGTTGGCCACGTTAGCGCAATTGGCCAGTATCATTGGCGCCTTTGTTGCGGGCATGATCATTCATGACCGATTGTTTGAAGCACGTGAACGTTCTCATCAAAATGCCTTCAGTATTCAACAGTTGGTGGCACCGCTTGAGGGCATTTTGGCCCCAATGTTTTTTATGCTGATTGGCATCCAGGTTAAGTTAGAAACGTTTATGAATGGGCGCGTGTTGCTGATTGCCAGCGGATTGATTGTAGCCGCGG
>JAOAUO010000014.1 GCA_030157565.1 Legionellaceae bacterium
AAACCATCAATGCTTACTACAATCCGTCCATGAATAGCATCAACTTTCCGGCCGGTATTTTACAAGCGCCGTTTTTTGATGCTTCCGCCCCGGCCGCGGTCAATTATGGCAGCATTGGTTTTGTCATTGGGCACGAAATCACGCATGGTTTTGATGACCAGGGGGCTAAATTTGATGGACATGGCAATCTGCATGATTGGTGGACCGCTGAAGATTTGAAAAAATTCAACGCAGCAACCCAGTGTATTGTGAATCAGTTTTCCATGTATCGTGTAGCCGGCAACCTCCCCGTCAATGGCTCGCTCGTAGTGGGTGAAGCCACTGCCGATTTGGGTGGGCTCACGTTGGCTTATCGGGCCTTTCATGCATCCGATGCCTATCCGCATGCACAAAGCCTTGAGGGGTTCACGCCCGATCAACAATTATTTTTAGGCGCGGCCCACGCTTGGGCAAACAATATCCGCCCCGAGAAAGCATTGCATTTGATCACCATCGATCCACATCCGCCCGCAATGTTCCGAGTCAATGGCTCATTGGCCAATATGCCCGCGTTCCAAGCGGCGTTTCATATCTCCGATCAAAGTCCTATGGTTCATACACATCGTTGTGTCATTTGGTGAGGGGGAGGGATTTGGACGGAATAAATAGATATGGAGTGGAATGCACGGTCTGTTGTACTATTGGTGCAAGTAACCACTCAAGTGAGCCATCATGCACAACATTCCACTCCGTTTAAAACGGTTGCGCCGTACGCCTGCCGTGCGTGCCATGCTTCGTGAAACACGCCTAACCGCGTCTCAATTCATCGCCCCATTGTTCGTCCATGAAACGTTGGATGCATCGCGTGAAATCAAGGCCATGCCCGGTCAATTCCAGCTGGCACTCAATGACCTGCCTCAAGAAATCAACACATTGACTGCACTGGGCATTCCCGCGGTCTTATTATTTGGTATTCCGGCGAATAAAGATGCAGAAGGCTCCTCATCGTTGCTCAGCACCGGTATTATTCAAGAGGCCATTCGCAGTATTCGCCAAGCAAACCCCAGCATGCTCATCATTGCGGATGTGTGTTTGTGCGAATACACCGACCATGGGCATTGTGGGATTTTGGACGGTGAGTGCATCAACAATGACGCAACCTTGGATCAATTGAGCCAACAAGCCGTCAGCTATGCCGATGCGGGGGCCGATTGGATCGCACCGAGCAGCATGACAGACGGCATGGTGGCGGCCATTCGGCATGCACTAGACCAAGCAGGTCACCTAGACGTGGCCATTTTAAGTTATGCCGTCAAATACAGTTCCTGTTTTTACGGCCCTTTTCGAGAGGCCGCCTTAGGCGCGCCGGCATTTGGCGACCGAAAAACATACCAAATGGACCCAGGGAACGCATCAGAAGCCCTTCGAGAGGCCGCGTTGGATATTGCCGAAGGGGCTGACCTATTGATGGTGAAACCGGCCATGAGTTATTTGGACGTCATCTATCGTGTCAAACAACGCTTTCCTGATGTGCCGTTATGCGCCTACCAAGTCAGTGGCGAATATTCCATGATCAAAGCCGCCGCAGCGGCAGGCTTGCTGGATGAACAGCAAGCCATGTTAGAAAGCTTGATTGCCATTAAACGCGCAGGCGCTGATTTGATCATTTCTTATTTTGCAAAAGATGTGGCACGCTTGTTGTAGTTTGGCGTTTGTAGTGATCCACTACAATTTTTCCAGCACTTCATGCAAGCGCTTCACAGCCTCCACCTCAATCCCCATCGCTTGTTTTGGCGCATTGGCATAAGGGACAATGGCGCGCTTGAAACCGTGTTTCGCCGCTTCTTTCAAGCGTTCTTGACCACATTGCACGGGTCTTATTTCTCCAGCCAGTCCCACTTCACCAAAAATGATGGTTTCACTATCAAATACGCGATTGCGAAGGCTCGAAACCACGGCAGCCAGCAGCGCCAAATCACTGCCTGTTTCGGTCACTTTGACCCCACCCACCACGCTAATAAACACATCTTGATCATAGGTCGCAATCCCACCATGACGGTGCAACACGGCTAGCAAAATCGCCAACCGATTTTGCTCAAGCCCCACAGTGACTCGACGCGCTTGCTGCCCGTGTGCTTCGTCCACCAATGCTTGCACTTCCACCAACATCGGCCGAGAGCCTTCCCACGTCACCATGACCGCACTTCCAGGCGTGGGTTCAGGCTGGCGGGATAAAAAAATAGCCGATGGATTGGCCACTTCTTTTAATCCTCGGTCGGTCATTGCAAACACGCCTAATTCATTGACTGCCCCAAATCGATTTTTAATCGCACGAATCACTCGAAAACGGCTATCTCGCTCCCCTTCAAAATAAAGCACGCAATCCACCATGTGTTCCAGAACGCGGGGCCCTGCCAGCGCACCATCTTTCGTCACATGCCCCACCAGAAACACCGCTGTTTGCGTCATTTTAGCGTAACGCACCAATTGAGCCGTTGCTTCTCGCACTTGACTCACACCGCCGGGGGCTGAGTTGATGGTATCTGTAAAAATGGTTTGCACTGAATCGATCACCATCACACGCGGGCGTTCCTTCTGAGCGTGACTCAGAATCGTTTCCACTTGCGTTTCAGCCAGCAGTCGAAGCCCTGGCAATGGCAATTGCAACCGCTTCGCGCGCATGGCCACTTGCTGCAATGATTCTTCTCCCGTCACATACAGCACCGTGTATTGAAGCGATAAATTGGCGAGTGTTTGCAATAAAATAGTGGATTTACCAATCCCCGGATCACCCCCTATCAGCACCACTGAGCCATCGACTAAACCACCGCCCAAGACTCGATTCAACTCGGACAAACCGCAATCCATCCGCACTTCGCAGTCAATCACCACATCATCTAAACACATCACAGCAGAGCGATCATTTGCATAATTGCCTAAACGGGCTTTTCTTCCTTCAGAAACAACCCCCTCTTCCGTCACCGCGTTCCACGCACCACATTGCGTGCACTGTCCCGCCCACTGTGGAAATACAGCGGCACATTGATTACAAATAAAACGTGTTTTAATTTTCATGTAAAGATTACCTGGTAAATATTGTTTAACCACATCAAGCCACCTAGAATCTACCATCATAAAAGATCAGTGCGTGGAGCAATATGAATAAAAAACCATTTCAATGGGCGGTCGTAGGGGCGGGTCCCGCTGGCGTTGCGGCCGTTGGAAAACTGCTAGACCATGGTATCATGCCCAAAGATATTTTGTGGCTCGATTTGGCGTTTCAAGTCGGCGATCTCGGACGTTATTGGTCGAATGTATCCAGCAATACGTCGGTTCGATTGTTTACTGATTTTTTAAATGCAGCTCAATCGTTTGACTATTCGAATGCCCCCATCGATTTCACCCTGAACCATCTTCCGCCTCATGACACTTGTACACTGAAACACATGGTGGAGCCATTGCAATGGATCTCTGACCACCTACGGCATACCGTCCAGGCAGAAGTCGCTCTCATTCGAACCATGCAGTTGTCTAAACGACAATGGACGCTGCGTAGCGACACACAGACCTATCA
>JAOAUO010000015.1 GCA_030157565.1 Legionellaceae bacterium
AATTGGCATAATGGATGGGGGTGTGTGTAGGAAAGTGGTTTTTGCGTAAAATCACAGGGCTAATTTGATAATCAGGAATAAACCAGCCGATATTGCCTTCAGCTTTTTCCTTTGCGCGTTCGACCTCGAGCACGACCAGCGGCATAGTGGCGTCCGACGGGGTGGGTTAGCGGGCCAACTGTATGCATGGGGTAAATGGGGGTCGATTTGGTTGGATTTGGGCGGTTTCCGTTATGGTTATGGATACCTAATAACAAGGTGTTAGCACAAATCGGTTGATTGTAGCCTTAAGAATTGGTTGCTTGCCTAATGATATCCGATCAAAATGTTGACACCATCATGTTGGCAAACAACGATATTAGATCTAAACGGGGTCTAGAGATCGTTCTGGGTATGGAGATGGACTGTTGAATAAAAGCGGCTTCACCGATTTTTTAACGAATCATTACAAAATGAAAAATGGAAACCGCCTATCCAAAAAAGCGGTGAGTGATTGCGTTTCACGAGCCGAAAGGATCGAAAAATTACTAGGAATAGATCTTGATCGTGATTTCACAAATCAGGCCGATTTTGCGAATATCATACATCAGCTCAAAAGTTCGGATTTATCATCAAAAATAACAAACTTTGGCATTTTGGACTGCACAAACGCTTTAAAAAAATACGGAAATTTTAAGATCAACTATTGAACGTTAATCGCACAAAAAATTCACAAGCTGCTTAAAGTTATGCTCGTCACTTACACCTTCAAATGTCGCGCGGAGTAACGCATACTTTTCCGCTGGTAGCAGTATCTCGACCGCGACCTGAGAATAAATCTCTCCGTCATTCCTCTTTTTTCTTTCTGCAGCTTGGGCGTTTGTAATGGCTTGCCCAATTACGTTGGGCTCTAAACTGCCAAGCGCATCGCTTAATGATCTAGCGGTTTCAGGAGTAAGCCAGACCCTAACGAGTCCGCCTTCGACTTGCTCGCCCTGTACAACGAAGTGATACAAGTTTGGATCGGTCGGGGTAGGGACCTTAAAATAAGGCTGAACTTTTGCTCCCGCCTCAGTAGTGATAGAATAAACTTTTTCTCCGGTTACAGCATTATAAACCCATAGATTTCGGCTAGCTTTACGCCTGCCACCACCGCTAGATTTCCACTCTGCAACAAAATCTGCCGGGTTCGGCTTGACCATTTTTTCTTCAAAATACAGAAATTCACTTAAATCAGAAGTCCATAGCAGCCAACCCATCCGCATGTCTGGGTCCAGACCTGCCTCACCGACTGGAGAAAGGTTGCTTGGAAGAGCCTTGGCAGCACTGGCTTTTGTCATCCGAGCTTCTGCGATAAGTCGAGACAGCGCCATTTCACGATCGATCAATTGATGGTTATACTCATTGAGAATTCTCACAATGGCGGTTCGCTCATCAACCAATTCACCATACTGCCTGAGAACTTCTCGCGCTGCGATTGTCGGGTTTTCCTCTGCAGGGATGCGGATTGCTCTTGTCCCAGCAGGGTGCATGATAGACGTACCGCACGCATCTAGGATCGACTTGTGGGCGGGTCGACAAATCATTTTATGTTCCACACCAAGCGCACCGAAGGACACGTCGATGCTGAGGTTGCTCCAAGTTCCTAACGGAATACTTTTCGCCGCCGAGTATACTCGCGCCCAATCCCCTTCTTCAAACTTGCGACCCATCATCTCTGCTACCTGAGTAGCCAGATACAGCTGTGCCATGCTACGCTGCTCGGTGTTAAATACTGGAAGCGTAGCCAATTTTTTCTCCATTGTTTACAGTGGACGATCCACATGCTGCTAAGATTGCTTCGCCGACCGCTTTCGCCAAAACCGGCGGCACTGCGTTACCAATCTGGAATGCGCGCTCCATACGGGTCCCATGTAAGTACCAGGATGCAGGAAATGTTTGAAGACGAAGTAATTCGGCATCCGTGAGGTATTCATGTTCGACGAAGACTGGTTTGGTATCGCCTTGCCTGCGGCCCAAAACATGCCATTGTTGTCGGAACAATTGTTCATCAGGCACGCCATATGGAGCGACAGCCAACTTTGCCGATTGATGGGCACCGACTGTCGGTGCGATACGGTCTAATGACCAAGTCACCGGTTCGTCATGTGGCCGAACAACATTTTTGACCCAAAGGACTGCATTTTGATCATCAAGGTTGCCATAACGCCAATGGCCATCCTGAAAAAGGGCCTGCCTAGCGGTTGTCCATGGCAACCGTCTTTCCGACCGATCAAAAAGATCTCGGACTGCTGGGTCTAATAGCTTAGGGTCGCAATGTGTTGCTGCGGGCCATTGAAACGGCTCATTGTCACGCGAGCCTACAATAAAAATTCTCTCTCGAGACTGAGGCGCACCAAAATCTGCGGCGTTCAATACCTTATCATAGCATCGATAACCCAACCTCTCAAATTCAGCGCGTATTATATCCAATGAGCCGCCTCGCTGATTGTGCCACCCAATTCTGTGGTCACCAACAATCAAACAATCACTACATTGGAGGTTTATAAAATCCTCACCACGTAGTTGTTCGCGAAGCTGAAATTCCAATACTTCCTCGCGACCGCAATTAGCACACTTTCGGGTCGCAATTTCTGCATTGTGAAGAATAAGCCCCTTAACATTTTCAAAAAGAAACCAACGAGGCCGAACGCCATCAACTAGACGTACAAACTCCATAAAGAGCTGCCCTTTTTCGCATTCCACCGTCTCTCTTTTCCCCGCACGGCTAAACGGTTGGCAAGGCGGCCCTCCGGCCATTAAATCAATTTCGCCCCTATTAGTGCGAGTAATGCTCAAAATTTGATCAGCTGAAATATCACGGACATCATTTTCGCTAATCGTAGCGTTAACAAGGTGTCGAAAATTTAGTTTTACTCCCTGCTTAAGCCGATCGCTTAGCAATTTCATATCCGATGGTCGCGCCTTTCCATAACATCTCTGCCGCGCAACGGTTTCTTTAAACCAATTATCGAAATTGCTAATTGATACCTCATTTAAAGCTTTGTTTTGTCGTAATGTTTCGCATGCATATTTTTCAATTTCGTTAGCGAAAAGGGTGTTGAAACCAGCTTGCTCCAGCCCGATGTCCAATCCCCCTGCGCCAGAAAAAAGAGATACGCAGCTTAAGCTGCCTAATTCCCGATATGGAGGAGCCGGTAAAGGGCGCTTTGCTTCCGGAAACATTGCTTCAACACGCAAGGCGTTTTGAATTGAAATAGGAACTGCTCGGCCTCCTAATAACTGCTGCAATTCTTGGTCATTGATCTCTAGGCGCACAGCCGCTTGCGCTACCGTCAAGTCTGCATTTTTACATAAAGTTTTAAAGGACAAATCTTGTTTGAGCAATGCAGCCTCCTTGCGTTCGCTTCTATTGCATTGCCATTATTGATGAAGCAAGTCCTGTTTTGTTCCGCCATCCTGGGCACAGCTGGCCGCCCTAAACTCGCTTGACCGCCGGTCATTTCATTCCAGGATCTTAATTCTTATCCTCGGCGTCGAAAGTAAGACCCTAAAACAGTTGTGCTCTGCAC
>JAOAUO010000016.1 GCA_030157565.1 Legionellaceae bacterium
TGGAGTTTGGACGAAACGACATGCAAAAACACGCATGCCATTTCGTCCAAATATATTCAGTTCATCCATCTTTAGATAGCCTAGTGTATTTAATCGAGGGGTTGAGTATGCTTGCTCACGATCGCAAACCCTCGATTAAATGCGCTAACCTTTCTCAATGCCCATGAACCCATTATCATGGACAGAAGGACATGAGTCTTTTTTCATGTTCTTCTGTCCAATGCCCAATCTTGTCAGAACCCTACTCAAAAATTGAATAATTTGTTATCCTCTACACACCGTTTAATGTGTGGTACAACGATGCACGAACAATTCTTACTCGCAGCCCTTGATCAAGCATGGCTTGGACGCGGCCTTTGTGCGCGCAACCCCAGCGTGGGTGCTGTTGCCGTCCAGTCGGGTAAAATTATAGCACGATCTTGGCATCGTGGAGCAGGTACGCTACACGCTGAAGCATTGTTGTTGGCAGAGCTTCCCGCACATTGCCCTGATGTCACTATATATGTGACTTTGGAGCCATGCAATCATTGGGGACTTACACCGCCTTGTGTGGATGCTATTATTAAACACGGTGTCCAGAAAGTGGTGTATGCCTACGCTGATCCAAACCCGTTGGTGAGTGAAAACAACACGCCGAGCTTGTTGAGGCAGCAAGGGATCTCGGTGGTTCATCATCCCTTGCCTGACATTGATCGATTTTATCAAAGCTATCAGCATTGGACCTTAACGCATACGCCGTGGGTGACCGCGAAATTGGCGCAAACATTCGATGGTCAAATCGCCGGTCCTTTGGGGGCTCAGTCCGTTATTTCAAACGCACTGTGTTCCGAGTTTACGCACGAAAAACGATTGCATACCGATATTATTTTAACGACGGCCGCCACGGTCAATCAAGATGACCCGCAATTCAATGCGCGTTTCAACGGGCGCGAGACCGCTAAGCCGGTCGCCATCATTGATCGTCAACTGACACTCAATCCACACGCCTTAGTGCTCTCAAAAGCCAAGCATTGCCATATTTACTACGATAAAGTGCATTCGCTTCCCCATTCACATCCCGCGAATGTGTCCTATCATGCGATGCCGGCGCGACTAAACCGGCTTGATTTGAGCGCGGTGATTCATCATTTGGGTCATTTGGGCTATCATGACGTTTGGGTTGAAGCCGGGGGGGGCTTGTTTAGTGCGCTGCATGAAGCCGGTCTTGTGAATCGAACGTACGTCTATCTTGCACCTAAAATTTTAGGCCACGCGGCCACACCGGCTTATCAAGATATCAATATTTTCAATGCACCTTCTGTTGTGACTTGGCAGGCCATGGGCGATAATATGATCGCGTGTTTTGATTGGCAGGAGGGTCGATGTTCACCGGTTTAATTGAACAACAAGGGACTGTTCTCAACAATACGGCGTTGGGTGTTTCAAATCGTTTATTGATTCGTGCGTCATTTGACGATTTGCAATACGGGGAAAGCATCGCGGTCAATGGCGTGTGTTTGACCTTGTTGCCAGATGATTCACACGGCTTGGCGTTTGATGTATCGCCCGAAACGTTGGCGCGCACTAATTTAGGCCAACTCAACAGCGGGGACGTGGTCAATCTTGAGCGCGCCATGAAAGCGAGCACGCGCTTTGGTGGCCATTATGTGAATGGTCACGTCGATACCACCGCATCCTTAATATCCGTCACGCCCATCCGTGATTATATTGAAATGATTATTGGTGTGTTTGCGGCCTGTGATACCATCTACTTGTTGCCCAAAGGCAGCGTGACCCTTGATGGGGTGAGTTTAACCATCAACGCACTAGACAATGACTGCATTCGAGTGATGCTGGTGCCCCACACCCTCGAGCAGACCACGTTAGGTCGTTTACCGGTTGGTGCACGCTTGAATGTGGAGTTTGATTATTTAACGCGGATAGTCGCGCACCAGTTAGGAAATGTAAAACCATGACCAATTATTTCATCACCATTGAGCAAGCAATTCTTGATCTAAAGCAAGGCGGTATGGTGATTTTAGTCGATGATGAAGGCCGCGAAAACGAAGGGGACTTGGTCATTGCGGCAGAATATGTCACCGCTCAATCCATTAATTTCATGGCCCGTTTTGGGCGCGGTTTGATTTGTTTGCCCATGGCCGAAGCGCTGGTGGATAAACTGCAATTGCCCATGATGACACGCTGCAACCGTTCGCCGTATGGCACAGCCTTTACGGTCTCCATTGAGGCCGCCCGTGGCGTGTCTACAGGCATTTCTGCACAAGACCGAGCGCACACGATTCAAGTGGCTATATCACCTGACAGCAAGCCTGAAGACATCATTTCTCCGGGGCACATTTTTCCCTTGCGTGCACGGCCTGAAGGCGTGTTACGACGAGCAGGCCAGACCGAAGGCAGCGTGGATTTGATGACGTTGGCCGGCTTAACGCCCGCGGCCGTTATTTGTGAAATCATCAATGAAGACGGCACGATGAGCCGGCGCGACCAGTTGGCTGTGTTTGCACGCGAGCATGACATCCCGATTGTGACCATTAAAGATTTGATTGATTATCGTATTCAGCATGAGTCGTTGGTTGAGCCCACCGTCACAACGCGTTTGCCACTCGAGCGCCATGGTGATTTCGCCATGACCTTGTTCACCAATCAATTGGATGACTGGGAGCACTTTTCGCTTCTCAAAACACCCACAGACGCGCACGCCGTGCCATTGGTACGTATTCATTCCGAGTGCATCACGGGCGATGTGTTTGGATCGTGCAAATGTGATTGCGGGGCTCAATTGGAGCAATCTTTGGGCCTGATTGCGGCCAACGGAGGTGTTTTAATCTATCTACGTCAAGAAGGGCGTGGAATTGGTTTAACCAATAAATTAAAGGCCTATGCTTTGCAAGAAAAAGGGTATGACACGGTTGAAGCGAACGAGCAACTGGGTTTGCCCGTTGACAGCCGTAACTATGCGGTGGCATTTCAAATACTCAAGCACATGGGCATTGATAAGGTTCGGTTATTGACGAATAACCCACATAAAGTGGCCGCCATGACTCAATACGGCATACAAGTCACGGAGCGAGTGCCCCTCCTGGTGCATACAACCCCTGAGAATCAAACGTATTTAAGAACCAAGCAAGAAAAACTGGGTCATTTATTGGCGGTTAAATAATCGCAGGAGAGTAGGCGTGGTGCATATTAAAGCAGTTCCTGGCAATCAAGGCGTTTCCTTTTCTGTAGCGATCATTGTGAGCCAATTCAATCATGACATCACACAGGCACTCTTAGCCGGTGCGGTTAAACATTTGCTTGCCCATGGTATTTGTGAGCAAGACATCATGGTGATTGAAGTGCCGGGTGCAGTAGAAATTCCATTCATCGCGCAGCGGTTGGCTAAACAGAATCATCATGCGGTGATCATCGCGTTGGGTGCGGTCATTCGTGGAGACACTACACATTACGATTACGTGTGTCAGCAAGTCAGTGACGGTTGCCAACGTGTGGCGCTTGCATTTGAAACGCCGGTTATTTTTGGTGTATTAACCACTGAAAATGAAGCACAAGCATGGGATCGCTTAGGCGGAGTACATGGACACAAAGGGGTGGATGCCGCGGATTGCGCGTTAGCCATGCATCATATTTTACAACAGTTAGACCAAACCGCATGATGATTTTTCATGCCGTTCTACCAAAAGGCCAAAATGGGAGTTTCTATGACTAATTACATATTTATCACCGGTGGGGTGGTTTCTTCATTAGGCAAAGGAATTACTGCCGCATCACTGGCGGCTATTTTGGAAGCCCGCGGACTGAGGGTTACACTCATTAAATTGGACCCTTATATCAATGTTGACCCAGGCACCATGAGCCCGTTTCAACATGGGGAAGTGTTTGTCACGCAAGATGGTGCGGAAACAGACCTTGATTTAGGCCATTATGAACGATTTGTTCGTACCACCATGACGCGGCTGAATAATTTCACCTCCGGTAAAATCTATGAAAATGTGATTAGAAAAGAACGCCGAGGGGATTATTTAGGCGGAACGGTACAGGTTATTCCACATATCACCAATGAAATCAAACGCTGCATTAAATTGGGCGCGGAAGGGTTTGATGTGGCCATGGTGGAAATTGGCGGTACGGTGGGTGATATTGAGTCTCTGCCGTTTCTAGAAGCCATTCGACAAATGCGCATTGAGCTCGGCGCTCAACGCACGGTGTTCATTCATTTGACCTTGGTGCCTTATATTGCAACCTCGGGTGAAACAAAAACCAAGCCCACACAACACTCCGTTAAAGAATTGCGTTCCATTGGGATTCAGCCGGATATTTTGATTTGCCGCTCTGAAAAATCACTCACGGATCATGATCGCGCTAAAATTGCGTTATTCACCAACGTCGAAAAAGAAGGGGTGATTTCACTGCAAGATGCGAAAAGTATTTATCAAATTCCAATGATCTTGCACGATCAAGGTTTGGATGAAATCGTCATTAAAAAACTGGCATTGACGTTAAAGCCGGCTGACTTGTCTGAGTGGCAAGCCGTGGTCGAGGCGCAAGCCATCAAAACCATGACGGTTAAAGTAGGGATGGTGGGAAAATACACCGATTTGAGTGATGCGTATAAATCCATTAACGAAGCATTGATTCATGCCGGTATCCATACTCAAACGAAGGTTGAGATTGTATACATTGATGCCCATCTGATTGAAAGCCATGGGGTGGCGCCGCTGGAAAACATGGATGCCATTTTGATCCCCGGAGGATTTGGGGAGCGGGGTGTTGAAGGGAAAATCAGCGCCATTCAGTATGCACGCGAACATAAAGTGCCTTTTTTAGGGATTTGTTTAGGCTTGCAAACCGCCATCATTGAATTTGCACGCAATGTCTTGATGTTAGCAAAGGCCAACTCCACGGAGTTTGATAAAGACACGCCGCATCCCGTCATTGGTTTAATTAGCGAATGGGCCGCGGGAGATGGCAGTATTCATCTGCGCGATGAGCACAGTGATTTAGGGGGCACCATGCGTTTGGGTGCACAAATGTGTCAATTGGAAGCGGGTACGTTGGCACGCGACGTGTATGGGGCTGCGGATATCATTGAACGTCATCGGCATCGTTATGAAGTGAATAATGCATTTTTAGAAGCGCTGATCGAACACGGCATGATCATTTCGGGTCGTTCTGCTGACGGAACCTTGGTTGAAATGATAGAGTTGGCCGATCACCCTTGGTTTTTGGCCTGTCAATTTCATCCTGAATTCACGTCTACTCCACGAGACAGCCATCCCTTATTCAAGCAATTTGTGCTGGCTGCTCGTGAAAGAAGTCGTTTGAATAGAACAGCATGAATAGGGCCTCATGCTGTTCTATTCAAATATAATGGACTCATCGAGACTGATATGGCCCGCATATATTTGGACGAAATGACATGCGTGTTTTTGCATGTCGTTTTGTCCAAACTCCAAACAAGGAACAAACATGAAATTATGTGGTTTTGAAGTAGGCATTGATTCGCCCTTGTTTTTGATAGCAGGCCCATGTGTCATTGAAAGCGAGGCCATGGCCATTGAAACAGCCGGCTATTTAAAAGAAATATGCCAAGCATTATCCCTGCCATTTATTTATAAATCTTCGTTTGATAAAGCCAATCGTTCATCGGCAGAAAGCTACCGAGGCCCAGGCTTTGAAAAAGGCCTGAAGATTTTGGAAAAAGTAAAAACGCAAATCGGTGTGCCGGTGTTGACGGATGTGCATGAAGACACGCCGTTATCAGAAGTGGCCAGTGTGGTGGATGTGTTACAAACGCCGGCATTTTTATGCCGACAAACCAATTTTATTCAGCGTGTGGCCTCTATGAATAAGCCTGTGAACATTAAAAAAGGTCAGTTTTTAGCCCCCTGGGACATGACTCATGTGGTCGAAAAGGCGCGAGCAATGGGCAATGAACAGATCATGGTCTGCGAGCGGGGTGCTAGCTTTGGTTACAATAACCTGGTCTCTGACATGCGCTCATTAAAGATCATGCGTGAAACTGCATGTCCTGTGGTGTACGATGCAACCCATTCCGTGCAGTTGCCCGGTGGGCAAGGTTCTGTCTCGGGAGGGCAGCGTGAATTTATCCCTACGTTGGCGCGCGCTGCGGTGGCCGCGGGCATTGCCGGCATTTTTATGGAAACCCATCCCGACCCTGACAAGGCATTGAGTGATGGCCCCAATAGCTGGCCATTATCCAAAATAAAGCCATTATTGGAACAGTTGATGGCCATTGATGCTGTTTTTAAAAGTAGCCGTGAGGTCTTTTGAAATGGGGACGACAACAACTGGCCAAACGTTGACTGAGGCCGTATTTTGCAGGTGATTTGTCAAAACTTGGACATTGGACATTGGACATTGGACAAAAGAACATGAAAAAAGACTCATCTCCTTCTCTCCAATGATAATGAATTCATGGGCATTGAGAACGATTAAATACACTCAGCTCTCTAACGATGGATGAGCTGAATATCTTTGGACGAAATGACATGCGTGTTTTTGCATGTCGTTTTGTCCAAACTCCAATCAAAACCTACATTGGGAATAAATGGACTCAATGCGTGCTAATTTCTCTTCGTGCTCTGCACATCGTTGACCCACATTACGCGTCTCATTTTTCAAACTGAAAAAAAGACATGGGTTTGTTTGGCGCGCAGGTTCATTTAAATGGGTATCCACTTCACCGAGAAATAGATCCGTATAACGCGTTGTATTTTGAATCAGTTGCTGGCGTTCATCTAGGCCATCTGTATGGAGGCGGCGCTTAATAATGGACGGGGTTTCATCACATCCCAGCTCATCATTGCTATGTATATCATACCATTCTAATAATAACGTCGATTTTCGAATGATGTTCTTTTTTCGATCGTCTAATTGATTTGTTGTTAATGTTCCCTTTGGAATGAGAGCGTACTCTTGCTCTTTTTTATCACATGCTTTTAAGCTAAGAATATAAAAATCAGCGATTGATTGCGCGCGTTCTAAATCATCGTCAAACGAACGCAATAACCGAGGATTGACCTGAAAAGCCGGTGTCTGATAAATATCACCCCACCAAAACGTAATAAAGTCCGCATAGGCTTGGTTTTTCAATTCAACATAAGCACTGGCAACCCCGATGGCTGCATACAATGCTGGGAAAAAAAACAAAAATTCGATCAATTCGGAGACCGCCAGCGGCGCCATCAATGATAATGTGCCGCCTAAAAAAAGACCGATGATTAAAATAGGTATTAGCGCTCGGATCATGATGCTCAATGCATTTTTTTCATACTGAGCAATTTGCACGTATTCATGAAAAAAAGCATGTAAGGGACTGATTAAGGCGTACAAGACCGCTTTGGCAGAGGAGATGCTTTCCCGATTACGGTTGTAGTTATATAAATCGAGATAGTTCAGCTCCCAACCACCATGTCCGGTTGATAATCCAAAAAATTGATAAAAGGTGTGCGCATCGCCAATGCGATCCATGTATCGTTTTATATTGCTGACGTCTACATGTTGTGCCAGGTAGGATATGGACATCGACAAAGTAGGTGGCTGTACCCTTTGGTTCCAAATAGAATGCAGATTCATGTATTGATGAATCGTGTTGCGTTTCTCTTTTATGTCTTTTTTAGAGAGATATATTTCTTTTGCAAGGCTATACAGTGTATTTGGATCGATATTACGGCTTAAAATGACGCCCATTTGATTTCTAGCTTGTCGCAATAATTGGTTCCGTTTGTGGTCCATTTGATGACGAATGTTGATGATATGTTGAGCATTATCCTGTTGCATGGCCATCATCCATGCTTGAATATTCTGTGATTGATAGAATTCAATTGAATAAGTGGTGTCCGCTAATATTTTTTGTTCTTCCAAGCTTAAAGATTGATATTCCCATAAACACTGTAAACGTCTTTGAATAATCGCAGTTTTTAAGGCTAAAAAAGATTCGGATGATTCAATTTTATTTTGGAAATCCGTAATTTTATTGTCAAGCGCAGGCCTCTTTAGCCTTAGAGCGTAAGAATCCCCGATTCCTCCTATAGCATAAGATGTATCGAAATGATTGTTTGAAACAAGTCGAATTAATTCAGCACCTTCCGGCGAATAAAAGAATACGTTTTGGTCTTCTGGCGAAACCTCTGCAATACCAGGAATAATTTTATTTACTATAGGGTACTTTTTTAGAAAAGTCATTTTAAATCAATCACTCAGAATATAAAGAGGATTGATTGTAATGTTAAAAGCCTTAAGGAATGATTAAGGCTTTTTTGCGTGGTGAAACCAAACGAAATCCATCGCATTTAACGATCAAATATGATACAGTTAACGTATCATTTTATCGCTTGACTGAACATGGAGTGCTGAAGCGTTCCACATGGTGATTCAATTGAAAGAAAAACAAAAAATATTTCCTTTAGAAAAAATCGACTTGCATCCTCGGAACAGACATCGCTTCCGTTATGACTTTGAACAACTTATCCGATGCTGCCCTGAACTGACAGGCTTTGTATCCGTCAACAAATATAGTAATAAATCCATTGATTTCAGTGATCCGAAGGCCGTGAAAACACTGAATAAGGCCTTGTTAAAGCAGTTCTATGGCATTTCTAATTGGGATATTCCAGCGAATTACCTCTGCCCCCCCATTCCTGGCCGGGCCGACTATATTCATTATATGGCCGATCTATTAAGCTCCTGCAATCAGGGCGTTCTGCCTCCTGGCCAATCCATTCGGGTGCTTGATATTGGCGTAGGCGCTAATTGCGTTTACCCTATTATTGGGCATAGCGAATATGGTTGGCATTTTGTTGGTTCAGATATTGATCCGGTTGCTATTCAATCGGCAAACCAGATCATCGCCTTGAACGGTTCTTTAAATGAATCGGTTGAATGCAGGCTGCAAACCGCTTCATCGGATATTTTTAGAAACATGATAAAATCAGGCGACGTGTTTGATCTGTCGATTTGTAACCCTCCTTTTCATGCCTCTTTGGCAGAAGCTGCAGCGGGTACGAAACGCAAGTGGGAGAATTTAGGCCTTAAAAAAAACAGTAAAACCACGTTGAATTTTGGTGGACAAAACAGCGAACTGTGGTGCGAAGGGGGTGAAGAAGCCATTGTTCATCAAATGATAGAACAAAGTGCTGAATTTCAAACCCAATGTTTCTGGTACTCTACGCTCATCTCAAAAAAATCCAATCTTCCGGGTGTATACCGGTCTCTGCTTAAAGTAAACGCCTTGGATATAAAAACCATTGATATGGCCCAAGGTCAGAAAGTCAGCCGTATTGTGGCCTGGACCTTTTTAAATAAGACGCAACAAAAAGATTGGCAAAGAAACCGTTGGCGTTAACCGAACGCGAGTGCTCATTCGATTCTATTTCTCAGGAAATACATCAGAAAAACGAACATGTTGATTGGCTGTTAAAATGGCCTCTCTTTTTTTATGTAAACCTAAGCCTTTATAGACCATCATGGGCACAACAAAACACACCATCCCAATCCCAAAGGCAATTTTATAAGCAGGATCGGGGTTCATTACAAGAAAGCCCAAGCAGACGGTCATTAAAACAATGGCAACGATGCCAGTATATGGGGAGCCTGGGGTTTTATACAGCAGGTCATCGACCGTATAGCCGGCCTTGTATAGTTTTCGGCGGAAATTGATTTGTGCCCAGCACAATGACATCCAGGCAATGGCACCGGTAAATCCAGACACCAGTAAAAGAGCAATGTATAGCGTGGATTGCCCAAAAAAATAAGTGGCAATGAGCACGACCCAAATGCAAATGAGCGTCACAATGCCCGCGTTTTGTGGGACGGCATTGTGATTGAGTAACGCCAATGGAGCCGGCGCCATGCCATTTCGAGCCAATGCATTTAATGAACGAACAATTCCATAGACGCCTGAGTTGGAACACGATAGGGTGGCTGTTAGCGTGACAAAACTGGTGACAGACCCCGCCCAGCGAAGCCCATAAAAATTGAGTGCATCGGAAAAGACCGAGTTGGATAGATTGGCTTTGTACCATGGGAAAATCAATACCAAGCAAAAAACAGGAATAATGTAAATAAAGAGGATTCGAAACGTTACATTACGAATGGCATTGGGAATCATGAGTGAAGGGTTGATGGATTCACCGGCAGCAAGCCCTATGATTTCTGACCCTTGATAATTCACTAAAAGCAAGACCATGGCCGAGAGCAATACCATGCCCCCATTAGGAAAAAATCCCCCTTGGCCCGTGATGAATCGTGCACCAATGATGCCGGATGGCTGAGGACCATGGATGAGACCAAAGAAAATCAGCACAGACAGCGCAATGAATCCAAATAAGGCAATGATTTTGATCAGAGCCAACCAAAATTCAATTTCACCAAATGTGCCCACTTTTCCTAAGTTAATGTAGGTAATGAGTAAGCCAAAGCAAATGGCCCAGACATAGCCATTGACCCCAGTAAAATACTCCATAATAATGCCGCCAGCCACACATTCGGCAGGAATATAAGCCACCCAGCTGATCCAATAGGACCAACCCACCCCGCAAGCCAGCGAAGGTGAAATAAAATCGGCTGTGTAATTAATGAAAGAGCCTGAAATGGGAATGGCCACCGCGAGCTCACCCATGCATAACATGGTTAAATAAATAATGAGCCCACCGAGAATGTAGGCAAGAAATACAGAAGGACCGACTTGGTTGATAACAGCGCCTGTGCCTAAAAAATAGCCTGATCCAATGATGCCGCCTAAAGCAATCAACTGAATATGTCGGTCTTTTAAAGCGCGACGAAATTCGTTTTTATGAATGGGTTGAGTCGGGTTATTGTTGAGGTCAAAGGACATTAGCGCGGCCAAAGTGTGGGAGAGGAAGGGGCTGTGAGCCCGACCCCTACGAAAAAACAAAGTAGGAAGAATACCGCACTTTTAGAGTGGGTACAAGCATGATTCATTGGCGGATAGCCCCTTTCCCTTCGCGTTTTGCGTGGATTTATGGTTCACGTTTTTCGGGTAAATAAAGCACTAAAATACAGGCAAACATAAATAAAATCGGCATAATTAAAAGCGCATTCTGATAATTTGAGAGCGTATAAGCCGTGTCTTTTGCGCTAAACAAGTCTAATAAGTAACCAATGAAGGGTTGTAATACCGGTGTGGTGATCAATGCCAATGTGTTAATAAAGCCGGTGCAGGTGGATAACGAGCCGGGCGGAGATAGCTCGTTGGCAATGGGGTAGGCCAAAATATATGCGCCGCAGAACAGTCCCATCAAAAATAATAAGAGGCCCATGATGAGTTGGCTATGAGTGGGCACATAAAGCATCAGTAAAAAAATAGCAATCGTGAGAAGGGATGAAGCGAACATCATGGGTTTTCGTCGCTTTAATCGGGTAGATAGCCAGCCAAACAAGGGGCAACTGAATCCCGTGCCGAGAAAAAAAACCGCGTTGATCAAGCCCGCTTCGCGTGGAGTACAGCTGAGCTTGATTTGAAGAAAAGAAGACGCCCACATGGCGCCAAATACTGTAACAATAGTAAAGGCCAATCCAATGTAGATGCCATTCACCCATAGGCGTTTGTTGGTTAAAATCGTGAGGATCTGTTGTCTGTAATGGGGTAGAGCACCTTTGTCCGATGCGTCATTGGGGATGTACGACCAGGCGAGCCATGCGATAAGCAGGCCTAAGAGACCTGTACCATTCATAAAACCGCGCCAACCCCAGAGTGTGATGAATTGACCCATTCCAATAATGCCTAAAACCGTCGCGACAAAACCGATGGTCTCGGATAATCCTATCATGAACGCAAATTGACGCGCAGGAAATTGTTGGCGCAATGAATGAGACAGCCCAACAAAGGCAAATGCTGATCCAATTCCCATGAGGATACGGCCTAAAAAGAGGCCCACCAACCCATGACTTTGAGCGAATAAAAAGCAGCCTAAACTGCAGATGAAAGCGGTGACTGAAAGCAACAGACGTGGATTTTTTCGGTCAAAGAGTATGCCCACGGGCGTTTGCAAACTGGCGTATACAACATAAAATGCCGCGCTCAGTGTGCCTGCTGTGAGCGCTGAGAGTTGCATATCATGCATAATTGCGCCAATGACGACCCCAGATGACAGCTGTAGAAAAAATTGGAACAATACGAACGACGTACTAATCAGCCAAACGCGAATGGGCGTGGACAATAGGGGTTTATACATGAATAGGGGTTTATACATGAACAGGGGTTTACGCATGGACGCGGTCAGCAATGAGGTGAACTTTGATTAACATCCCCGCTTGTGGGTGGTCAAGATAGTAGACCGTTCCTGGTTTGAGGCGTTGTTTTTGTGAGAATAAAAAGCCTGATTGACGGGTGTTTGCGGTAGAAAAAAGAAGTTCCGTGTCTAATAAATAATAATTACTTTGCCTCACTCGCAATGTGCCTTCAATGTTCCAGCCGTTTCGGTGAATGGCTGGAATGGCAATCGGTCTTTGGTTGTTGCTGGGCTGCAGCCATGTGTAATGGGCGAGCACTTGGTAATCTGTTTTATGCGTTAACGCCCAATATTCTTGGTTTAATTGCGACGTGCTGTTGGGCCGCAGATGATAAGGTGAGCGTGTATCAGCCGCCGTGTTTTGCAAAGGGATGGCGCGTTGCGCATTCGGGGGCAATAACGGCATGCGTGCGGGTTCCGTTTGTTGAGATGCTGAGGATGGGTGCGTGAACACGATCAGGTCGATTTGGTACAGTTGGGGCGATGGACTGGCCTGACTGAGGCTGGATAACAGCCATAAAGCCGCGATGGATAGCATGCGTGACATGATTACATTCTTACCTAAATTATGATTCATGGCAACATTATACACCGCTTGAAGGAAGACCGCTCCTTTTATATCACACCCTCATGCCTATGAAGCGGAGTGGAGGATAATGGCGTGTCAGATTTTGATTGTTCTTTAAAAAAACAACAGCGTTTGATGGATTGTATCTCAATCCAGTGGTCCTGGTAAGTCGCATGAAATGATTCCAGATGATCTTTGAACGCCTGATAGTGTTGGAAATCCGGGTGAATTAACTGCACGATGCTGGTGGCGCCCATCGCGTAATAGTAGCCCAGATCGGTGACTATGCTTAACAGAACGATAGCCCATCCAACCGGCGTACCCAGTAGCGGTGCGGCGATTAAACCCATCAAAAGATTGGTTGTAAAATAGCTGTTCGCAATGCTCGCGAACACACCAAAAACCAAGGTGCTGGCTTTTAAAATCTGTTTGAATGTTGTGTCTGGGTAAGCACTCATGTGGTTATGTTTGTGCTGAAGATCTTGATTTAATAATGTGAGTAGTTCGATGTACTCATCATACACCGAATCGTCTACGGGTATCATCCACATGGATGATAACACCTGGTTAATGGCGGTTGTTGTTTCCAATTGTGACGAGTAACTCGCTAAGAGGAGGCCTAGATGGGTATGGTCTTGGGGTAAATCAAACGCCGCTTTTAAGAACGTGACTTGAAAAGCATAAAACAAGAGACTACTTAAGGCGGTGGCCGCAAAGGATAGGGCCATCAAAACCGGATTGGAAAGACTAGGAATCAATAAAAACAGTGCGTTCCAAAATAAATAGCTGCCGACCGCGTCTTGAAATAATCCAAAAACAAGCAATAAATTGTAAAATATTTGCCAATACATCTGCTGCAATAAGGCCTCATTACTTTTCGCATCAGTCGGTTTTGGCCTCAAGCGCAATGGAACATGCTGATTAATGATGGTTTCAAAACGCTGAATTAAACGTAATTTTTGATGATTGAGCGCTAATAAATCGCCTGAATCTATCCGGTGTGTCATTGCATTCCATTCCGCGATGAGTTCAGGAATATCCCGGCGCTCATCTGCGAACGATGTTGTAACCAAATGACCATTGAACATGATACAAGCCAAACGAAAGAAATAGGCGCATCATACCATGATGCGAAAAAAATAGACATTTGTTTCCTGTTAATGCGTTTGGCGTTTGCGAATTACGAGAGGTCTGATGATCTGAGTAAGCTGTTTTTTCTACTGAATAAAAAATAAATCACCAGGCCTAGAATAAACCAAACGATAAATCTTAAGACAGTAAACCAAGGCAAATTGGCGATCAGGTAGAGGCAGCTTAGCATGCCCAATACAGGGACATACGGCACGAAGGGTGTTTTAAACGGCCGCGGCAAGTTGGGCTGCGTATAACGCAACATCAAAACACCGCCACAGACCATGGTGAACGCAACAAGCGTGCCGATATTAACCAGTTCGGCTAACCGGCCTATCGGAATCAACGCGGCCGTGAAGGCTATCAACAGTGCACAAAGCACAATGATACGAACGGGTGTTTTTGTTTTTTGATGCAGCACGGAGAAATAACGTGGTAATAAACCATCTCGGGCCATTGCAAAAAAAATCCGACTCAAGCCATAAAATAAGACCAACATAACGGTCGTAAGCCCCGCTATTGCACCGACGCCCACAATGCCTGCCGCCGTCTTATACCCAATGATAATCAAGGCTTGGCTAATCGGTGAGGCAACATTCAACAGTTTATACGAGACGATACCGGTGAGCAGACCGGAAACAATCATATAAAGAAGGGTTGCAATGCACAGCGAGCCAATGATGCCAATGGGTAAGCTACGCTGCGGATTGATCACTTCTTCGGCGGTGGTTGATACGGCATCAAACCCAATGTATGCGAAGAAAATCAATGAAGCACCTTTTGCAATGCCAACCCATCCAAATGGCATAAAAGGTACCCAATTGCTGGTTTCTACGTGGGTTGATGCAATGAGAATAAAGAGTAATATGACGGATAATTTGACACCAACAATCATATTATTGAAGCGCGCATTGGATTTCACGCCCCCGATCAACAAGCCACATAACGCCATAATGATGGTCAATGCGAATAAATTAATCACGCCACCCGCAGCGGGGCCCTGTAGCCATGCGTTCGGAACGTGAATGTTTAAAGATTGCAGTAAATCATTCAAATAACTGCTCCATCCAACGGCAACCGCTGCAATCGAAATGGAATATTCCAGCAACAAATCCCATCCGACAATCCAGGCTATTATTTCACCGAATCCTGCATATGCATAACCATAAGCGCTGCCGCAACCACCAATGGCGGTTGCTAGTTCCGCATATGACAGTGCTGAAAATAAGCAAGCCATGCCGGCTATCACATACGATAAAATGATGCCAGGCCCCGTTTGGGTAGCGGCCACCACGCCGGTGATGACAAAAATACCGGCACCGACAATCGCGCCTATCCCTAAGAGAGTGAGATCGAATGCGGAGAGGCAGCGCACGAGTGATTCGACGGTATCTTCTGGGGCAAGCACCATTTTTTTACGGAATAGGTTCATATGATAGGACTCTTGATTGAGTTAGGATCGAATGGTACCGCCTCGCAATGAGCATTATTTTAACGCATATAGAATCAGTTATAGCATACAATTAACACGTGGATGCAGCAATGCTTCTACTCTCGTCCATTAATTCCTGCTAGAATAATGCCATAGATTAACCCTATTCAAATTATGAACGTGTTTGCAAACACGTTCCTTCGTTAAAAAGGTGAGTGGTTCATGAACTATGAAGTTGCACGCATTAATATGAAAAAGCAACAGTTGCGGACTGGAAATGTGTTTTCAGAACCTGTTCTTGCACTGTTTGATTCGATTCATCGTGATGAATTCCTGCCGTTTGCATATAAACCGTTCGCGTACTCTGACATGCAAATTCCATTGCCACATGAGCAATGCATGATGACACCGTTAGAAGAGGCGTTGTTAGTGCAATCATTGAATTTACTTGGACACGAAGTGGTGCTTGAAGTGGGGACCGGGACGGGTTTTTTAACAGCCTTGTTAAGCCGCTTGTGCAAAAAAGTGGTCAGCATTGATTGTTATCCTGACTTGACCGAAATGGCACGGCAAACATTGGAGCGACACGCATGCACAAATGTTGAGTTGTTGACCGGCGATGCGTCCAATGGTTGGGTTCAGCGAGCGCCTTATGATGTGATTGTGTTCACCAGTGCAATGGTTGCTCTAAATGAAACACAACGATTGCAAGTGGCGCCCGGAGGTCAGATTTTTACCATTATAGGACGGCCTCCTGTGATGCAAGCGCAGCTGCACCGCCTAGATCACCAAGGACGATGGCATGAGCAGGTGGTTTTTGAAACCTGTTTGCCGCCATTGATCGACACATTGAAACCCAATCCATTCGTTTTCTAGGATCTGTTCACATGCTAAATTCGTCCTGTGCGTCCATGCGTTTCCCATTATCGTGCCTACTATTCAGCGTGGTTGGTTGGTCAAATGCAACCGATTTAATGGATGTGTATCGTCAGTCGTTGGACAATGATCCGGTCTTTAAAGCCGCGTACAGTACTTATATGTCTCAACGTGAAGCCATTCCTCAGGCCTGGTCTGCGTTGTTACCACAACTGGGTGTTAACGCGCAAGCTAGTCGTAATCAGATAGAAGTGAATTCAGGGAGCATTGATATCAAGCAACCTTTTGGGAGCAATCAATGGCAGGTGAGTGCCTCACAAGCGGTTTTTAATTATCAAGCCTGGGCTCAAGTTCAACAAGCCAAAGCCTCGGTGAAAGCTGCATTGGCTACGTTCAATAACGCGGCTCAAGATTTGATCATGCGCTCCTCCATGGCTTATTTTAATTTATTATTTGCGCACGACACATTGGCGTTCGCGGATGCTAAAAAACGTGCAAACAAAAGGCAATTGGAACAGGCTCAACAACGATTTAATGTCGGTTTAGATGCCATCACCTCTGTCTATGAAGCGCAAGCCGCGTACGATCAATCCGTGGCTCAAGTCATCTCTGCTCAAAATAATCTCGTCAATAAAGGAGAAAGTCTGAGCAAACTCACCAATCATGTGTATGAACACGTCGCTATGCTGCGCAACAGCAAAATCCCATTGGTGAAGCCTGAGCCGAATAATGTGGATGAGTGGGTGTCTACCGGGCTCAGGCAGAACTATAAATTATTTGCAGCGAAATTCAGTTTGGCGGCTGCCCGTGACAATATTAAGAAACAATCCGCAGGGAATTTACCCACGTTCGCAATAAAAGGGACCAGCAGCACCACTCACAACGACACGGGCGAAGCACCTAGTCCATCGACCACGGGTTTTGCTGACAATATCTTTGTCCCTGCAAAACAGGTGGCATCCTCTGTAGCACTCACCATGAATTTCCCTATTTTTCAGGGTGGACTGGTTCTTTCCCAAACGCGACAAGCGCAATATGATTTCCAAACATCCAGTGAAAAACTGGAAGGCGCATACCGGGATGTGGTCGTCAATAGTCGAATTGCGTTTAACACCATCATTGATGGGATCAGCAAGGTCTCGGCCGATCGACAAACCATTGTTTCTCAGAAAAATTCATTGGACAGCGTGCAAGCGCAATATGAAGTGGGCACACGAACCATGACGGATGTGGTGAACGCGCAACAGCATCTATTTGAAGCGCAGAACCAATTGGCGGGTGATCAGTATGGATTGATCAATGCTTTGTTAAATTTGAAATATTTGGCCGGCTCGTTAAACGTGAGTGACGTTGAGGAAATCAATTCTTGGCTTGCAACAACACGTGTTGACGGCCTGGCCCCACAATCCACACAACGGAGTTAATCGGCTACCATGACCTCATCCCCTTCTCTTATTGAAAAAAAATTACTGCATTATACGGGCAAAGCCATTGCTGATTTTAATATGATCCAGCGTGGTGATCGCGTGATGGTTTGTTTATCAGGCGGAAAAGATTCGTTTACGCTCTTAACTTTATTGCACACGTTGCGGCGCCGCTCAAATAACAAATTTGATGTGTTTGCATTTACGCTCGATCAAGCGCAACCGGGTTGGGACGATAGTCAACTTCGCCGTTGGCTTGAAGAGCGGTCTATCCCTTATGAAATATTGACCCGAGACACGTATAGTATTGTGAAAGATAAAATACCGGAAGGCAAAACCTATTGTTCTTTGTGCTCGCGTTTGCGCCGCGGTATTATTTATCGCTATGCGGAAGAGAATGGTTATACCAAAATCGCATTGGGTCATCATCGGGACGATTTGATTCGAACATTGATGATGTCTATCTTATACAATGGCGACATTCGATCGATGCCACCGAAGTTATTGAGCGATAACAAAAAACACATCTTGATTCGGCCGATGTGTTATGTTCAAGAAGTCGACATTATCACCTATGCCAATGCGCAAGCATTTCCCATTATTCCGTGTACCTTGTGTGGGTCACAAGACAATCTCGCGCGCAAACGGATAGGCCGGTTGATCACTCAATTGGCTGAAGAAAACCCAAAAATACCCAGCAATATATTGCATGCTTTGCAGGCCATCAAACCCAGCCAGTTAATGGATCAGGATTTGTGGAATTTCAGGCAATTGGAAAGTCATTTAGTGCATGGCAATGCATTAGCCGACGGCATTACTTTCCCGGACGAGGAGTATTTCACCGATGTATAAAAGGCTTCAAACCTATGGTCGAATGGCACTTATTTATAACAAACGTGCTTTGAAATTTGATTTGATTGCCGCTATTGTTGTTTTTCTAGTGGCCATTCCATTGTGTTTGGGCATTGCATTGGCCTCCGGGGCGCCCATTATATCCGGTCTTTTGAGTGGTATTATTGGCGGCGTGGTGGTGGGTAGTTTGAGTGGTTCACACGTGAGTGTGAGCGGTCCTGCCGCGGGGATGGCCGCTGTTGTGGTGGCGGGTATCGCTCAGCTGGGCGATTTCAATGTTTTTTTATTGGCATTGGTCTTGGCCGGTTGCTTGCAAATGCTGTTGGGTCTTTTTCGAGCCGGTTTTATTGCGGAATATGTTCCTTCGAATGTAGTGCAAGGATTGTTGTGCGCCATTGGTATTTTACTAATTGTGAAGCAATTGCCGCTCGCGTTCACCTTATCCGGTAGTCTTGACGAATTGCGAGCGCATTTATTGGACATGACGGAAGGCATTGACTTCAAACCGTTGGTTGATTTGTCGTTTCATATCAA
>JAOAUO010000017.1 GCA_030157565.1 Legionellaceae bacterium
GTAGCCCAAATTCTGAATTGGGTTGCTTGGCTGGAGCTCACACGGTAGCCAACTGAAATAACAGCATCAAGATTGTAGTATTCAACATTACGTTTTACCGAACGTTCGCCTTCTTTTTGAACAGTTTCCAAAATGGAAATAGTTGCTTCGCGAATTAGCTCACCTTCGTTATAAATATTATCAAGGTGTTTCGAGATGGCGGGTACACCTACACCAAACAGTTCAGCAATACGTTTTTGAGTCAACCATAGCGTTTCATTATTTAATAACACTTCGACTTTAACTTCCCCATTAGGAGAGGTATAGAGTAGAAACTCTGTAAGCTCATCCTTTATGGTTACCTTCTTTAATGATCCTTTACGCATGGGACTGTTCCTTGTTTGATATTAATTTCAGTTAGTGACAATTTGTCACGGACTGGGGGACTCATGTTCTATGAGCACTTACTTAATGCCATTGGCACTACATTGTCTTGTAATAAATTTTCAAGGTAATGACTCCATTTATTTAATGCTTCTTTACGTTGGACAAGCATTTCATTTCGATTATAAGTAGCCATCATCTTCGGCATTTTGTGGCCTAAACATTTTTCAATAACTACAGGATCAATATGAAGCGTTTCGCCAAGCTGGGTACAGAAGCTTCGTCTTAAGTCATGTGCTGTCCAGTGAGTAATGCCTACCCGTTCCTGAATGCGATTGATGGCGCGTGATAATGTTTTAGGGCTAAACGGTTCACCTTGGTGTGCTGAGAGTACAAAGTCTGATTGTGAGACCGATTTAAGCGTTTTAAACATTATTTTTACTGGCTCTGTTAGGTGAATTCTCATCATTTCATTTTGCTTTGTATGCTCTTTTGGAATAGTCCAAAGATTATTTTCAAAATCAATTTCAGACCAGGTAGCTACCCTAAGCTCTCCTGATCTTATTCCAGTATGTAGAATGAGCTTAATGGCCAGTTTGGTTTGAATGGACATGCGGTTTTTGCTGTTATTTAAAAACAGCAGCAATTCTTTAATCTCAGTCATTGTTAAATAACGATCACGTGGTTTCTCAATCCCGCCAATATCACGGCCTTGCAATAATAAAGCAGGATTTTCTGTCATAGCCCCACGCCGTACACCATAGCTAAATGCTTGTTTGAGGGCTGCTAATACTTTATTCGCATGTACGGGTGCGCCACGTTTTACAATCTTATCTAGCGCTTTAGTGACCATAGCTGGGGAAAGCTTGGCTAACTCAATATCGCCGAGCAAGGGAATAATATCAGCGTCTATAAGCTGTTTAATTTGTTGAGGCTGTTTTCGTTCTTTTTCAATGTAGCCTGCGTACCACGCCAGTACTAGCTTGCTGACCGTATTACTCTGAGCTTCTTTCTGGTTGCTAATAATCTCTTTAGGATTTTTTCCATCCCGACGTAATTCGCTTAGTTCAATAAATCGTTGTCTGGCACTAGCCAAGCTCATTGCTGGGTAATGACCCAGAGTTATTTTGTCAGTTTTGTCAGCTATCTTATAGCGATAAATCCAACTTTTAATTCCATTGGGGGTGACACGAATACCAAAGCCGCCACCTTCATACTCTTCATAACGGGTAGCACGTGGTTTTAATCCTTTAATGTATGTATCAGTAAAATTACTCATTAAAGCCTCATCAATTCCCGGGGTACACTTTGGGGTACACTTAAAATTGTTCTCAAGTGAAATTGTTTGTGATCGTTTGAATGTGATGATATGGTTAAAGACCATATATATCAAGGGATAAAAGATATTTTTTATCTTAAGTGAAATTGAATGATATCTTTAGTGGAAAGCATGGGGTGCTAGTGGTCGAAGGTTCAAATCCTTCCGTCCCGACCAGCTTCTATAGATTCTTATCATTTACGGGGTACACTTAATTCAAAGTAAGCCTATCGAGGTCTAGTCATTATGCCACTCATAGTCAACTTATCATCAATACATACACTACATCCAATCAGTAAGAGCGTCGATGCGTTTGTACAATTGTGTAACAAATACTCTGGTGGGTGTTTCAGCTCATGCCCCACGTTATTCAAGTCCTGGTCAAATTACGCATGGGTTATGTATCAATACAGCATGAATGACAAACAACTCATCCAACCTTATAAGCTGGGAGCCATTAATACCGAACAGTTTTTGAAAAATCTCCTGCAAATTTTCCCTTTTCTTCGTGATGTAGCTGCTGAACAAGAGGTTATGGTTGAATTAAATGGGGACGAATCATATTCGCGTGAGTTTGCCTTATCTTTATTAGAAAATGCCTGGAATGAAATCATTGATTTAGATGAAACGCGCGTTTCGCGCTTTCCAACGCTTGTTGCTAAATCTCAAGCAGAACCAGTTTATTTAATATCCAACACAAATGAATTGAATGTGTTAAAGATTCTACGTCTGTTGAAAAAACAAAACCCTGATATCACATTCAATACCCCTATTGATTTAAGCGTCCAGGAAAGCAAAGAGTTTATCGAAATTGCGCCAAATATTTTTCTTTGTTTATCCTATCGTTATCAATTATTTAAAACCGTGACTGAAAATCGCAGTGCTAATCCTCACTCAACCATGTCCTTACTTAATCACTTGGTTAAAGGGCAACTATCAGGTGTAGCTACTTCTGATATTTGTGTAGTCAGTCAGTTTTCGGGCGACTTGGCAGAAGCAACTAAACTGGGAATTCCAACAGACAATGCTTTTCACGCTGATCAGTTTTTTAATAATACTGTGTTACAGATGAAAAAAAACTAACTAACAATACGAGCCCTATGCTAAATCATATAGCGACAATACTGACGTACACGTTTCTTTATTTTGCTGTTGTTTTGTTATGGGTGCCATCACTTAAGAAAATCCCCTTATGGAGCGTCGCGTTACTCATTTCCGTTGTGTTTGGATTAGTAAGCCAAAGGATTGATTTTATTGGGCTCGTTTTTATTTTAATACTCGCCTGCGCAACACTTTGCCTCAATAATAAAAAAATACCCATTGCAATGCGTGTATTGTCCGCATTTGTATTATTTGCTTTAGGTCTCGGGCTTGGTCTTGCAGGGTACATTTGCTGCCTGGTTTTCAAAATTTGTGCGTATTAAATAACGTTTATATACCCGAACTGATTGAGAGCCCTATGCCATTCTCCGTTTAATGGTTTTAGAATCAAGCCAATGAAAATTCCATTAACTGAAGCTCAAAAAATTCATCTTGAAGAATAGCATAAATGTGAGCGCGATGGCCGCATCCGAGATCGCATAAAAGCTGTTTTATTGAATGATAGAGGGTGGACGTACAAACAAATTGCTCAAGCCTTACTAATCCAATCCATGAAACCACGGTCTGGGGGTATTTGTGTGATTATTTACGGGAAGAGAAATTAAAACCAAGTGGCGGTGGTTCGAAAAGCAAATTAGACGACCAACAAACGAGTGAATTAATTTCTCATTTGGAAAAAAATACGTATCCATCGACAAAAGAAATCATTGCGTACGT
>JAOAUO010000018.1:0-2029 GCA_030157565.1 Legionellaceae bacterium
CTCCTGATGATTTTAAACGCGCTTATCCGCGTGCTAATGAAGCGCAAGAAAAGAAAAAACAAATTGATCCACAACAACGATTCACCAGTGGATTGCACCAAAAATACATCATGCCGCCTACCATTGAAAAAACGCATGCGCATGCCGTCATGAAAGATGAAGAGACCAAAGACGCGTTCAAAGGTTTTTTAGCGAATATTTTGCAACGAGTGGACATTGATAAAATTTATCCGTTATTAGAGGACATTTTAACGTATCGAGACACACATGCCGATATTTATCAGGAATTGTGCGCTCGCCTTCCCGAAATCATGCCATCTACTCTTGACGATATTCGTCGAAAATTAAATTCATTGTACGCCATTAAACGAGAGCTGGGAGCACAGGCAGCGGCGTTGATACCGGAAGATGCAACGATTAATGGTATTGTTGAAATCGGTTCTCCCGGACGCTTTATTGGCGGATTCAGAGAACATTTTAAGGTAACAGGCACGATTGTCGCCGTTAATGATGAAGATCCATCTTTTAGTGATTATATTGATGCCAACTCATGGCATCCATACGATGTGTTTAAAAAATTGGATTATGACCATCTTGACTCTTTCAATGAACTCGAAGACAACAGTGCCGATCTCATCACTTGCTATGTTGGTTTGCATCATTTTTCTCCCGAGAAGTTAGATCTTTTCTTAGATAAATTAAGCCGTGTTTTGCGTGATGGAGGTCATTTTATTTTGGATGATCATGATGTGATTGATGAGAAAACGAATGACATGTCTCATCTTGCGCATATGATCTTCAATGCGGTTAATGGTGTGTCGCTCGAAAATGAAATGAAAGAAATTCGTAATTTCCAACCCATCGGTTACTGGCAAGAACAACTGGTAAAACACAATCTGTATGGGATATCCGGTGCTGATGTGCCTATGATTCGTCCAGGCGATCCTACTCGTAATCGCATGATCATTACGAAAAAATCAGCACCTGAATTGACCAGCACGATTAACGAGGGCAATCAATTAGAAATAAGCGAACGCAATACTTCTGCTGACTGGAAAAATAACGGAACGCCCCCACCAGAAGGCCCCTTGAGCACATCAATGCACACCCTTTTTGCTGCCAACAGCAACCAGGATGCGTTCGGTGATTTATCTGAACACACGTTAACGAATAACAATAATCATCATCGCTGAAAGAAAATCCAACCTTGCTCATCGTTGGAGGGATGTCGATAGTAACCATTGAGCGTTAATGGCATTCCATCACCGCATTTTGCCTGTAAGGCAACTTGTGGTGAATGATTTCAAAATGGGAGCCTCATCCATCTTTAGAGACCGTTCACCATCGAAACCCTCATCATTATTAAATACGCGGGCCTTACTCAGCCTCGACAAACGCCAATACAAAACGGAAAAAAAAGAGCTATCCTGACTTGCATTACTGTCCCCATCAACTAATCTTTAGTTAAGAGTAGATTGAAACTTGGACAGTAAAGCATGTGTCCTTTTTCATGATTTACTGTCCAAACTATCAAGAGTAGAAGATGACCCATCGCTCGACTCTATTGAGAGGTGTTCTTTCTAGCGATGCTTGATTTTAACGGACAGGGGGCCTGTATGTATCATTATGTGCATTATCGGTTAATGGACGTTGGGAATAAATTGGGGTATCGTTTCACTGATCATGGGATGTGCCAGGGCGTGACCATGCGTTGGCTTGAAGCGGGACTGGTTGGGCAGGAAGACAAATTTGATGCACGGATAAAATACCTCACTGGCGTGATGGATAAATATGCTTCTAGAATTGAAGCGTTGCACGAAAAAATAGCGGAGAATAAACCATTTGATTCTTCAGACGAAAAGTTCGTGCAGTTGATGAATAAAGAATTGGATGATGAAGGTACCCGTTTGCTGAAAGACATTGACCGCGTCAGGGAGAAAGTAAAACGACACATCCCCATCGACGCGAATGAGGCTGACCTGCTTGAGATACCGTCATTTTTTGAAAGCATTTCAATCTATTCGAAGCC
>JAOAUO010000018.1:2039-7267 GCA_030157565.1 Legionellaceae bacterium
CGAAGCCCGACCGGTTTCCTGAGGTATTTGGTGTTTCGTTACGTCAACAAGATATTGATACGCTATCGACCTTTGCGGGCTCTGATGCCGTTGAGGGTGGTTTGATGACGGTTTATTCTGAGCCGATGATTGCTACCGATGAAGAAATTCAGGCCTATCTTCGTGAGCTGGCTCAAGCGATACAAGATGCTGAATACCCTCAAACCGTTGGATTTATATTGTCTGAATTTACTCATAGCATGGGCCTTTCGTATAATCCGACTTCAAATGAGTGGCGTTTTTTGGACATTAATCGCATGCCGCCTCTCACCTCTATAAAAGAGATCGCAGCCATGTTAGTAGAAAAAGCGTCCCCTTTTATCGCAATGAACGTCCGCGCAATGATTCCAGCTCACTCCTTAGGGGATCCATTGCCACTTCAAGCCGCATTCAATCAAGTCAGGGAACGCCATGTCGTCACCGATGAAATGGCCCAGCGCCGGGCCGGTGTCAATTGCGTGACTATAGCGGCACAGCATGGGCATGTCGATTTTGTGGAAAGTCTCTGTGAACATGCATCGGATTTGAATTCACCCGAACAACGATGCACGCCTCTTTTTATTGCGGCGCAAGAAGGTCATCTTGATTGCTGTAAAGTGTTGCTTGCGCACGGCGCGTATATCAATCAGGTTGACGAGCGAGGACTGCATCCCGTGTGGTCTGCCCTTGAGGCAGGGGAAGTGGATACCGTTAATTGGTTATTGGAGCAAAAGGCTGAAGTGGCGCCTCGTGAGATGACGGTTGAAGACATTTGTCAAATTGGATACGCCCTAGAGGATAAACGCTCTGATCTTCTGCCTAGATTCGATGAATTTTTCAACTCAAAAATAAATCCACTATTTAAAAAAGGGAAGACAATGTTTTCTATTTTACCACAGGATATTGCATTCATCATCGGAAATGATGCACTGGCGAATCAGATTCAATCAGGTTCTTTAAAGGATAGGCTCATTCTGATAAAAAACAGCCGTGTTGAAGAGGAGCCGGGATTTCAAGCAAAAGGACCGATTACAAAATAAGGTGAGCTTCAATTCGTTCAAACCCCAAGCCCCTAGAGCCGCTGCTGAATTTGTGTCAGACTATCCATTACAAGGTTGATATCGGGAAGAATGGTTGTGATTGATCGTCCAGAAGGTGGTGAGCGCGCTATTTTGGTGCAATTGGCGTTGCATGGGGTTGGGGCTGAGGAGGCGTTGGCTGAATTCGCTGATTTGGCACGATCGGCGGGTGCGGACGTTTGCGGGTATATCGTGAGTACGCGTGCATCACCGGATGCAAAATATTACGTAGGCCTTGGCAAAGCGCAAGAGATTCGTGAGCAAGTCGTGGCGCAGGAAGCGGAATTGGTGCTCGTCAATCACGAGCTGTCGCCTTCGCAAGAGCGAAATTTGGAACGCTTGTTGGAATGCCGTGTGGTCGGTCGAAGTGGTCTTATTCTGGATATTTTTGCTAAACGCGCGTGCACGTTTGAAGGCAAATTGCAGGTGGAGTTGGCGCAGTTGCAACATTTATCCACGCGCTTGATTCGTGGTTGGACCCATCTTGAACGCCAGAAGGGCGGCATTGGCCTTCGGGGTCCGGGTGAAACGCAATTGGAAACGGACCGCCGTTTATTGCGCAATCGCATCAAACTCATCAATCAACGGCTCGAAAAAGTCAGGCAAAGCCGTGATCAAAATCGGCGTGCTCGCGCAAAAGCCGCCATGCCCAGTGTGTCTCTGGTGGGGTATACGAATGCCGGCAAGTCGTCACTGTTTAATGCGCTCACGGGTTCAGGAATTTATGCCGCAGATCAACTGTTTGCGACCTTGGATCCGACCATGCGGAAACTCAACTTGCCCGGTTCGGCTTCTGTCATATTGGCGGATACGGTTGGATTTATTCGTGACTTGCCCCATCATTTGATTGAAGCCTTTAAAGCGACCTTGGAGGAAACCAAAGAGGCCGACCTACTGTTGCATGTGATTGATTCATCTGATCCCAATTGGTCTGATAGGGTTTCGATTGTGATGCGTGTTTTAAAAAAAATGGGAATTGATACGCATAAAATCATTCAGGTTTTCAATAAAATTGATTTGCATGATGGCTGGCCTGCGAAAATAGATTACGAGGATGAACGTTGCACGGTTTGGGTCTCTTCTGTAACGGGTGCTGGACTGGATTTATTGCGAGAGGCCATTGTGTCTCAATTATTTGGAGCCGTGGTTGAAGAGTCCGTTGTTATTGAGCCGCATGAAGCCAAATTGCGTGCACAGTTGTATGAGCTGGGTGCGGTTCAGAGTGAGGCGCTCATCGAGGAAGGAGGGTGGCGCTTGACCATTCGCCTGAATGCGGAGGAAAAGCGGCGTTTATTCCCTAATATAAAAGGAGAGTCATGAAAATTATACCCATTGTTGGACTGTTGTGCGTTGTGAGCACGGGTGCATTGGGCATGCCATTGGGCCAAACAACCTATCAAATCGCATGTCAACATTGCCATGCGCCGACCATGGCCAAGGGCATGCATGCGCCGGCGGCATTGGATAAGCAAGCATGGAATAAACGGTTTAAACAAGCCGCACTCGAGGTCAAGAAAAATCCAACTCGATACCCTTCAGTCATGGGATATTTGTTGTCTCATGTAAAAACAGGCAAAGGCCTTATGCACCACGGCGGCTTGTGCAATGAATCAGACGCTCCAAATAAAGACTGTTCTGATAAAGCGTTGCTGGCCGCCATTCAATATATGAGTCAACACGATGAATAAACCCATTCTTCTCGGAGTCAACATTGACCACGTCGCCACGTTGCGCCAAGCACGCGGAACCCGCTACCCTGATCCCGTTCAAGCGGCCATTGATGCGGAAGAGGCGGGGGCGGATGGCATTACCTTGCATATGCGCGAAGACTTGCGTCATATTCAAGCGCGTGATGTTCGTTTAATTAAAGCGGTGTTGCAAACGCGGATGAATCTTGAATTGGCCGTGACCGATGCCATGTTGGATTTTGCTGAAGAAATTGGTCCAGAACATGCCTGTCTCGTACCAGAAAAGCGCGAAGAGCTCACGACAGAAGGCGGACTGGATGTCATCGGGCATTATAAAACGGTCGAACAAGCCGTTAAACGCTTGCAGCGCTTAAATTCAGAGGTGTCGTTATTTATTGATCCTGATTTCAAACAAATCGATGCCGCAATTGCAACCGGTGCGCCAGCGATTGAGCTGCATACAGGGTGTTATGCGGATGCAACCACGGTTCAAGCCGTGGCATTTGAATTGCAACGGATTAGACAAGCCGCTGAATATGCTGCTAATCTAGGATTGGTAGTGAATGCGGGACACGGGTTGCATTATCATAATGTGGCACCCATTGCGTCCATTCAATCATTGCATGAATTAAACATTGGTCATGCCATTATAGCCCGGGCATTGTTTTGTGGATTAAAAGACGCAGTCAAACACATGCGTCTACTCATGCAGGAAGCAAGAAATCATGTCAATAGCTGATGCGGTTGTCATTCGAATAACAGGGGACTCTGGCGATGGCGTTCAATTGGTGGGAGAGCAACTCACCATTACAGCGGCATTAACCGGACGTGATGTGCGTACACTGCCTGATTTTCCGGCTGAAATACGCGCCCCCGCGGGGACTGTGGCGGGCGTATCTGGATTTCAATTGGCCATGGCAGAGCACGCTATTTTTACAGCGGGTGAAACATTGGATGTGCTCGTTGCATTGAATCCGGCGGCATTAAAAAACGCGCTTCAATACCTGAGGCCCGGTGGCTTGCTGATCATTAATGAAGACAGCATGCAAGCGCGAGACTGGGAAAAAGCGGGCTGCTCGCCGAATATATTGACGGATGCCGCGGAGCATTATGATGTGTTGTCATTGCCTTTGATCACACAGACCTTAGCCGCCCTCAGCGAACTCGATATGAATCACGCCCAAGCTAAAAAATCGAAGAATTTTTATGTATTGGGTTTGGTGTTGTGGTTGTTTGATTTGTCTTTAGATAGCTCGCTGGCATTTATTGCGAAAAAATTCAAAGCCCGCCCCATGATTGCAAAAGCAAACGAACTCACATTACAGGCCGGCTACAATTATGCAATGACCTTGGAATTAACCCGTCGTCATTATATGTTAGGTCAAGTGAACCGGCCTATGGGGGATTACCGGCAGATCACCGGCGTTGAGGCGGTTGCGTTGGCCATTGCGACCATTGCGGTTAGCACCCAAACGCCTTTGTTGGTCGCGGGATACCCTATTACTCCGTCGTCTAATATTTTACAAGAATCTGCAAAACTGGTTGATTATGGTGTTCAGCTGTTGCAAGCAGAAGATGAAATTGCGGCCATTTGCGCTTGCATTGGTGCAGCATTCGGTGGTTGTTTGGCGTTAACGTGCACATCCGGGCCCGGGCTTTCACTCAAAAGTGAAAGCTTAGGTCTGGCTGTCATCAGTGAATTGCCGTTGGTTTTGATTGATGTGCAGCGTGCGGGCGCCTCGACAGGCATGCCCACAAAAACGGGCCAAAGTGATCTGCAGCAGGCCTTGTACGGGCGTCACGGTGAGGCGCCATTGCCAGTGCTGGCCCCGTCAACACCTGCGGATTGTTTTGATACCATCATTGAAGCGTTTCGCATCGCCATTCAATACATGACGCCGGTGATCGTGATGATGGATGCATACCTAACCAACGCGGCACAACCTTGGAAAATCCCTGACTTAGATACGATGAACATGCCTGAGGTGCAGCACAATCGATTTCCAAAGCCCTATCAGCGAGACGAACGTTTAAGTCGCAGTTGGAACACACCGGGTAGTCAGGGTTTTATTCATCAGTTGGGTGGACTCGAAAAACAAGGAGACGATGGGCGAGTGAGCTATGATGCGGATAATCATCAGCATATGGTGCTGTTGCGTGCACAAAAAATAGCAGGCATTGCTCGGGATTTTCCAACATTATCGATTGAGGGGGACTCGAATGCATCCATTTTACTCGTGGGATGGGGAAGCACATATGGCAGCCTTCGCGCAGCAGTCCTTCAGTGCCAAACCGAGGGGATTCGAGTCGCTTTGGTGCATTTGCGCCATTTAAATCCATTGCCAAACGATTTAGGCGACATGCTTCGCTCGTTTAAGCGCGTGCTTGTTGCTGAACTCAATTCAGGCCATTTGTGCCAGGTATTGCGCGCACAGTATTTGGT
>JAOAUO010000018.1:7277-7909 GCA_030157565.1 Legionellaceae bacterium
TTCAATTGGAAGCGACCCATGAACAAGCCAACTTACACGCGTGAAGACTTTACCAATGACAATGAAGTACGCTGGTGTCCTGGATGTGGTGACTATGCGATTTTAGCGGCATTGCAGCGCCTGTTACCAGAGTTAGGGTTGCCTCCCGAGCAACATGTCTTCGTGTCCGGCATTGGTTGTGCGGGACGCCTGCCTTATTACATGAATACGTATGGGTTTCATACCATCCATGGCCGCGCTTTGGCAGTGGCCACCGGGTTAAAAGCCATGCGTGATGAATTGTGTGTGTGGGTGATTACAGGTGATGGCGATGCACTGAGCATTGGTGGAAACCATTTGATTCATTCTTTGCGGCGAAATGTAAACATCAACGTCTTGTTGGTGAACAACCAAGTGTATGGTTTGACTAAGGGGCAGTTTTCACCGACCTCTCAAAAGGGTCAAATCACAAAAACATCACCACTTGGGGTGACCCATCAACCGGTGAATCCATTGGCGTTGGCCTTAGCGGCGGGAGCGAGTTTTGTTGCGCGTGCCGTGGATAAAGATCCCAACCAATTGGCAGCGGTCTTAAAACAGGCCTATGAACACCCTGGGTGTTCGTTTGTAGAAATATACCAGGATTGCAATAT
>JAOAUO010000018.1:7919-11107 GCA_030157565.1 Legionellaceae bacterium
TTTTCAATCATGGCGTGTTTGATGGATTCTCATTGAAATCAAATCGTTCTGAACATACCCTATTATTAAAACCAGGTGAACCCTTGTTGTTTGGTTCCGAAAACGAATGGGGATTGGCGTTGCGTGATGACGCATTGCAACGTGTGGGGCGACCAGATGCCGAAGCATATTGCCATGATACATCCAATTATTTAGCAGCGATGCGATTGGCCCAGCTGGGTTTCCCTGAATTTCCCGTGCCGTTGGGGGTGTATTACCAACAGGCTCGCGAAACATTTACTTTGCCACACGCGTTTAAAAAATCAAGGGCTGATTTGCCATCATTGTATCGTGCAAAGGCTGCATGGCAGCAAGGCTAATCACGACGCCAGAATGCTTTCTGGCGTCGTAGAGTTAAGAAACTATTCGCGACCAGAAAACGCGCCTAGTAGATTTAACAAACTGATAAACAAGTTGTAAATGGATACAAACAAGGAAACGGTAGCGGATATATAGTTGGTTTCTCCACCGTGAATGATGGCGCTGGTTTGGAATAGAATCAATCCAGATGAAATCAACACAAAGGCCGCGGAAATCGCCAGTTGTAATGCGGGGATTGGAAAAAATAGGCTGGCAATCATGGCAAGAAATGCAACCATCACGGCAACAAACAAAAATCCACTCAAGTAGTTAAAATCTTTGCGTGTGGTTAATACATAACCGGATAACGCGAAGAATATCATGCCTGTACCGCCTAACGCCGTGGCAATGAGCTGAGGACCATTGGAGTAATGGGAAATAAACGCGTTTAAGATGGGTCCTAATGCAAAGCCCATGAAACCAGTGAAGGCAAAAACACTGAAGATGCCCCAGGGACTGTTTCTTAATGCGTTGGTTAAAAACATCAATCCATATGCGCCGACGATAAAAATGAGTGGGTTGATGGAACGGATGGCCATTGCAAACGATGCGTAGGCGGTGAACGCACTGAACATAAACGTTAGCCCGAGTAAGAGGTACGTGTTACGCAAGACTTTGTTCGTGGCGAGAACCGAATCAGCTCCGCGATTTAAAACTGAAACGTTGTTTTTGTTCATGGTATAACTCCAAAAGATGGTTTAATGTTGATTATAGCACATTTGCGTTTGGTCAGAAAATCATGAAAGGGTCCTCATGCTGTTCCGTCCAAATAGAATGGGCTCATCGATGCTCAAAATGGTTCGCGTATGAATGATATATTTGGAGTTTGGACAAAACGACATGCAAAAACACGCATGTCATTTCGTCCAAATATAATCAGCGCCTGAATCTTTAGAGCGCTCCGTGTATTTAATCGAGGGTTTGCGTCATTCTGCTTTCTATCGCAAACCCTCGATTAAATACGTCAAGCGTTCTCCATGCCCATGAACCCATTATCATGGACAGAAGGACATGCGTCTTTTTGCATGTTCATTTGTCCAATGTCCAAACATATACGCCCCCATTTATTTGCTTTTCAAGTCTATCGGGATGTGTTCTTACTGGCAAGTGCGGTAATATCTATATTTTACTCCGTACTCTGGATGATAGTATGACTCGTGTGGCTGTAGTACAAATGATCTCCTCAACGCATGTTCAAGAGAATGTATCTGCGTTGGATGCGTTTTTTTTAGCGGCGCGTGATGGAGGCGCTGAATTATTGGTTTTGCCTGAAAATTTCGCATGCATGGGACGGCATGAAACGGATAAATGGGCCATTGCAGAAGACGCAGGACAGGGGCCGATTCAACACGCGGTGAGCCAACTGGCAAAACAATATGGCATTTGGGTGATAGCCGGGACACTGCCCATCAAATCGCAGGCAAACCGGGTGAAAGCGCGTTCATATGTCTATGATGCAAAAGGGGCCACCGTTGCGCATTACGATAAAATACATTTGTTTGATGTGCGTGTATCAGAACAAGAGGCCCATCAGGAATCATCGACCATTGAACCTGGAGATAGGGTTGTGGTGGTGGACACGCCGGTCGGGCGCATTGGATTGAGTGTGTGTTATGATTTGCGTTTTGCACAATTGTATCGTGAGCTCGCGCTGCGGGGGGCTGAATTATTTGCAGTGCCCTCGGCGTTTACCGCCGTAACCGGTCAGGCCCATTGGGAGGTCTTGCTGCGTGCTCGGGCGATTGAGCAATTGAGTTACGTGCTCGCATCAAACCAAGGCGGTCAGCACGCCAGTGGACGGCATACACATGGCCAAAGCATGTGTATTGACCCGTGGGGGCGGGTGCTGGCAGAACAAGAACAGGGGGCGGGAGTCGTTTTTGCGGACATTGATCTGCAACAATTGCATCAGTTGCGAAAGCAATTCCCATGCCATGAACATCATGTACTCCATCTGCAGAAGGGCTCATCCATATGACATCATCACTGACCATCGCACACGATTTGCTGTTAAAACCGGCTTCATTGGACGAATCCAAAATCGATGCACTCTTTCGTTCGATGTTGAGTCACCGCATTGACGCGGCCGATTTATATTTTCAAAGCACCCGTTCAGAGTCTTGGTATTTAGAAGATTCAGAAGTAAAAAGCGGTAGTTACTCGATTGACAGGGGCGTTGGCATTCGAGCGGTCAGTGGTGAGAAAACAGGGTATGCTTATTGTGATGATATTTTATTGCCCGCAATGGAACGCGCGGCCGACGCGGCTCGCTCCATTGCGTTTGCAGGGGCCTCGAGCACACAACGCATTAAAATAGCCCGTTCCCCCATTGTGCGATACCCCGATTTAAATCCCATCGAGGGAATGAGCAAACAGGATAAAATTGCGCTATTAGAATCCATCGATAAAGAAGCCCGACGAATAGACCCACGTGTGGTTCAAGTGAATGCATCGTTAAGTGGTTGTTATGAAGTGGTCATGGTCGCTGATATGCACGGCCAGATGATGGCCGATATTCGACCCATGGTCAGTGTGCATGTGAGCGTCATGGTGGATGATAAAGGGCGACGCGAATCGGGGCGTTCAGGAGGCGGGGGCCGCGTGGGTTACTCGTATTTCTTAGACGAAGACCGTGCATTAGGCTATGCTCGAGCGGCGGTTCGTGAAGCCTTGGTTAATCTAGACGCTGAAGACGCTCCGGCCGGCATGATGCCTGTGGTTTTAGGACCCGGCTGGCCGGGCGTATTGCTTCATGAAGCCGTAGGGCATGGATTGGAAGGTGATTTTAA
>JAOAUO010000018.1:11117-18831 GCA_030157565.1 Legionellaceae bacterium
CGCCCACCCAATGCACCACGTTGATTGAGGACGGTGTGTTGGTCAATTACATGCAAGATAAATTAAACGCCAGACTCATGGGCATGCAACCAACTGGAAATTGCCGTCGTGAATCCTACGCGCACGCGCCCATGCCTCGCATGACGAATACGTATATGCGGGCAGGGCAACATCATCCGGAGGACATTATTCGCTCCGTGGAACGTGGTTTGTATGCCGTTAATTTTAGCGGCGGCCAAGTGGATATTACTTCAGGACAATTCGTGTTTTCTGCCAGCGAGGCTTATCTCATTGAAAATGGACGGGTGACCCGGCCTGTGAAAGGAGCCACTTTGATTGGAAATGGGCCTGAAGTGATGAAAAAAATCAGCATGATTGGACATGATTTGGCCTTAGATGCCGGTATTGGCGTGTGCGGTAAAGATGGGCAATCGATCCCCGTGGGCGTAGGACAGCCTACGTTGAAAATTGATGCCTTGACGGTGGGTGGAACACGTTAGAATCATGACCGCATTGATTCAGAACCACCATTTGCCCGCAGGACGAATGTCGGAATGGCTAAATGGATACAATAAAATCGTTCTTTGTGCGAGACAGCAGTTGAATGCGCCTTGCATAAGCCATCAATACGAGAAGGACACTTATTAGGAAAACTGGGATATCGCCGAGCAACACCCAAGGCGTCGCGCCATGCGATGCGTGTATCTTGGCGTTTAGCACGCCGGGTTGAAAGGCCGGTAGAGAGGCTTCAATTTGGCCTGCAGCATTGATGATGGATGATAAACCATCATTGTTTGCCACCAGTTGGAAGCGCCCTGTTTGCAAAGAAAGAACTTGTGCCATTTGGACTTGCTGGTAAGCGGCTAGGGAATGGCCAAACCAACCATCGTCACTGATGGATACAATCCATTCAGCTTCTGGCAATTGTTCACGTAATAATTGCGGATAAGCGACTTCATAGCAGATCAAGCTGGCGATGGGGTGGTTGTGGACGCGAACCAACGATTGGCCTGCTTTTCCGGGTTTCATGTTGGCCGATGGGAGTGCCAACCAACGGTTTAATGTTTGCAATGGCTTGGGAATGAACTCGCCAAACGGCACCAGGTGTTGTTTGATGTAAGAGCCCTGCGCGGCGCCTAAAGTCGTTAATGTATTGTAATAGGCCGTATTGTCGACGGTGGTGGGTTCTGGGATGCCCAGCAAAATAGCACTCCCCGCACTGGACGCGTGTTGGTCAATCGTATCCAAAAAATCACTGACATAATTTCCTGGCACCGGAATGGCGGACTCGGGCATGACGATCAGCTCTTTTTTTCCAATCAACTGCCCAAGGTATGTTTTATAACGTTGCAACAATTGCCAAAACAACGCCTCGTCCCATTTATCTCGCATGGATATATTGGCTTGAATGATGCCAACTGAAACGGGTGTTGTGTCCGTAGTGGTCCATGCGTGGTTTTTTAACGCCAATGGCGTGAGTAAGATGAGCATGCAAGCCATCATCCATGGATTGCGTTTGGTACGGATGGATTGCATTCCCACAGCGAGCATGGTGCTTGCAAAACAGGCGAGAAATCCGACGCCAAACACACCCATCATGGGCAATAAGTATTGAAGCGGAGTATCCATTTGGCTAGTGCCTAACAAAAGCCAAGGGAACCCGCTGAACACGCTTGCACGCAGGTATTCGCCTAAGCACCATAACGCACTAAAGAGCAAGCCGTTAAATAACCGTGACTTCGGCGTGGCAAGACGTTGATACAGCATGGCCACGCAAGCCGTATACAAAGAGAGATAAGCAATAAATACCCAGGTAATGAATACGGACACCAGGGCATGAAGGTGGCCATAATCATGAATGCTGACGTAAACCCAAGAAATCCCCAGGCTAAACAAACCAAAGCCAAACCAAAAACCGATTGAAAACGATTGTTTTAAGGATTTTTGATGCAATTGCAGAAAGACAAGTGCCAAACCTAAAATGGCAAGTCCTGGTATATGAATGGGTGCGAAGCCACAAGGAACCAGTAATCCTGCAAAAAAACTGCGGTACGCAAGCCCATGCGTCATGATCGCATGGCGTATGTTGGCTATTATATTGTGAGGGGCCATTGGATTCATGAACAGTGGAGTGATTTAAATGAATGGAACGATAGAGGAGTTGCTATGAAAGGTCAAGTTTTTTACATCCTATTGGGGTTTGAGTAAAATGAGATGCCCAAATACGCATGTCATTTCGCTCAAATATACTCACTATTGGCCTCAGTCATTGTTTCGGCAATCCTGTCATCCCCGCGAAGGCGGGGATCCATTGCTGCCGTGGCTCCCAGCTTAGTTCAGGGATGGATCCTAGCCTTCGCGGGGATGACAAAAAATCAACGGGCGAAACGATGTCGTAGGCCTCACTATTCACCGGACCTCGCTCGGACTGAACATCCGATCTATTTTGTTGCACGTGTCTTCGGCAACCCTCGCCGTTTTTGTGCTGAAGAACGTATCTTTATGTGCCAACGAAAAAGGACGCCCATAAACAGATGTGGGTAATTGACGCATCCACCGTTCAATTTCAGCAAGCGCATCCATGATGCCACGCACTATAAATAATCCACGATGTTCGTTTATGATGGTTTTATGCTCATCTATGACTTGCTTGAATGTATTCTTAAAATCAGTCATATTGTCATCTGTAGCGGAACCATTGTTTAATTTATCCGCAAAATTTCTCGAATAATAGGATACCTTATTCATTAAAGATGAAAGTGGATCAGTATGATTACTTCGCTCGCGAGCACTCTCAAACTGCACTAGCAAGCTCGATATTAGAGTGTTCAGTTCTTTTGCTAATTGCTGTTGCGGTTGTTCAATTTTATGTTGGTTTTTTTTCTTCGTCAACGGATGAATCATGGTTGATGGATCGGTATGCAAATGATATTCATTAAAATGCTCTGGCTCAAACAGTTGATCTAAACCAGGGAAGCAAGCAGGATTGAATGATCCGGTAAATGGCAAGCTCTTGTCTTTTAAAGCCCTCAGTCCGATCTGACGGAGGTTATATCCCTTTGTGATTGAAGTCATGTCTGCGCGCGTCACGTCCTGCTTGTGTACTTCGGATGAGTCGATCGGGTATAAAAAATCACCCAGTTCGGAGTCCGTGCCGGATTGGGCATGATGTGTTAATTCATCAGAATGTTCTTCATCGCTTTTTGCCATGGCGGAAATCAATGCGCCAACAAAGATATAATCACAATCATTTTTTATCGTTGGATTAGCAAATTTTTTGCTTGCATTCATTTCTTTATTTATAATTTCTACAGCGTCGCTGATAATATTCTTTGCTTCGGAAGACAGCCCTCGGCCGTTTTCGCAAATGCTTTGAATGTTCTTAGAAATAGAGGTGTACGTTAGTATCGTTTTCACTTCTATGGTTGTTATTTTTTTCGGTTGCGTTTTTATCTTTGGCATGATGAACCCCGGGCTAATGAATTGGTTGGTGATTAATTATGCACCACGGTATAAAAATAGTCAATTCATCGCAAGAAAAAACCGCAACACACTGCAATAACCAAGCGACTACAATTTGATTAAATTTTAATTCGGAAGCCGTGATTAAAAGTGCAACCCGTCTTGTCGGATGTCTATAAATTCCGTATTCTATTTTTCTTACCAGGGAGAATGACGAATGGAATTAAAGCAATCGAAAGCGCCTTTTTTTATCAAAAAAATTGCGGTACTGGGGGCGGGGGTCATGGGTGCGCAAATCGCGGCGCATTGTGTCAATGCGGGCATTGAAACGTTGTTGTTTGATTTGGAGTCGAACGAGGGCCCGCCGAAGGCTCTGGTTGATAAAGCCATTTTGAACTTGGCGAAGTTAAAACCCAATCCCCTCGGAACGGCGGAAATGGGCTTGCTCATCCAAGCGTGCACCTATGCTGAGAATGCATCCGAACTGACGGGTTGTGATTTGATCATCGAGGCCATTGCCGAGCGATTGGATTGGAAGGAGGCCTTGTATGCACGCATCGTGCCTTATTTAACGAATCAATCGATTTTGGTGACGAACACGTCTGGATTGAGCATCAACACATTGGCCTCTGTTTTGCCCGAATCGCTCCGTCCTCGTTTTTGCGGCGTGCATTTTTTTAATCCCCCGCGTTACATGCATTTGGCTGAATTGATTCCGGCCACCCACACCTCTCCTGAACTACTGGATCAATTGGAACGCTGGCTCACCAGTCGCCTGGGCAAAGGGGTTGTGCGGGCGAAAGACACGCCTGATTTTATTGCGAATCGAATCGGTGTATTTTCTTTACTGGCTACGTTACACCACGCGAGCGCGTATGGATTGGCTCCTGATGAAGTGGATGCGTTGACCGGTACCTTGCTAGGGCGCCCGAAGTCAGCCACGTTTCGAACCATGGATGTCGTGGGATTGGATACTCTGCAGCACGTAGTGGACACCATGGCCCAACATTTATCAGACGATCCTTGGCATGCCGCGTTTGTGCTGCCTGATTGGTTAACGGGCTTGGTTCAAAAAGGGCATCTGGGACAAAAAACAGGGCAAGGCATTTATCGAAAACAAGGCCGCGTGATTGAAGTCTATGATGCAACGTTGGGTGCGTATCGGCCCGCTTCAGGTGAAGTACATGCTGACGTGAAGGCCTTGTTTAAAGGGAAAGATGCGCGGGATTGGATGCCTCGTTTATTGGCCTGTAACCATCCGCAAGCGCAATTTCTTGCCGCCTGTTTTCGTGATTTGTTTCACTATTGCGCCGTTCATCTGGACCGCATTGCCCATACAGTGCGTGATGTGGATTTAGCGATTCGTTGGGGTTTTGGTTGGGAGCAGGGGCCTTTTGAGACGTGGCAAGCCGCGGGCGTTTCTGAGATGAGAAAATACATTGAACGTGCGATAGCGGATGGCACGTCGATGAGCGCGGCTAAATTACCGGGCTGGCTGGATGTGGTGGCTGATTTTTATTGCAAAGAAGGCGCATTCGCGCCGAGTACTTCAAAATTGATAGGCCGCAGCCGACTACCGGTTTACCAACGTCAATTCTTTCCTGAAGCAGTCCTTTCCGAACCCCGCTTTCCAACGACTACGTTGTTTGAAAATGAAGGCGTGCGTTTGTGGCATCTGAAAGACGACGTGGCCGTGCTCAATTTTAAAAGCAAAGCAAATACCATTGGGCAAGCCGTTATGGATGGCCTGAGTCAGGCCTTGGATCGTGTTGAACAACAATGCCAGGGCTTGATCATCTACCAACCGGATGCGAATTCTTTCAGTTCGGGCGCGGATTTACGTGGAGTAGCCACCCTGATTCAAACAGGCCAAATGACAGCCTTAGAGACGATGGTCGGTGATTTTCAGCAATTGATGATGCGCATGAAATACAGCCCCATTCCCGTGGTTGCGGCTTTGCGAGGGCAAGCATTGGGTGGGGGTTGTGAACTGCTGATGCATTGCTCACGCGTGGTGGCCGCCTTTGAATCGTATCCGGGATTGGTGGAGTTAGGCGTGGGGCTTATTCCTGCCGGTGGGGGTTGTAAAGAAATGGCCATGCGAGCGGCATTCCATGCGCGAAACGCGGATGTCATGGCTTTTATTCGACCTTATTTCCAGCAAATGGCCATGGGGGTCGTTGCGAGTAGTGCGCCAGATGCCTTGGCACGCGGCTATTTACGAGCAACCGATGAGTGGATAATGCATCGAGACGAGGTGCTCTATGTCGCATTGGCTACGTTAAAAGGCATGCACGCATCCAATTATCATCCACCGTTAAAAACGCGTTTTTCCGTGGCCGGCCGTGAGGGACGCGCGCAATTGCAAACGGGGTTGGTCAATGGGTTAGAGGGCGGGTTTATCTCTGAATACGACTATCATTTAGCCCATCAACTGGCTTTTGTGTTGTGCGGGGGAGATGTGAATCAAGGTGAGCTAGTGGATGAGCAATGGATGCTTCGTTTAGAAAAAGAGGCCTTCATGGCGCTGGCTGCTAACCCATTAACCCAAGAACGCATGGCTCATTTTCTAGGGATGGATTGGCGTTTGGACAAAAAAGCATGAACGTCATCGATTCAGTACACGAAGGCTTCTAACGCTGGATGAGCGGATTATATTTGGACGAAATAACAGGCGTCTTTTTGCATGTTGTTTTGTCCAAACCCTAAAAAGGAGATGGAATGATGACCGATGTATACATAGTAGACGTTCTTCGTACGCCTGTTGGCAAAGCGCCTCGGGGTGTATTTAAAGATACATTGCCGGATGATTTATTGGCACACACGATAAAAACCTTGAAAGCACGGCAAACAACGGTTGACTGGGATGCCATTGGGGATTTCGTGGTGGGTTGTGCGATGCCGGAGGCCGAGCAGGGCATGAATGTGGCGCGCATCGCATCCTTATTGGCAGGCTTGCCATCGTCTGCACCGGCCATGACGATTAATCGATTTTGTTCATCAGGGGTGCAAAGTATCGCCACGGCCGCCGCGAGCATTCGCCAAGGCGAGATGTCACTCGCGCTGGCGGGTGGTGTGGAAAGCATGTCTAAGGTGCCTTTGGGTGGGAACAAATACACCGCAAACCCTGCTATTTTTGAGAATGAACACATCGCCATTGCCTATGGCATGGGCATTACGGCGGAGCATGTTGCAAAACGCTGGCAGATTTCGCGCGAGCAGCAAGATGCCTTCGCCATGGAGAGCCACCGACGGGCTGTTCTAGCTCAACAGCAAGGTGCTTTTGATGCTGAAATCGCACCCATGACGGTAATGGAACGGCATGCGAATCTAGCCTCAGGCGTCGTGGAGTGTAGAGAACGCGTGATCACGCGTGACGAAGGCCCGCGCGCTGAAACCTCTTATGAGGCCATTTCGCGATTAAAGCCGGCGTTTGCAGCGAAAGGTACGGTTACCGCAGGCAATAGCTCTCAAATGAGCGATGGAGCGGGCATCGCGTTATTGGCGAGTGAGGGCGCATTAAAACAATATCAATTGCAGCCTTTAGGACGATTGTTGAGTTATGCTGTGGTCGGTGTGCCCCCTGAAATCATGGGCATTGGGCCTGTTCATGCCATTCCACTCGCCCTCAAGCGTGCAGGCTTGACGCTTGATCAAATGGATTGGATTGAGTTAAATGAAGCGTTTGCAGCGCAAGCCCTAGCGGTGATTAAAGAACTCCATCTCCCGCTGGATAAAGTGAATCCATTGGGTGGAGCCATTGCTTTGGGGCATCCGTTGGGTGCGACCGGAGCCATTCGAGCGGCCACATTGTTGCATGGGTTGCGGCGCACGAAAGGGCGTTATGGCATGGTCACCATGTGCATTGGAACCGGCATGGGTGCTGCGGCTATTTTTGAGGTGTTGTAGGGATAACTAGCAACAAGCCTTGGCGATAGGCCTCACAAGCCGCTGATTTATCGTCTAGCTGCTCTAGAAGTAGCCCCAGCTCTGCGTAAGCCACAGGTGTTGGGGTGCATTCAATGCTGGTATTTAAATACGTTTTGGCTTTTCCCCATAATTGGTGCGATTGACAGATGCGGCCTAAGCACAAGTACAATCCGGCCGAACGAGGATTCTTTTTTAAAAGCGATTCAGCAAAGTCTAGTGGGTGTTTATCCTGTTTGATTTGCCCGTAAAGTGCGATGAGTGGTTCATCAAATTGTTTTTGCAAGCAGCGGCGTAACAAGGCCTCTGCTTGCACCTCCTTGTG
>JAOAUO010000019.1 GCA_030157565.1 Legionellaceae bacterium
AAACCAGTTTGATGAGTTGGAAACCATTGCCCGTTCGTATGGGGCCTGCGACCTCCCCTGCTTTCATGTCGATCACTTTATTTGCAAATATTTCAGGCAATTCAGCTAGATGACGCTCGCCTAAGTCTCCCCCTTCCAAAGCATACTCACCACTGGATTCAGCAATAGCCAATTGATTAAAATCAGCACCCTGCTTAATTTTGCTTAATAAGAACACTGCTTTTTCGCGCGCTTTATTCAGTTGCACTGTGCTGGGTTCTTCTGGCAAAGGAATCACGATATTTTCGACATGATAGAGTTGCTGTGTTTTTGCATGGTTATTCGTCGTTTTCAAATAATCATCCACTTGCTGCGAGGAGACCACCACGTCGTGCCCCACTGAACGCTGCTGTATCCGACTCAGCAACATTTCCCTTTGTACATTTTCTCGATAGCCTTCCCACGTGAGCCCCTGCTTATTCACCTCCTCACGTAATTGCGTCAAGGTGAGGTGATTTTGCTCCGCGATTTTTGAGATGCTTTCGTCTAGTTCTGTGTTGTCAATGCTCATGTTGTTATTTTTAGCCAGTTGCAACTGCAAGTCTACATCGATTAAGTGTTGCAGTACTTGCTTACGTAAAACCGCTTCAGGTGGCAACTGCATGTGCTTAGCCGTCAGTTGTTGCTTTAATACGTCAATTTGAGCGTCTAATTCGCTCGCCGTGATCACGTTGTCATTGACCACCGCGACCACTTTATCCAGTGGTTGTGCGAAAGCCCCTATCACGCCTGGTGAAAGGCACATCAAAAATAATGGGATGTATAGTCGCATTGCCTGTACCCTTAATAAACGTAGACGTATCACAGAACCGCATCAAGCAAGGCTTATCCAATTCTGTCCAAATTACTGGTGCAATCTAGGCCATTCTTTAACAAAAAACAAGCTACTGATGAAATATATTAGGATACCCCGGCAAGTAGCTCTGAATGGTACTGGCCGGATCACTCGTGGCCACCGATCCTAAGCCTTTCAATAAGACTTGAAAATAGACGCTGTTATTATATTTAGGCGTGAGCGCACCTGGGGGTAAATTTTTAAAGGTATGCCCACCTAACAATCGCATCGCCCAACAACAGGAGTCATATTGCAAGCCTGCGAATGTCATCATGCTGTACTGCTCGCTAATATTATAACTGTAAGCACCCAGACTACTCCATTGGGCGGTCAGAGGCCATGCATAAGCAATCGTTGCTTGATGCAGCGGCCTGTCTTGAATCCCCAATGCATTCCCATTCACCAAATAAGAATAGCCAAAATTGATCATTTGATTGGGCTCGGGCCGGTAGTGTAAATTCAGGTCACCATTGTTCGCTGCATGCGTATACACATCCCAGACATAATCACCGCTTGCGTCCCAATTCTTGCTCATTTGATACGTTGCTCTGGAGGCAATGGGCGAGGATTTGGCCACGGGCGACAAAAAACCCAATGCTCTCGGATCCCGTGGGTCATCGATGCAAATACCGTCTACGCTATAGCATAGCTTCACACGTCTATCGGAAAAATATCGCAGTTGTCCGATGGAAACACTGGCTTGCTCTCGCCCGGAGGTGTCTGAGATAAAACGAGAGGTGGCGGCATAAGCCAATTGATTGGCATCTCCAATTCGGTCAAAGCCTGAAAATCGATTGGTCCGGAATAATTGATCGTTATTGAAAATCATATAAGCTGAATCATAAGATGGAACGATGCTTTGATTCTGAAAGGGAACATACAGATAGTACAAGCGAGGTTCGAGCGTTTGTGTGTGCGATTCTCCCATGAGCACACTGGATCGCTCAAAAGACAAGCCACTATCCATGCTATAGCGCGGAATGGACCGATTCACGGTTTTCTCCGAAAGCACACTGCCTGAATGCAAATCATAACGATTATCCACCCATTGCACTTCTGGCGTGAAATAACCCCAAGGTTTGACTTGAGGCAGCGTCAGGATCGGATTGACATGATAACGAGACCCTTCCGGTTGAGGCGTATAATTGATGGGCCAATGAAAATAATCATATTGCCCTAAGAGATTCAATTGCGCATGCAGCGGCAAATCATCATACGCGCCCTGCGCCAGCAACTGTGGTAATCGTTCAGGAGCGGGCGAAATAATCGTGGTTTCAATAGGGTTCAAGGTTTGATAACTTTGCAGCATGCCGCGAAACAACCAATGATCCGTGGTATAGGTTAAATCACCTTGGCGTAGCAATTGGTTTTCAGTCATGACCGCTAAATTACTACTGAAGTCTTGCAAATAATAATCATCAGACACTTGCTGATAATTAATATTCATGCGCAAGCGTTGGCTCAGTTGAGTACTATCACGAAATAAGAATGACCATCTATCCGTTGAAAGATCCTTCAACTGAGGATGGGCGTCCTGATGCGAGACGATGAAGGCATCAAACGCGCGATCATTCGGTAAAAAATGACCCCCGACCACGCCGACCGAATTCGATGTTAAAAAACGCAGGTCACCCCCAATCATTGTTCCACGGCGCGAATATTCATGCGGGACAAACGTTGCATCCACATTAGGCGCGATATTCCAATAATAGGGCAGCGCCAAATCAAAACCACCGACGTTAGAATACCCGTATATAGGCATTAAAAATCCCGATTTTCGTGCGTTCGATGTAGGGAAACTCATGTATGGCGTATAAAGCACGGGCCAGTCTGCCACGCGCAATAATGCATGCCTTGCAACACCCGTCTCACGGGCATGATCCAAGGTAATCTCACTGGCTTCAATTTGCCAGGCTTTATCCTTGGGTGCGCACGTACTATAGGTGGCATGGCGTAACCAATAATTTTCGTTGGCAAAACGCTCAATAAACCGTGCACGCCCCCAAGCCGGCAAGGCCGTGGTGGGACGAGGCGAATCAAAACGATACAACACATCCTCAATCCGGCCTGATTTATCTTGAGGGTTGAGCGTGGCGCGTCTCGCCAACATGAGTCGACCGGGTTCGAGATAACGGACTTCGTCTAACAGCTTGATTTGAGTCACTTGATGCGTTTTTTTATCTCGATACACATAAGCGGTTTGTGCATTCACAACGTGCTGCATTTGCCGCACCGTCACATGACCCATTAATTCTGAACGGCCCGTGGGATAAAACGACACACGGTCCGCCATAATTTGAGTTTCATCCGCATCGATAAGCGGCGTCACGCGGACGGGTTGGTAAGAACCACGGCAAACAGGGTAAGCGGCATGATCCTCCCAGCCCAAACAGTCGGCAATTTGCGCACGAACGGATGCCGTCAGCGGCGTAGCGCGTGCAATAACGCATGCGTGTACGGGTTCTATTGCAATGGTAGCGGCTTCGGCTGTCACATCATGCACCACGCCAAAAAACAAAACGGCAGGTAGAAGCAAAAGACTGGCTAACGTATAATGAAATTTATTGTTCAACGCCACTAAAAT
>JAOAUO010000020.1 GCA_030157565.1 Legionellaceae bacterium
ATTCACAGCAACAGCATCCGTCACACTGGCCAATGCCAACTGAATCACTGCTGCAGGATTTTGCGCGCGAAGCTCTTGATCAATGCTGTATAAATTAAACTCTGAATTGTCGATCACCATCAATTTAGCAGGCTGAAGAGCCATGATTTGCCGGCACAGCTCCGAACCAATGGAGCCGCCGCCTCCAGTCACCAAGACCCGCATGCCGTGAATGGTTTCAGCTATTTTATCCCAATTTAAATGAACAGGATCTCGACCCAACAAATCTTCAATATTCACTTTTCTCAGCGCATTGATTTCCACTTGACCGGCCGCCAAAGCCTGCAAACTAGGGAGTGTGTGAAACGGGATGGCACACGTTTCACAATAATCAACAATGCGTCGCATCGCTTGTGAACCAGCAGATGGAATGGCTATAAAAATCATGTCTACATGGTGTTCTCTAACCCACTCAGACAAACTAGGAATGGTGCCCAACACCCTTACTCCGTGCACTTCAAGTCCACTTTTGCTATGGCTATCGTCTACAATTCCAACGGGAAGATATGCGGCAGATCGTTTTAAGTCTCGAATTAGACTTTCAGCCGCCTGCCCTGCTCCAACAATTAATACACGCGTAACGCCACCAGCATCCTGGCTTTTAACCTGCTGGTCAGAATAATGCCTCACCAACAAGCGTGCACCACACAAAAAAGTGGCCAAAATCATGGCGTACAAAGGCAAGACGGCGCGCGGAATATAGATTAAAATTTCAGTCAAATAAAATACGGGAACAGCCAGGACTGTCGCACATCCCACGGCACGTAAAATACGGGCTACATCATTCAATGAGGAAAAACGCCACAAGCCGCGATACACTTTGAAGTAATAATAAAACCCTGTTTGTAAAACGGCTAAAATAGCCAATGCTCTTAATGAGTCAGGTAGTTCGCGACCGGTGAAAGGATGCAAGTTGTAGCGTAACCAATACGCCATATACCATGCCGCAGGAATAGACAGGACATCAAAGGCAATAACGGGTAATTTCGAATATAATTTCTGAAGATAAAAGCGCATGTTATCCATATCAAAGCTCATTTATTGTTGGGGTTGGAGAAAGTGGAGTGAGAATGGTCTCAGACCGCTTTGTCTAAAATGTGTGGGTTCGCCCCATTTAAAAGGGCGCCGCCATACATCATCAGTGTTCTCAACCTATAGTCCATCATCATACTACAATTCTGACTTTTGTTGATATAGTTATGGAGTTTAGACAAAACAACATGCAAAAACACGCCTCTCATTTCGTCATAAGCCCAAATATTTCGTAACGATAAAAATCACCGTGAGTTCCCGTGCTGAAACGCGCTTTTAATAGATAACGGCTCTGTTTTTTCAACTGCAACGCCATGCATTGATCGGCAGGAGGATACGTTGTCTGTTTGCCATGAATCAATGCGGTCAAAATAATAACATCCGGCTTTATCACCATCATGTGATTACAGAAACGTGTATACATCCCGCGTCCTAAATCCTGGGTCATTTCTGCATTATTCAAACAATAAGAATCAATAAATCGATGTGGGCTAAGATACGGAATCAAACCGCAATCGGCTAGAACCACACGGCTGGTGGGCGGTGTGTTTTCATCCAGCCAATGAATCACACGCAAGCGTAGCGCTTCCCCGGCTTGTGGATTCTGAGCAAAATGCCGATACCCGGATAACGGCATTTTAGGGATACAAAAAAACAACAACAAACAAGAAACGCCCCAAATGACCACATCACTCACGTCATCTCGCTGTTTTAAAAACTTCACCCATATGACTTGAATCCCTTGAAGACTCAGCGGCAACAATAAAACAAATGCCGGCAAAAAGAGACGATTATCAAAAGCCACCACAGGTGAGGCGCCCATCAATAAAAAACCATACACCACGCTCGGCAGCCATAAAAAATAATGCCGCTTGTCGTGACGAGTACAAATCGCAGGTACAGCCAATGCCATGAAAGGCCACGCCAGATTTAAATACTGTTTAATTAGGGTGAGATCAAGGGCACCGGTTAACCCTTTGCAATAGATAGGATTGGGAAATAATCGTCCAAAATAATGCCATCTCCATAAAAAGTAAGGCACAAAACACACCATAAACAACGCGACAAACAACCCAAACCCAGCGTTTGAGTCAGGTTTGCCCAATGATGAGCTAAACCACGCAAGCCCCATGAATACCGCCATTAAAACAGGGGCTTCTGGACGCGTGAAGCCAGCAAACGCCAAGAAAATGCCGGCTAATGCCATCGATTGTAAATAAGTATGATTTTTTTTCTGTCGGAGGCGAGAGTTCCTTTTTTCAGCGCCATCCACGCATGTATCTTTGATCGCCGGTTGTGAAAAAGGACAATATCCCAATCCTTTTAAAAGAAACACCACTGAATAGGCCACCAACGCCTGGTAGACCGTGGTTTCTAACCCACTCACACTCCAGATGATTTCTCCTGAATAAGCCAGCAACCAAATGACCGGAATCACCGCAATACGAGGTAAAAACCAAAATCGAGACAGACGGTAAACAGCGGTACACGTGAAGAATAAGCCCACAACGCCCAGGCATTTTAAAAAATAAACCGGGTTTATTCCGAGCGATATGGCCAAACGACCAAGGAGCACAAAACTAAAATTAGAATACCCTTCAACGGGTAATTCCCCAGCGTTCCACACCAATCCCAATCCCTGTGCCCAATGATCCGCATAACGGAGGGTAATGTACATATCATCAATGGTGAAAGGCCAAATGGCCTGGATTTGTAATAGGAATAAATAAATGAAAATCACGGTCACAGCTAAAATCATGATCCGTTGACGAATCCGCATGATGGCAAAACCGAGAGATAGGGGCTAAAAAGTATACCATCAATGCTTTTCTCTTAAAAAACAATTTTTTAAAAGAAAAACATTGAGAGAATCAACACAACACGCGTGAGGCAAAACATGGTGAACGCCTCCATTTTGAGATATCATGGAGCTTTTAAATTCAGGAGCCTTTTTATGAACGTGGGTCAAGACACGCTTTCCACGCAATCGCAATTGCACGTGAATGGGAAAACCTATCATTATTATAGCCTGAAGGCTCTAGAGCAAACACACCCAGGCATCAACCGACTCCCCTACTCGCTCAAAGTGTTGCTGGAAAATCTATTGCGCTTTGAAGAGGGTACCACGGTCACTACGAACGATATTAAAGCCATCGCCGGCTGGATTAACACCAAAACATCTCAGCATGAAATTGCTTATCGCCCGACACGGGTTTTGATGCAAGACTTTACCGGTGTACCTGCCGTGGTTGATTTAGCGGCCATGCGGACGGCCATTGCCGAATTAGGCGGGAACCCTGAGCAAATATCCCCGTTATCGCCTGTTGATTTGGTCATCGATCATTCCATCATGGTCGATAAATTTGCTTCATCCGATGCGATGAAGATCAATACCTCCATTGAAATGGAACGCAACAACGAACGCTATGAATTTTTACGCTGGGGCCAAAAAGCGTTTGCCAACTTTCAAGTCGTCCCGCCTGGCACAGGCATCTGTCACCAGGTCAACCTGGAATACTTAGGCAAAACGGTCTGGAGTAGTGAACACGATGGCGTTTGTTATGCGTATCCAGATACATTAGTCGGTACGGATTCACACACCACCATGATCAATGCATTAGGCATTCTAGGCTGGGGCGTAGGCGGCATTGAAGCCGAAGCGGCCATGTTGGGTCAACCTGTATCCATGCTCATCCCTGAAGTGGTTGGTTTTAAACTCATCGGTCGACTCCCTGAAGGCATTACCGCCACTGATCTGGTATTAACAGTGACACAAATGCTCAGAAAAAAAGGTGTCGTGGGTAAATTTGTGGAATTTTACGGCCCAGGACTGGCTGAATTGTCCCTGGCTGATCGCGCCACCATTTCAAACATGGCCCCTGAATACGGTGCTACCTGTGGATTTTTCCCCGTAGACAAAGAAACCATCCGTTATTTAAAACTCACCGGGCGTGATGAGCAAACCATTGCATTGGTTGAATCGTATAGCAAAGCACAAGGCCTTTGGTATGACAACACCTGTGAAGACCCGATCTTTACAGACAGCTTAAGTCTTGATTTGGGCCAGATTGTCCCTTCTCTTGCAGGACCTAAACGTCCTCAAGACAAAGTCACGCTCAAAACCCTCCCGCTTGAATTTGAAACGTTTCTCAAAGAATTAGGTAAAGAAGCGGAAAAAGACCAAGGCTTCCCGGTTAAAGATCAAGATTACTCCTTGCACCATGGCGACGTGGTCATTGCAGCCATTACGAGCTGCACCAATACATCAAACCCCAGTGTTTTAATGGCTGCAGGACTGGTTGCTAAAAAAGCCATCGAGAAAGGCTTGCAACGTAAACCCTGGGTTAAATCGTCTCTAGCGCCCGGCTCGAAAGTCGTCACTGACTATTTAAAGCACGCCGGTTTACAGCATTATTTAGACGAGTTGGGTTTTAACTTAGTCGGATACGGTTGCACCACTTGCATTGGGAACTCAGGCCCGTTGCCCGATGTGATTAACCACGCAGTGGCTCAGCATGATTTAGTGGTCTGTTCTGTCTTATCTGGCAATCGCAATTTTGAAGGCCGCGTGCACCCGCAAGTCCGTGCCAATTGGTTGGCCTCCCCACCATTGGTCGTGGCTTACGCCTTGAGTGGTACAACCTGCATCGATTTAACCCAAGACCCCATCGGCAATGACCCGCAGGGAAATCCAGTCTATCTAAAAGACATATGGCCCTCTAACCTTGAAATTGCGACTGAGGTGGCAAAAGTCACCGGTAGCATGTTCCGAAAAGAATATGCCGACGTTTTTTTAGGCGATGCAGAATGGCAAGCCATTGAGACAGGCGAAGGCACTACTTATGCATGGGATGAGGATTCAACCTACATTCAACACCCGCCTTTTTTCCAAAACATGGGCAAGACACCGGCTCCCATCAAACCCATTAAACAAGCGTACATCCTGGCCTTATTGGGTGACTCGATTACCACCGACCACATTTCACCCGCAGGCTCCATCAAAGCCAATTCACCTGCCGGCTTGTATTTAAAATCGAAGGGCATCAAAGAAGCGGACTTCAACTCATATGGATCAAGACGCGGAAATCACCACATCATGATGCGTGGAACGTTTGCTAATATTCGTATTCGCAATGAAATGACCCCTGGAGTGGAAGGCGGCGTGACACGCCACATTCCCTCGGATACGGTCATGCCCATTTATGATGCCTCCATGTTATATCAAGATGAGCAACAAGATTTGGTGGTCTTTGCCGGCAAAGAGTATGGCACGGGTTCATCTCGGGATTGGGCGGCGAAAGGAACCAATCTATTGGGTGTAAAAGCCGTGATCACAGAAAGTTTTGAACGCATTCATCGCTCAAACTTAATCGGCATGGGCATATTACCTCTGCAATTTAAGGAAGGAACCACACGAGAAACCTTGCAACTGACCGGCAGTGAACGCATCAATATTCCGGTGACGGAGGCATTAAGGCCGGGTGATTGGCTCGAAATGTCCATCACGCATGATGATGGTCGCAAACAGACCGTGCCGGTTCTTTGTCGAATTGATACAGCAAACGAGCTCGAATATTATCGAAATGGCGGCATTCTGCAATATGTATTGCGCAATATCACCGGTTGAAATAATAAGCCATTATAAGCCCGATATTTCGCAAATAAACGCGATTATCACTTTAAATCATATCCTGACGTACCCCGCTTTATCCGCGGGACGTCAGCGATACAGTATCAACAGCCCCTCTCTAAGGATTTTCTGTGCCTCAACGTAAAAAAGTCTTGAGCGTTTTTTCACTCGTCATGATCAACGTGATTGCGGTCGACAGCTTGCGCACTTTGCCTATCACGGCAAAATTGGGCGCGTCTCTTATTTCCTATTATTTAATTGCCGCATTTGCTTTTTTTATTCCAGTAGCCTTGGTTGCAGCCGAGCTGGCCACAGCATACCCCAACACCGGAGGTATATACGTGTGGGTTCGTGAAGCATTTGGTCGGCGAGCAGCGTTTGTGACCATCTGGTTGCAATGGATTTATAATATAGTCTGGTACCCCACTATTCTAGCCTTTATTGCGGCCACTCTGGCCTATTTATTTTCGCCGGCGTTGGCCAACAATCACTATTATTTGTGGGGCACCATCGTTGGGTTATTTTGGTTATTTACTCTGCTCAATTGTTATGGCATGCGGGTTTCCAGTATCATCAGTATTTTAGGTGCGTCCCTAGGCACGATTATACCCATGATTGGGATCACGATCTTGGGCTTGATCTGGTTCATGCAAGGGCGACCCATTCAAATCAATCTAGCATCGACTTGGCTGCCAGACTTTAGCTCATTGGGCAACTTCCCCTTGTTTTCAGCTGTATTATTTGGATTATTAGGCATGGAAATGTCCGCCATTCATGCTGAAGAAGTAAAAAATCCGCAGCGTGATTATCCCCGCGCACTGCTGTATTCCACCATCATTATTTTCTCAACCTTGGTACTGGGATCGCTGGCCATTGTTCTTGTAGTCCCCATCGAATCACTGAGCGTGGTGTCGGGATTAATTGATGCGTATGCACGTTTTTTTGATGCCTACCACATGCCATGGATGACCTCCATCACGGCAGGTTTAATTATTTTAGGAGGAATCAGTGGTGTATCTGCATGGATCATCGGTCCCACCAAAGGATTGCTCATCGCGGCACAAGATGGCAGCTTGCCGCCATCGTTTACACGCACCAATCGACACGGCGCACCAACGATCATCCTGATTGCTCAAGGCCTTATTTTCACGGCGTTAAGCAGTTTATTTATTTTCATAGACTCTATCAATGCCGCTTACTGGATATTGAGTGATCTGTGTGCCCAGCTGGCATTATTGGCTTATATTTTCATGTTTTCAGCCGCCATTAAGCTCCGCTATAGCCGGCCTAATCAACACCGCGCCTACAAAATTCCGGGCGGCTTACTAGGCATGTGGTTGGTCGCAGGGACTGGATTGGTTTGCTGTGTGGTCACCATACTCATCAGCTTCGTACCGCCCACACAAATCCCCATTGAAAACGTAGCCTTTTTTGAAACATTTTTAGTGAGTGGCCTTGTGCTATTTGTCCTCGTTCCGTGGCTTTTGGCCAAACGAAACGAGCAACAATAGCGTAAAAAAATCCGAAACTAGAGCACCTCTTGAAGAATGGGCATGTGATAAGATGTAGGCTTCACGCGCAAGTTATAATCCCCCCAACCATGCCCTGTAGCCCAAATGGTCCAGCCCACAAATCCGTGATTTTTATTCTTAGCCGCGTTGTCTTTAAGATAAGTCATGAATTTAACCAACGGTTCACGGCAGCTACTCGCGTTTCTCCCTGCACTAAATTCAGTGACAATCGCTTGCAACTGATTTTCTGTTAAATAATCCACAAATGCATTTAAGTTAAATCCATTCGGACCGGTGCTATCTAAATTCTGTTGGCACGTCTCGTGTGTGCCACTGAAATCACTATCAAGATACTGATGAACATTCATTAAAATTTTAGACAAATCTTGAATGCCTGCCTTCAGAAAATGGGCACGCGTGAACAAGTTGGCGTTGCTATATGTTTGGCCGTTTTTACCCGTCCATTGTTCTGTGGTCCATGAGTGCAAACCAGACCAACTGTTGCCTTCGACTAAAATATAACCTTCAAAACCTTGGTTTCGCAACATACGAATCAAAGAAGCTTGAATAGTAAACACCTTATCATCTGGAACCCCAACCGGCTCATTGATCAAATCCGCTAGAATATACGCTTTATCAATGGCCTCATCGTTTTGAATCAGGCTCATCAACTGTCCCCATACCGATTGATAAGCCTTTTCATCCAGTATCATCGTGCCATCCGGACAAGGGCCATCCGGTCCGCAACCCGCGTATTGTTCCCCAAACTTGGAATAACGCATGTAGGCGTGTAAATCAACGATTGTGTGCACTTTGGCTTGAGTCAGTGTTTGTAAGAGTGGGCGCACGTAGTTTTCATAATAGGCCTGGTTGATGGGGCCAATGCCGGGACCGTCCAATTGCAAATACCCCCAACTAACCGGCACGCGTACCGTGTTCATGCCTGCATCAATAAACGCTTCGGTATCGTGTAAATCCGAGTTAAGTGTATTGCTATCAATCATCGAGAGATTGGGAATAACAAACGGAACAATGGTTTTGCTAAATTCCAATCCTGATAAATTGATACCAGCAAAGAGCCAATTTTTGGCGGGCAAGGCTTGATGCATGGTTGAATTGACTTTAATCGGTGTATACGCAATGGAGCCGCTCACCCGCCCCTTGCTATCAATGCTGGGATTGACATACTCCACGTGCACCCCATTCGGAGGAGAGTAGCTGCTGACGGCATTATTGCCGCTGTTGTTGATTGTAAATCCAACATAGCCTAAATAACTGTTGTCCGTGCCACATCCCCCAAACCGTAAGCTAGCACCTGCATAATAAGGATTTCCAGACGCCGCATTTGCATCCCCGGATGCCCCGGGTGAAAGGGATAATGAAACATGTCCCGCTGCATTTTGTATACAAATATACGGGCGAACGGAGCCCTGCGGGCCAACACCCTGAATAGCGTTTGTCATTTGAGCGGAGAAAACCAAGCTAGAACAGCTCATTAAAAATACGGCTAATTTATACATGCCCCCCCCTATTTCAGAAAATGGAGGAATCATAACTTATTGTTCTTTTTTTGTCAAGAATGGGCGTTTAATATTCTTTATTGACCCTTGCAATGAAATGAAGAGACGTTAAAAATCTCAATTAAATACAAGAAGCTCTCTAAACATTGAGGTGTTGATTATGTTTGAACGAAATGACATGCTTATTTTTGCATGTCATTCCATTCAAACTGCACATTGCATCAAACCCTCAAAAAAAACTAAATCTGCATTAAGTCCTTTTCTTTTTCAGCCAACACAACATCCACATCCGCAATGTGTTTGTCCGTTAATTTTTGAACCAGATCATTCGCACGGCGTTCGTCATCTTCAGAGATGTGCTTGTCTTTCACCAAGTCTTTCACGTGACTATTTGCATCACGGCGAATGTTGCGAATAGACACACGCGCTTGCTCAGCCTCCCCTCTCACAACACGCGTCATTTCTTTACGGCGTTCTTCCGTTAATGCCGGCATCGGCACCCGAATGGCGCTACCTGCGGTTGAGGGGTTTAGCCCTAGATTGGATGTTAAAATGGCTTTTTCAATCGCCGCCACCATGGACTTTTCAAATGGGGTCACCAATAACGTGCGTGAGTCACTGCTGTTCACCGTGGCCACTTGATTCAAAGGGGTTGGATTGCCATAATAGTCCACGGTCACGTGATCTAAAAAGCTGGCATTCGCCCGTCCTGTTCTTATTTTTGTCATCTCATGGACTAACGACTCAACGGTTTTTTTCATCCGTCTTTCAGCATCTAACTTAACTTCATTGATCATGATTTGCTCCAACAATGGTTCCCACTCGCTCACCCATCACAATTCTCTTCAATGCATTCGGTGTATCCATATCAAACACCTGTAACGGCATCGATTGTTCTTCACACAAACAAATGGCTGTAGCATCCATCACTTGCAACCCTTTGGTTAATACTTCACGGTAAGTGAGATAATCATAGCGTATTGCGGATGGATTTTTAACGGGGTCTTCAGAGTAAATGCCATCAACCTTGGTGGCTTTCAGCACGACATCTGCCCCCACCTCAATGGCGCGCAAGCAAGCGGCTGTATCGGTTGTGAAAAAAGGGTTTCCGGTGCCTGCGGCGAAGATAACCACATGTCCACTGCGTAAATGCGTGATGGCTTTTCGATGATGATACGAATCAACCACGCCCAACATGGGAATGGCTGACATAATACGGGTCGGCAAATCAATGCGTTCCAGCGCGTCACGCAATGCTAACGCATTCATCACGGTGGCCAGCATGCCCATGTGATCGCCCGTGACACGGCCTAATCCAGCTTCGGATAATGCCTTGCCTCGGAACAAGTTGCCCCCACCAATCACCAAGCCCACCTCAACACCCATTTGAATCAGGCCGGCTACATCGCTAGCAATTTTATCCAATACAGAAGGATCAATGCCAAAGTGCGATTTGCCCATCAATGCCTCTCCGCTGCACTTGAGCAGAATGCGCTTGTACTTCAAGGCGGGTTCGGTGTGGCTCATCATTGTTCGCGCACCTGCGCCATGACTTCTTCCACGAAATTATCTTCTTTTTTCTCAATGCCTTCGCCTACTTCAAATCGAACAAAAGAAAGCACTTCGGCTTGTTTGTCTTTTAAGTATTGCCCGACTTTGATATTGGGATCTTTGACGAAAGGCTGCGCTAATAGTGCAATCTCATCCACAAATTTACTGATTCGACCTTCAATCATGCGATCGATAATATCTTGTGGTTTTCCACTTTCTTTGGCTTGTGCCGTGAACACTTCACGCTCTTTTTCAATGGCATCAGCGGGGACTTGATTTGGGCTCACGACCATTGGACGTGCCGCGGCAATGTGCATAGCAATGTCTTTGGCCAACGATTCATCGCCACCGTTCAAGGCAACGACAACGCCAATGCGAGTGCCATGCAAGTAAAAACCAACCACACCCTCAGGCGCATGCACATGCTCTAAACGACGCAATTGAATGTTTTCACCAATCACCGCGACCAACTCTTGACGCGCTTGTTCAATCGCCGTATTGCTACCCTGAAGCGTTTCAGTAGCCAATGCGTCTACTGTGGGTGCCGCTGTGTTCAATGCGGTTTGAGCAACCCCATTAACAAACGCAACAAACCCTTCTGCACGCGCTGCAAAATCGGTTTCACTGTTCACTTCAACGATGGTGGCGGTGCGTTTATCGCTGGATTGTGCAACAGAAACCATGCCTTCAGCCGCAATTCTATCGGCTTTTTTGTGGGCTTGGCCGGATTTTCGCAATTCAAGAATGGCTTGCTCAATATCGCCGCCTGTTTCTATCAAGACTTTCTTACAAGCCATCATTCCTGCGCCAGAAAGCTGGCGTAATTTCATTACCAATGCAGCACTAATCGTCATGTTTATTCCTCATGTAAAAAAGGGGGCGTCAAATCAATCAACGCCCCCTTCGTTTCAAATCAAATTACTGAGCCGCGTCTTTGTCCGTCATGGGCAATTCAACGAATTCAGTCACAGAAGGAATGCCACCCACTGTGTTGGCATTCTTCGCGTCCAGAATGGCATCCGCAACGCAACGCACATAAATATTGACCGCTCGCATAGAATCATCATTGGCAGGAATGATGTAATCAATGTTGTCTGGGTTGTTATTGGTATCAACAATGCCAATAACCGGTATTTTTAAGCGACGTGCTTCTTCAACAGCGATGTGCTCAAACCCAACGTCTACCACAAACAAAGCATCTGGCAAACCGCCCATATCCTGAATGCCGCCTAAGCTGCGTTCCAGTTTTTCTAACTCACGGGTCAACATCAATGCTTCTTTCTTGATCATGCCATTGAATGCACCTTCATCACGCAATTTCTTTAATTCTTTCAATCGAAAAATAGATTGGCGAACAGTTTTGTAATTGGTCAACATGCCACCTAACCAACGGTGATCAACATATGGCATTCCGCAACGCGCAGCGTGCTCACGAATGCTTCCTTGTGCCGCACGCTTCGTGCCAACAAAAAGAATTTTCGCTTTATTAGAGGCCAAACGACCGATGTGATTCAACGCATCGTTCATCATAGGAATGGTTTTTTCAAGGTCAATAATGTGGATTTTATTTCGTGAACCGAAAATGTACTCAGCCATTTTAGGGTTCCAAAAACGTGTCCGGTGGCCAAAGTGAGCGCCGGCTTCAAGTAATTCACGCATACTAATTTTCATATCTATTCTCCAGGGTTATGCCTCCACGTTTCCCATACTGCACCCTTGCGGGACCCCGCCGTATGTGACGAAACGTGTGTGTAGTTAAAAACGCGTCAGTTATAGCACATCCATCCCCCTCTAATCAATGAAAAATTAACTTAGCAATCCATCTGACTATTGGTCTATACTACAACCGGATGTTTAACCGTGCAATTCAACCAAGGAAAGATGATGAATATAAAAATAATATGGTTATCAGCTCTGGCTTTCTCAGTCCTCATGGGACAAAACGCGATCGCTTGCGACAGCGGCTGTTCAGGCTCCACCGAACATAAATTACACGCATGGCACATGGACAAGCATTTTGAAAAAATGGTCGGTAAACTGGACTTAACAGCCGACCAAAAAAATAAAATTAAAGCCATCACTGATCAAGCAAAAACAAGCATGAAGCCTAAATTCATTGAAATGCGTACAATCAGCATGCAATTAAACGATCTGGCAAAAGAGAGCGTGCTAAACGAAGGAAAAATGCAGGACTTGATTACCCAAAAAGAAAAACTCGTCGGCGAAATCACTCAAATGCGCGTCATGACACGGTATCAAATAAACCAAGTTCTGGATGCCAAACAAAAAGTTAAAATGGATAAAATGACCCAAGAAATGAGAGACAAAGCCAAGGCTAAAATGGGCGAATAATGTCGACTCATGTGGTTGTCACGCATACCCACCTTCGTGCACCCCCAATGGTGACCCGATACGTTTCAGTTGGTCACTTCTTCGCATGATGAATAACACCCTCTTGTCTCTAAGACAAACCCTCGAGACGCTAAAAACAGCGCTGGGTCATGAATTGTCTAAAAAAGGACACATCACCTCCATCACGCGTAAACTAGTCGAAGGCATTGATGCCGCATTGATTGCATTGTTTCACAAACATGCGCTTGAACAAGGCAATCACCTGTGTTTGCTCGCACTCGGTGGTTACGGGCGGCGTGAACTCCAGCTGCATTCAGACATCGATTTATTGATATTGCACGATGAAACGGCTCCCGCCGCTTGCCTGCAAGGTGCCGAACATTTTATTCAAGATTGTTGGGATATAGGATTAGAAGTCAGCCATCAAATCACCCCAGTCTGTGCTTGCGCGGAGTTAGCGGCGCACGAGGTGAGCGTGATATCCAGCATCCTTGACATGCGCGTCTTATGCGGTGCCGGCGCACTGATGGAAACCCTTCGTTATAAAACGCACCCTCTCCACATGTGGACCAGTCACGATTATTTTTTTGCAAAACAACAAGAACAACAGGCCCGCTATAAAAAATACAACGAAACCGCTTACAACCTAGAGCCGAACATCAAATATGGTCCTGGCGGATTACGAGACTTGCATGTTTTATTAGCGATTGGTAAACGGCACTTTGGCATACATACCCTGGCTGATGGCGTTCATTATGGATTTATCACACAAAAAGAATATGAAGAATTGATCCATTGCCAGCATTTTTTGATGCGGGTTCGCTTTGCCCTACATCTGTTGGCACACAAACGAGAAGATCGATTGTTGTTTGATTATCAAATCAAACTGGCCGCTCTATTTGGGTTTGAAGATAACCCCACGGCCCTTGCGATTGAGCAATTCATGAAAATTTATTTTAATGCCATTAAGCGTGCGCGTGAATTAAATGAAATGTTGTTGCAGTGGTTTTCCGAAACGATTGTGTATCCAACCACACAGCGTTTCGACCGGCTGGATGATTCATTTCAGCTCTCAAATCACTACATTGAAGCCAGAGAGTCGTCTATTTTTTCAAACAACCCGCATGCTCTGTTAGACCTGTTTTTGTGGATCGCAAGAAAACCGGCCATTCAAGGTGTTAGCGCGAGCACCATTCGCTTGATTCATCAAAACTTATACCGCTTGACCCAAGATTTCTGTTCATCCACGTTAGCCACTCACACGTTCATGAATATTTTAAAATCAGGGAACAACCCCTATGATGCCCTGCAGCGCATGAGCCAGTATGGCGTGCTGGGGCATTATTTAAATGCGTTCGCCCGAGTTACGGGGCAAATGCAATATGATTTATTTCATGTGTACACCGTAGAGCAGCACACCTTATTTGTGATTCGTAACCTGGCGCGCTTTAACGACCCCGATTTTGCGACACAGTTTCCGCTGGCAGCCCGCTTAATGCCCGCTATCTCAAAACCAGAAATCCTGTATCTGGCCGGACTGTTTCATGATATATCGAAAGGCTGTGGAGGAGACCACAGTGAATTAGGGGCCATAGAGGCGAGCGCATTTGCAAAACGCCACCATTTAGAAAAAGATGAAGAAGCTTTATTGACCTGGTTGGTGCGCCACCACTTATTCATGTCAAAAACGGCTCAACGGGAAGACATCTACGACTCGAATACCATCTCGCGTTTCTGCAGCGTATTTCCAGAGAATGAATACCTGGACTACCTCTATTTACTGACGGTTGCAGACATTGTAGGCACCAATCCTGCCTTGTGGAATACATGGAAAGATTCGTTGCTGAAAGAATTATACCTAGCGGCTCGCCAGGCCATGCGTCAGGAAAAAACATTAAAAAATGAAACGGCACTCATTCAAGCACGCCGCCAACAGGCCTTGGGTATCTTGCAACAGGCTGGCGTGCAAACGGCCTCCATTGAAACGCTTTGGCACACGTTTAAAAACAACTATTTTTTACATGAGACCGTTGAAAGCATTGCGCATCATACAAAAGCAATCCTTGCCTGCACGCAGTACCCATTGGTACTCATCATGCCACACCATAGTCTAGGGGGCACCGAGGTCTTTATTTATATGCCCCATCGAGACGATCGGTTCACCCTCACCACAGCCGTCTTAAGCAATCACCGCGTCACCATCCAAGACGCCACCATTCTCACGTGCAACAATGAGTTCGACCTAGACACGTATATTATTCTCGATGAGAACAATCAAGCCGTGGTGGATGAGAAGCGGATCAAAACCATTCAAGAATCGCTCAGGCGTCATCTCGCAGACCCAACGTCACGGCCAAGCATCATTCAACGCAGGCTTTCACGCACACAAGCCCATTTTAATCGTTCACCTCAAATCACGTATACCCAAGATCATGAACGCCAACAAACCGGTTTATTTTTAGTCACCAGTGATCGGCCTGGATTATTGGCCTATATTAGTCAAATTTTTCTGAATCAAAACATTCATTTGCACCGCGCAAAAATCGCGACCGCAGGCGAACGGGTTGAGGATATGTTTTTCATTAGCAATCAATATGGAGACGTGTTAACCAGCGATGAGCAAGATACTTTACGGCAAGCCCTCATGACGAAGGGGCTCACCGCAAAGCGCAATATTTGATATTGGGTCTTGACCCAAATTACGATTGTTATTACTTCGTGACCGCGTCATAGCCATTCTTAACGCCTTTTCCTAGGTCGACAACAGCTTTTTCAGTGCCGTTCACAGCAGCTTCACCTAGGTTCACAGCGCTTTTTGCCGCTTTTTCAGTGACGTTAACAACACCACCAGCGACTTCTCCTACGCCCTTACCTACCTGTGTTAAAGGATCGGCAGCACTCAGGCTGAATGACGCAATGCCCAACAATACAGTGGTTAATACTAATGATTTTTTCATGGCCAACTCCGTGTAAGATGATGAATGAACGATTTTAAGTTACACCCTTTCCAGAAGAACTTCAATTCCGATATAACCTATTTGAGTGTCGTTGAAGCTTGTCGAGGCAGAGAACGGGCCGCATATTGAATGAGGGATTTGCGATGGTGAGCAAGCACGCTCAAACCCTTCATTCAATACACGGATCTCATTAGAGATGGATGAGCGCGTTATATTTAGACGAAATGAGATGCGTGTTTTTGCATGTCATTTCGTCTAAACTACAATTGATGCCGAATCCAATCTTTATCTTTGGAAAACACCAAACCAGTCGATTTTTCAATAAAAGCCGCCAAATCCGGAATATTCGCCCATTTACAATACGCTTCAATCTCCAACAATATTTCCCCGCTCATCTCCGCTGCAAGCACTGTATTGCCCCCCTGGACTGGGCTCATTCGCGTTACAACGTTATCCCTCACTGGATTTAAAAAAGGGAGTAGGTTGTTTTTCATGTGAAGCGACTCAGGGCGCTTTGTTTTATAAATAACAAAGCCCACAATGGCCATTAAAATGAACCAGGATGAGGACCCAACAAAATAACCCATCATGAGTCCTGAAATAAAACAAAATAGCTTACTGCGCTTGATGAACCGCATAAAAATCAAAATAATAATACCATAGTGTGTTTTTTTTGAATCTTAACACATAATTAGCACCAATAATGCAGATCACTGTGGCGCAAGAGGATTCAGCGAAGGAAGGTATAAGACGGTGATCGTAAGCGAGCTACTCAAAAAAAAGCCAATAGCACGCCCTCCCCCTATCACATTGGTTTTAGCGGGCATTTTAGAGTCCAGTAAAGAAAATTTATAATCGACGATATTATTCCTGACTCAATGATTTTTGAACCGATGGCCTGTCACTCAGTTCAGTAAAATGCCGTGCCAGGTTGGTCCACTCGTTTAAATCCAATTTAAAATATAAAGCCCACCGTAACATCACAAATAAATAAGCATCAGGGAGAGTAAAGTGATTTCCTAGCAAATAAGTATTCTCTTCAAGGTGTTTGTTGACATAACTCAGTTTGGATTTTATCAAGGGAATAAAGAGATTGTTTCTCAAATCATCAGACATAGCTGGATTAAATAGAACACCGATCCCTTTATGCAATTCAGTTGTGATGTAATTGAGCCATTCCAATACTCGATAGCGGTTGAAATCTGATATCTGAGGGAGCAATTGTGTTGCTTTTGAAGCATCAGCCAAATACTGCAAAATAATGGCGTTTTCAGTCAGCACTTCGCCGCTGTTTAACTGTAGCGCAGGAACCGCACCTTTGGGGTTGATCGCTAAATAATCCGCACCTTTTTCTGTTTTTTTTGTCATTAAGTTAACGGACTCAAATTCAGATTCAAGGCCCAATTCATTGATAATAATTCGTACGACCAGAGAGCAAGCGCCTGGTGCATAATATAATTTCATAACAACTCCTTGTTCAGTCCTTGTATTGCATCCTTTCTACATAGAATACACCAAATCCATACGCACCTGCATTTTCTTTTATCGGCTGCATGACAGGAGGATGAGTATCCTTGGGGCCTCAGTCATCCTTGTGTCAGTTGATTTGTCTGTCGTCCCCGCGAAAGCGGGGACGAGATGATTGCCGAAACGATGACTGAGACCGATAAAAGATTAATCCTTGCTTTTAAAATCTTTTATCGCTTTTTCAGCCTGCTCTTTAGTGTAGCCATAATGTTTCTGCAATGTACCAAAAATTTCTTGATGATTGCCTTCGATCACCTTAAAATCATCATCCGTCAATTTTCCCCATAATTGCTTCATCTTCCCCTTTGTTTCTTCCCACTTTCCTTCAAAAATGTTTTTATTCATGCTCTTCTCCTTCGTAATGATAAGGCAGTGACCTTACAGGAATGCGCGCAGCATCCAAATCATCACAAATAATATTGATTGATTGATTTGACGAACGATAGTTCGGAAAAATTCGGCCAATTATCTTTGTCAAATCCAGGCGAATTCTTTAATCGTTCCTTGTCAATTCTGATGACGTAATTCCCATCATTTTCATCATATGTGAACAAATTCCATGGCATAGCAAAATACTTATTTCCGAAGCCAAATAGGCCTCCAAAATCCAATACCAAATAACTTACTTTCCCTTGCGCCTTATCAATAACCACTTCATTTATTTCACCGAGGTTTTCTCCCTCCATATTTTTAACTTTTGTCCCTGTAATTTCACTGGCTTTAACAACATGTATGTGGTTCATAAAATACTCCTTTGGTTTTATTCCATTAATGAATAACCGGCACGAGGCAACCTTTAATACCACAGCGTGTACCGATGATTATTTTTAAGTCATGGTTTATCTTTAGCAGACTGAGCGCTTTTAAAAGAAGGAATTCCTGCGCCATGTTTTGATGCTTCTGATGCATGCTCTTCCGCTTGGGCTGAGTGTCCATAAGCCTTGTGGGCAGCCGCGTGTCCTTCAACGTGCTGGTCATTTTTATGAAAGGTTGCCGCTTCTTGATGGTGCTTAGAGGCTTCTTGGTAATGTTTAGCGGCTTCTTCATGTTGTTTTTGCATGGCTTTTTTATCTAAGTTGAATTGATTCATTTTAATATCCTTCATTATTTTAAATATCCTATCCCTTCACATCATTCGATTATCTCTGTTAAGGGGCTTATCAAGTTTTAAACACCATTTCTTGATAATTTATTATGGTTCATAAAAAAAATAATCGCGAATTTTTAATTAAAAAACACACCAATACTTTCCTTTATTTAACAATGAAATCCACAATAAACTATTTAACAAATCTCATACAAAAGAAAGATTTATACGCTATATTTAAGGTGTAACAATTTTTTCTAATGGAGGAAATCATGGGTACAATATTGCTAATTTTATTAATATTACTGCTTCTTGGCGGCTTGCCAACATGGGGGTATAGCAGAAGTTGGGGATATGGTCCCACGGGGCTGATTGGTACCATCCTAGTCATCTATTTAATACTAGTATTGCTAGGGCGTGTGTCCATTGGTTTTTAGCGGATCCACATCATCAGATATGGCGTTTGGATGAAATGACATGCAAAAAACGCATGTCATTTCATCCAAATCAAGCCTTTATG
>JAOAUO010000021.1:0-2255 GCA_030157565.1 Legionellaceae bacterium
GATTGAATCAGTTGCTGTTGTTGTTCATCAGGCAATGCGGCAAACGTGCTCACATAGGCCGTCAGTGTTTTTTCTTGTTCTGCACGCAACAATTCAAATTGAGTACAAATATCAGGGATCAACATTAAACGCTTGTTCGCAGTCAGCAAGTGAATCAACGATGCCGTTGTGTCCGAGTCACCTTTGATATTTAATTGATCCAACACACCCTGCAATAACTGCGTTTGCAATGCAGGGGGAGTGGCTGGATTGCAGATGAAACAAGACGCATTGCTATCCAGAACAACGTCCGCCAACGCTTGCAATATAATGGACCACTCAGCTAATTTTTTTTGAGCGAGCGCATGATTAAAGATGGCTTTGGCATAGGGTCTGGCAATCGTGACGTTATCTGACATGTCAAATCTCTTTAATCAATTGGTCCAGCAATGCACGGTTTGATTCGGCATCAATTTCTCGCATCAATATTTTCTCAGCGCCCGTCACGGCCAATGCAGCCACTTGCTTGCGAAGCCCGTCTTTCGCACGGTTCACTTCTTGCGAAATGTGTTCTTGTGCTATTTTAGCCAATTGCAGCCCTTCAGCGCGCGCTTCTTCTTTGGCTTCATCAATAATTTGCCCCGCACGGCGATTGGCTTTCTCAACAATTTCAGCGGATTGAACTTTAGCGTGCTTCATCTCATCTTTCGCACGATGCTGAGCCAGCTCGAGCTCGCGACGTCCTCGCTCAGCAGCGGCCAAACCGTCTGCAATTTTTTCTTGTCGTTCTTCCAGCGCCTTGACAAGCGGTGGCCAAACAAATTTCATGGTAAACCATACAAACACGATAAACACGAGCATTTGTACGACTAACGTTAAATTGATGTTCAAGGTTTATATCTCCTGCAACAATCAAGGGGTGCTCAACGCACCCCCCTTTTTATTAAGCGCCTAAATTGCTTAAGAATGGATTTGCAAAGGTAAAGAACAGTGCAATACCCACGCCGATCATGGTCACCGCATCCAGCAAACCGGCCACAATAAACATTTTAACCTGAAGCATAGGGACCATTTCAGGCTGACGGGCCGCACCTTCTAAAAACTTACCACCTAACAGTCCAAAGCCAATCGCCGTTCCCAATGCGCCTAAACCAATCAAGAGCGCCACTGCAATCACTGTCATGCCTTGAACATGTGCTATTAATTCTACTGCTTGCATATCAATCCCCTTAATGGACAACGTTTAATAATAGTAATGATTCTAATTTGGAGTTTGGACAAAACGACATGCAAAAAAACGCATGTCATTTCGTCCAAATATAATCAGCTCATCAATCTTTAGAGAGTTCAGTGTATTTAATTGAGGGTTTGAGCGTGTCAGCCCAGCATCGCAAACCCTTCATTAAATACGCAGGCCTCCCTCAACCGCGACAAGCCCATTATATTTGGACAGAAAAGCATGAGGCCTTTTTCATGCTTTTTTGTCCAAACTCCAATTCTAATGATCTTCATGGGCAAGACTTAAATATACAATCGTCAATACCATGAAAATAAAGGCCTGCAATGTTATCACCAGAATATGGAAAATGGACCATGCCAGTGACAACACGAATTGCGCAACACCTAAACTCACGGTGCCTGCGAGCGATGCGGCAGGATCTGCATTCAGCGTCAGCAATGCTATCAAAATAAAGATCAATTCGCCGGCATATAAATTACCAAACAACCGTAACGATAACGAAATGGGCTTGGCGATCAAACCGACCAATTCAAGCAATAAATTAAATGGAATCAAATACGGCGTGTTGAACGGCTGCAACGTAAGCTCTTTCAAAAAGCTCTTCGCACCTTTGATTTTTATGCTATAAAAAATAATCAACAAGAAAACGGACAGCGACAAGGAAAACGTTAGATTCAAGTCATTGGTAGGGACCACTTTCAAATAATGGAACCCAGCTAGCTTCGCCACAAGAGGCAATATATCAACCGGCAAAATGTCCATGAAATTCATTAAAAACACCCAAATGAATATAGTCAGCGCCAAGGGGCCTATGAGTAGGCTTTTGCCATGGAAGCAATCTTTAACTTGGTTATCCGCGAATGTCAGCATCAACTCCGCAAAGTTTTGCAGTTTGCCTGGCACGCCAGTCGACACGCGACGCGAACCCATATACAACAGCAACATTGCCAACGAACCCAATACAATGGAAAAAAACAATGTATCTAAATTCAAGGTCCAGAAGCCGCCCTCAGAACCAAATTGCATTGCTTTAACA
>JAOAUO010000021.1:2265-3397 GCA_030157565.1 Legionellaceae bacterium
AGGTGATGCTTGATGTAATCACCATTTGAAATCATTTCAGTCACATTTAAGCCTATTTTTGTTTGTTAACAACAATCAATGGGGCAAACCAAAACACCATTTGCGCCGTAATATATGCCATAAAAAATACCAAGGGGTCTATAGTAAAACACTTGAACACCAGTGTAAACAGCGCAGCCGAGAGCATCAGCTTCAATGCCTCTCCCCGATAGAAGCCATTGACAATCTGCCTTGCGGCCCGCGAACCACCATGCGAAAACAACGCCCGGACAAAATATGCATTAGGCACAACACAGACCAGTCCGCCGAGCACCGCTGAATACGCCGCGGGTACGCTATTGACCCATAATGCAATGCACGCAATCAACATGGATACGCCTAACTGAATAAGCAGCAACCGTCGCGCACCCCGAAGACCTTGTCGATTTCTCACTAATTCACCCATCTTTTCGCGCGAATTATAAAGGAATCTACGCCAACAGGCAATAACTAGCGATCCTTAGCTCAGCACACTATGCACTGGCGTCAAGGTATTGTCCTGGCCGCCCGCCTGGGCTCTCACGCCACGCCCTGCTGCCTCATCCATTCGCGAATGATCCTTGGTGTCTTTCATGCACAAATAGACCAACAGCGAACATCCAATGCATGCAGTCACATACCAATAAAAACCGCTTTCAATGCCTTGATTTTTAAACCACAACGCCACGTATTCGGCCGTTCCGCCAAATACTGATACGGTGATGGCGTAAGGAAGGCCTACGCCTAACGCTCGAATTTCAACAGGAAATAATTCGGCTTTTACGACTGCATTAATGGAGGTATAACCGCTGACAACCATCAACGCCAACATGATGAGCCAAAACGCGCCCCACGATGTTTCAACTTGTTGCAACATCGTCAGAATGGGTACGGTTAGAATCGTACCCAACACGCCAAAAGCAATTAAAATGGGTCGACGGCCAATTCTATCAGACAGCGCGCCCACCAAGGGTTGGACCAGCATGAAAACAAACAAGGTTGCGGCAGATATCAGGGTGGCCGTATCCTTTGTCATCCCGACGCTATTGATTAAGTATTTTTGCATATAGGTACTGTAAGTGTAAAACGCCAGGGTGCCTCCCATGGTGAGCCC
>JAOAUO010000022.1 GCA_030157565.1 Legionellaceae bacterium
TCTTGGCGATTAACGTGGGCGGCGCGTTCCAGGATTTCTTTAACATCACCACCGACACCATTTTTGTGCAAGGATTCGCTTGGGCTTTGCACGCGCTTCATGCACCTGCTTGGGTGATTGCTTTGTGTGCCAATGGCGTTGGGATGGGGATTAATACCACGCTGACCTTTATTCCCGTGATGGCCGCGATGTATTTCTTTTTGGCCTTGCTCGAAGCATCCGGTTACATGGCCCGGGCGGCGTTTGTCGTGGATAAACTCATGCGCATGTTAGGCTTGCCAGGCAAGTCGTTTGTGCCCATGATTGTCGGGTTTGGATGCAATGTGCCGGCCATCATGGCGGCGCGTACGTTGGATTCTGAGCGTGACCGGTTACTGACCGTGCTCATGAGCCCGTTTATGTCGTGCAGCGCGCGCTTGGCTATTTATGCGGTTTTTGTAGCGGCATTCTTTCCAACCGGCGGCCAAAACGTGGTATTTTCGCTGTATATAATCGGCATTTTGATGGCGGTGCTCACGGGTTTTTTGCTGCGAAAAACGTTGTTACGTGGTCCCACTTCGCCATTGATACTGGAACTGCCTGCGTATCATCGGCCATCGTTTCGTCGGTTGGCAAAAGAAACGGCTCGACGGTTGCAATATTTTATCACGCGTGCGGGTCGATTTATTATTCCCGTGTGTGTCATCCTGGGTGGTTTGAATGCTTTAACGCTGCAGGGTGGGTTGAGCGTGGGGGACGCCAGTAGCGAGTCTATCTTATCTTGGATTGGGCAGACGCTCACACCGATTTTTGAACCGATGGGGCTGCATCGAGATAACTGGCCGGCAACGGTTGGGTTATTAACCGGCACCTTGGCCAAAGAAGTGGTGGTTGGATCTTTAAATACATTGTATACCCAAATGGGGCATTTGACACAGGCCGTGCCGACCCACATTGATTTTTGGGGTGAATTGCAAAGGGCAGTCTGGTCTATTCCACAAAACTTAGCACACTTAAGCGATGCGTTTACCAATCCATTGCATGCGCGTATGGCTAGTGGAGATGGCTCGCAATCAGTATACGGCATCATGTCCCAGCATTTTGATGGAAAAGCGGGCGCTTATGCGTATCTGTTGTTTATTTTGCTTTACGTTCCTTGCGTCTCTACCATGGCGGCTATTCGCCAAGAAGCCAGCCGTCGATTGATGTGGTTTTCGATTGGTTGGTCATTGATGGTCGCTTACGTGACGGCCGTGTCGTTTTATCAACTGGCCAACATTGCGGTGCATCCGCAACAAAGCATGATTTATGTATTGCTTCTCGTCGGTTGTGTGCTGGGAGCGATTTTTGGGATTCGTTGGGCCACGGCCTCGCCAGGAGGGCGCCATGCTATTGCAAATACGTGATTTCATAGAACGCCAACACGTGGCCAGCACGCAGCAGATGGCTCGTGAATTTCATGTGGATGAGCAAGCCCTGCTACCGATGTTGAACATTTGGCTGCAACAACGCGTGATTGAGCGATGTGAAGAAAATACCGGATGCAAGAGCGCATGCATGCGGTGTAAAACGAAAGGGCCTGTTTTTTATCGGATCGCTCCTCATTGGATTGAGTCGAGGGTTTGAGCGTGCCTAGCGCCTTGTACCAGCTATGGCGATCTTTTGATTGCTTTTACGCGGGCAAGCATTATAATGCCCCGTTGTTTCATTTTTAAAGAGCTAAAATCATGTTTTTAATATTTATTGCGGGCGCGTCTGCATCAGGAAAATCAAGTATTGCCGAAGCGTTGTTAAAAGATCTTCACCAAGATGGTCGAACAGCACAAATATTAAGTATGGACAACTATTTTAAAGAGCGACCTTTAGATGATCAGGATGCCGCAGCGTATCGTTTAAAGACAAACTTTGATCTACCAACGATGCTTGATTTCCCTTTATTAGAAAGTCATTTAAACGACCTTTCTCAAGGCAAATCTGTCGTACAGCCCATTTTTCAATTTGAATCCAATCGTCGCATAGGAAAACAAGAGATTAAGCCTTCAGACTTTATCATTATTGAAGGCATTTTTGCGCTCTGCTTTGTTAAAGAACACTTCTCTAAGTACCAGCCTTCATTGTCCATTTTTGTTACCGTAGCATTTTACCTTGAATTATTAAATCGTCGAAAAATACGGGACGTTCAAGAAAGAAATCGTTCATCTGAAAGCGTCACTCGACAAGAGCGAAGCTTTGTAGGCCCTGGGTTTTTCAGCTACACAGCACACTCCGCTAGCGGTTCGGATATATTTATACATAATGATGGTGGATTAGACCATACAGACAGTATAAAGGAGATCAAAGAGGCCATTCAGGAAAAAGAAGCACAAGAGGACGTTGGCTTGAACCGGGTCTCAGTACGCTAAGATCTCCGGCGACTCAATACACTATAATCGCTTCTAAAGATGGATGAGCTGAATCTATTTGGGCGAAATGACATGCGTGTTTTTGCATGTCATTTCGTCCAAACTCCAAAAATTAAATAATCAAAATATAAAGCGCACCAGCACCCCGCAATACCTGCACCAACAATTCCTGCTTTTTCTGTTTAGCCATGTTTTGAAGGTCTTTGGTATTAGCCGTTGCTTGATTGTTGGCCGAGATGATCACATCGCCTGGACGCAATCCTGCACGCCAGCCAGCGCTGTTTTCGGCGGCTCCCACCAATTGCACGCCGATGACATGCCCATGCAAGGGCGAGTCTTGTTCGAAATTACGCAGTGCCAAGCCATAAAGAAAGGGGTTTTGAGATTGTAATTTTTGCTCGTGAATTTTGACGTCCGTGACCACGGCATTCAGTGTCATGTCTTTTCCATGCCGTTTAATCGCGATTTTGACATCGCTGCCTACACGCAACAGGCTGACGGTGGTTTTGACTTGGGTGGCTTGGGTGATTTTGGTGTCATTGATTTGTGTGATGACATCGCCTGCTTTCAAGCCGGCTAATTCAGCGGGGGAATCTTCATTCACTTGTGCCACCAGCGCGCCTTGAAAACCCTCTGGATATCCCATGGCTTGGGCCAGTTCAGGCGTTAAGTGTTGCACGAAAATACCCATCAAACCGCGGTGAACTGAGCCGAATTTCACGATTTGTTGGGCTACATTTTTGACCATGTTGATGGGGATGGCAAATCCAATGCCCACACTGCCACCATAAAGGGAGATAATGGCCGTATTGATGCCAATCAATTCGCCCCTTACATTGACCAATGCGCCGCCTGAATTGCCGGGGTTAATGGCGGCATCCGTTTGAATGAAGTTTTCAACGCCTTCAATGTTGAGATCACTGCGTTTCATGGCGCTGATAATACCAAATGTTGCCGACTGGCTGTTGCCATAGCTGTTTAATCCAAATGGGTTGCCAATGGCCACCACAAAGT
>JAOAUO010000023.1 GCA_030157565.1 Legionellaceae bacterium
ATGACTGATGTCATATTGGTGATTAACGCAGGCTCTTCCAGCATTAAATTCTCGATTTATGCCGGTCCGTTTGGCCCGGATACACGCTTAAATTTACTGTATCACGGTGAAATCGAGATCTCTTCAGAACCGCCCTGTTTAACCATATCCAATGACCAGCATCAGCAAATATTAAAAAAAATCATTCCATCCAAGGAAACAGAGGCCGGCTTAAGGGCTTTTTTTACCTGGTTTGATTCGTTACAAGACGTGATATTAAAAGCCGTAGGTCATCGTATTGTTCATGGAGGCCCGTATTTTTTTCAACCCACATTAATAACCGATGAGGTCATGGAAAAAATAACCTCTTTAACTCCACTGGCACCCCATCACCAAACAAACAATCTGGACGCAATCAAAATGATAAAAGAACGTGACCAGACTACGCCGCAAGTGGCTTGCTTCGATACTACATTTCATCGGACCCAGGACAAATTGGCAACGTTATTCGCAATCCCTAGACCGTTAATGAATGAAGGGTTGGTTCGTTATGGATTTCACGGGATTTCATATGAATACATTGCCTCGGTCATCAATCAATACATGGGTGATATTGGAAGTAGGCGTGTGATCATCGCGCATTTAGGAAGTGGGGCGAGCATGTGTGCCATGCACCAGCACAAGAGTGTTGCTACATCGATGGGGCTTACGACACTGGATGGATTAATGATGGGCACGCGTTGCGGCTCAATTGATCCAGGGGTACTGTTGTATTTACTTCAGGACAAAAAGTGGTCGATAGAGCAAGTCAGTACCCTGCTTTATAAAGAATCTGGTTTGTTGGGCGTCTCTGGCATCAGCGGCGATATGCGAGTGCTTCAATTAAGCGCTGACCCCAACGCCATCGAAGCGGTGGATTTATTTTGCTTTATCGCAGCAAGAGAATTAGCGGCCCTCTGTGGAATTTTGCAAGGATGCGATGCGATTATTTTTACCGCAGGAATGGGCGAAAAATCAGCCCTTGTTCGAAAAAAAATCTGCGACCGATTGAAATGGCTGGGGGTTATTTTGGATGAGGAAGCAAATGCCTGCAATGCATCCATTATCAGTCAATCGACGAGTGCCATTGTAGTTGGCGTCATTCCGACCAATGAGGAGTCTATGATAGCTAAACATACCATCGCAAGCTTGCTTATCTCTGCATCCCGCCATTAGAATAATCGATACCATTCTTTCAGCGATTCACTCACAAGGCCTTCCTAACATGGATAAAAAACACTTTGATACGCGCGCAGTTCATGCAGGCCAACAGCCCGATCCCAGCACAGGCGCTGTGATGACGCCCATTTATGCCACATCCACGTACCGACAAACAGCACCCGGCATGCACCAAGGCTATGAATATTCTCGCACTCACAACCCAACGCGAAGTGCCTATGAAGGCTGTATTGCTAGCTTGGAATCCGGTTCCCAGGGGTTTGCCTTTGCATCAGGGATGGCGGCGATAAATACAATCATTGATCTCCTGAGCGCGGGCGATCACGTGATTGCGTCTGACGATCTCTACGGGGGCACGTTCCGCTTGTTTGACAAGGTCAAAACGCGCACGTCCCATTTATCGTTCTCTTTTGTTGATATGTCTAACATGGCCGCGATTGAGGCGGCAATTCGTCCCAATACTCGAATGATTTGGTTGGAAACCCCTTCCAATCCCATGCTGAAATTGTCCGATTTGCGTCAAATTGCAGCCATTGGAACACGCCACAGGCTGATGACCGTTGCAGACAACACCTTCGCTACGCCTTGGATTCAGCGGCCGTTGGAACTCGGATTTGATATCGTGATGCATTCAGCCACCAAATATTTAAATGGCCACTCAGACGTCATCAGTGGGGTTGTGGTCGTGGGTGAAAACCCAGAGTTGGCCGCACAACTGGGCTTTTTACAAAATGCATGCGGTGCAATCGCGGGCCCCTTTGATAGTTTTCTTGTTCTGCGTGGTTTAAAAACGCTCTCATTGCGTATGCGGCAGCACTGTGAATCGGCTCTTTCAATCGCACTTTGGCTTGAAAAACATCCCCATGTTGAGCGCGTCATTTATCCAGGACTGACATCGCACCCTCAACATGCCTTAGCTAAACAGCAAATGCATGCGTTTGGCGGCATGATTTCCATGGTGGTCAAAGGCGGGCTGGAAGGCGCCACCCGCTTTTTATCACGCTGCGAATTATTCACATTGGCCGAAAGCTTAGGCGGCGTTGAAAGTTTGATTGAACACCCCGCCATCATGACCCACGCATCCATCCCTACCGCGTCACGAAAAGCACTCGGCATTGATGATGGATTGGTCCGCCTGTCGGTCGGGATTGAAGACTTGAGTGATTTAAAAGCAGACCTCGCTTACGCATTCACATGATATTTAGCGTTTGGACAAAACGACATGCAAAAACACGCATCTCATTTCGTCCAAATATAATCAGGGCCTGAATCTTTAGAGAGCACCGTGTATTGAATCGAGGGGTTGAGTCTGTCTTATCAATAACTAGACGATCTGATTTTATATCTTACTTCGTAGCCGGCCCCAAATCCAACCGAACATCTCATGCCAAGCCAAGTTTGTATACACCCAATAAATCGGATGCGGAATCCAATCTCTTTGCCAATCAATCGATTGCTCATAAGGATAATCCGAGGGGGCTGCAATCGGGTTTAGGCCCTGCTTTCGACACAACGCCATGGCTCGCGGCATGTGAAGCGATGAAGTCACCAGATAAAACGGCGCGTCATGTACCAACGACTGGATAGCGACCGCTTCATCCGCTGTATTGATGGATTTGGACTCCAGAAGCACGTGTTTCTGCGGTATACCAAACCACGCCGCCAATTCGCCTGCATGAACCGCCTCGCTGTTCCGTGCATCCACCTCTCCTCCGCCGGATAAAATTAATTGGGCGGCAGGCAGCTGTCTATACAAGCGCACGCCCTCAACAAGACGCTTGATGCTGGTCGCGCTCAAAAGATGATTGGCGGGTGCTTTAACGCCCCTCATTTGCCCGCCGCCAAAAACCACCACCCAATGAATGGATGGATTGACCGCTGTAACAACAGGATATTGGCTCGACCAATGCTTGATGATGAAGGAGGGAATCGTGCGCGTACTGAGCATCAAAAAGCCCATCAGTACTACAAAAAATCCAATGCGCAGTGCGCGACTATCGCCGTAAATACAAAGGCACACCAGCAAAATAAAAAACAGGGAAAACCCAATAAAATACGGGTTTAAAATGGATTCCAAGAGATGCCTTATCATCGTTGAATAAGTCACTATCTCACTCGTCTCATCAAGTAAAGCCCCAACAAGGCAAACAAACAGGTCGGCCCAATGG
>JAOAUO010000024.1 GCA_030157565.1 Legionellaceae bacterium
CCCCCTCACTGCGGGTACGGCGGTTTGTTCTTCCATCAGTGCGATGAGCTCTTCTTGAAATAAATCATAATGATTCAACAGAATATTAGCCCGCGTACTGTATCGGTTAAATGCCACAACAGCAGGTATAGCTGTAAACAGACCCAAGGCAGTGGCCACCAATGCTTCAGATATACCGGGAGCGACCATTGCAATCGTGGCTTGCTGCGCCTGCCCTAATGCCTGAAATGTCGTCATGATACCCAATACCGTGCCAAACAAACCGACGTAAGGCGCCAGTGATCCTACGGAAGCAAACAAGGGCAGATGCTGCTCAAGCTGCTCGGCTTCCTTTGCATGGCTGATTTGCATGACGCGTTGAATGGGCTCAATGACCCATTGCCCCAACTGCCGAATGCGTAAAAATTCTTTAAATCCCGCATGAAAAATAGCAGCCATCCCGTGCCTGTCTTCTATATTGCTGTCAATGTCTGCATACAATTTACTGAGGTCAGTCGCACCCCAAAATCGACGACTAAACGCTTCATATTGTTGTTTTTTTTGTTTAAAATACCATGCGCGTTGCAAAATCAATGTCCATGAAGACAGAGACGCTGCAATCAAAATCATCATCACCAGTTTCACAATCAAACCGGCCTGTAAAAAATAACCCAACACGCTCGTGTGACTCGCCATGATGTATTCCTCGTTATACGGGTTCAGGCACTTTCATGCCAAAGTGTTCATATGCCAGTGGTGTCGCGACGCGCCCCCTGGATGTGCGCATTAGAAATCCTTGTTGGATCAAAAAAGGTTCCAATACATCTTCAATCGTGCCTTTTTCTTCACCGATCGCGGCGGCAATATTGTCCAAACCGACCGGTCCGCCCGCAAACCGTTCAATCACCGCCAGCAGGAGTTTTCTGTCCATGATATCAAACCCATGATGATCCACATTCAGCATGGTTAATGCCTGCTGCGCAATCTCGTGCGTAATGATACCATTTGCGCGCACTTGTGCATAATCACGCACGCGACGCAACAGCCGATTTGCAATGCGCGGCGTGCCACGCGAGCGCATTGCAATTTCAGCGGCTCCATCCGCCTCCATGGGCATATTCAATAACTTAGCCGAACGCGTGACAATGTGTTGCAGTGCCTCAACCGAGTAAAACTCCAAGCGTTGCACAATACCAAACCGATCACGCAATGGTGAAGTTAACGAGCCGGCGCGCGTGGTGGCCCCAATCAGTGTAAAGGGAGGCAATTCCAATTTAATGGAACGTGCGGCAGGCCCCTCACCAATCATGATATCGAGTTTATAATCTTCCATGGCCGGATATAAAATTTCTTCAATCACGGGGCTTAACCGATGAATTTCATCGATAAACAAAACGTCGTTTTCTTGCAGGTTGGTTAAAATGGCCGCAATATCCCCCGCGCGCTCCAACACAGGTCCTGACGTTTGCCGTAAGTTAACCCCCATTTCGTGGGCGATGATGTTGGCTAGTGTCGTTTTCCCAAGGCCTGGTGGACCAAAAATAAGCACGTGATCCAGCGGCTCATGGCGTTTGATGGCCGCTTCTATAAAAATACGCATTTGTGATCGCACTTCTTCTTGACCAATGTAATCATCAAGACTCAAAGGGCGTATCGCGCGATCCAGCGCTTCTTCGGAGAGGATCGGTTGTGTGCTGATTAAGCGGTCACTTTCCAACATGCAGGCTTTCGGTATATAACAATGAGGTGATTTTAACACAGGTTTTTGTGTCGCGCGTTTATTTTTTTCAATCGGAAGTTTAGAGTTTGGAGTAAATGGCATGCAAGAACACGCATGTCATTTGCTCCAAATATATTTAGCGCATCCATCTGTAGAGCTTTTCGTGTATATAATCGGGTGCTTGAGTATGCCTGCTCACTATAGCAAACCCTCTATTCAATACGCCAACCTCTTTTTATGCCCATCAATCCATGATAATGCCCTCATGCCCAATGTCCAAGTGACGGGCAATGTGAAAAAAAAATGATTTGAAACCCGCGGCGTCTGATGCTACAATACAGGACAAACCGATCAATCGGAAATCAAATGGAACGCGTTTCTAAGACTTTAGATGGGTTAAATGCTTATTTTCTAGCAAATACTAAGGATACAAGCGATCTGAGCAAGCTAATGGATCAATATAAAAATGATAGAAATGCATTCAATCGTGATTTTTATAGCGTCACTTTATACCAATTACAAGAAAACCAGATTACAACTCTATTAAACACATTGGGTGTTCCTAAATATCAACACGGTCGTTATGTGAACCAAAGGATAACCGTTTACAATTTTTTAAAAGAACTAGATGCCCTCAAGCAAAGCCCCCCTTTAAAGAATACCGTCGCATTCATTGATCAGCATCATGTTGCCCGATGGAAAGTATTGGCTCTCTGGATTGCGTTCCTCAGTGCGTGCAGCATTGCTCCTTTTTGGATATATGGACTAACGGCCATTGAACAATTTGTAACAACGGCGTCCGTTATCGCCACGGCTGGATTAGGCTATTCGTTCGCAATTGCACTGTATACCCTCTTTGAATACACGGCTCCCGAAGGTTCACCTTCATACACTTGGTATCAGTTATTTAAAGATAATTTTTTTGCCTTATTGAACTCAGCCTTCGTGGTGAGCGCCTGGGCTATCCTATTAACGGCAGCGGCATCAGATCCTGTAACGACCCTATTGTTTATTGGCGCTGAACTGGTATTTGTGGCGGAAGAAGTATGGCATTTAATCAAGATGGCTTATCATAAGAACTTAATGATCGATCAACCCAAACTATCGGAGAAACAACAACAAGCACGAGAGTCTGCTGATTTTGACAAGCGCAAACACGACGTGTATATCAAACTGGCTGCTGGCGTATTAATGACCGTCATCATTGCCACATGGTGCCTAGTGCCCGGCGGATTTATTGTGCCTGTAATTTGCATGGCATCCATTGGGATCATCAAGGCAACGACACTTTGGGCCATTTGGCAAAATGAAGCTCGAATACAGGCGAAATTACTCACTCAATTTAAAGCGTTAGAAGATGCGGACGCACTCGAGATTTCAAACCCTACTCAACAACAATCCGTATCAAATTCAAATGAAATGACACCGTCTCTGAATCGTTCAGTTCATTCAGTTAGGCCCAGGTCAATTTCTGAACCAATTCCTTATTCTGCAATCGCATCGAAGCAGAGCCTATTCAAACCAAAAACGATAAAGATAGACTCTTTCGCTCACGGAGAGCAGGAAAATACAAACGTTCTCGCCGTAAAATAGACTGTTATTGCCGAATAATTGGAGTTTGGACAAAACGACATGCAAAAACACGCATGTCATTTCGTCCAAAT
>JAOAUO010000025.1 GCA_030157565.1 Legionellaceae bacterium
CTGTGAATGACGTCTTTAGACGATTTAAGCCGGACATTGTGTTCCATGCCGCCGCCTATAAACATGTGCCTTTGTTGGAAGATCAAATCCGTATTGCAATACAAAATAATGTACTGGGAACGCAAATAGTGGCTCAAGCCAGTGTGGAGGCAGGCGTTGAAAAGTTCATTTTAATATCCACTGATAAAGCGGTGAATCCAACGAACATCATGGGTACAACCAAGCGTGTTGCTGAAATTTACTGTCAGAATTTGAATGCCAATGTGAATACGCAATTTATTACGGTTCGATTCGGAAATGTTTTGGGGTCTATGGGAAGCGTGGTGCCCTTGTTTCAAAAACAGTTGCAACAAGGAGGGCCCTTGACGGTGACCCATCCGGATATTGAGCGCTATTTCATGACGATTCCAGAAGCGTCTCAATTGATTTTACAGGCCATGGTGAATGGTGGAGGCGGTGAAATTTTTGTGTTGGACATGGGTGAGCCCATTAAAATCAGTTATTTGGCCGAGCAAATGATTCGGTTGGCGGGCAAAGTACCTGGAAAAGATATTCATATTCAATACACGGGTCTTCGGCCGGGTGAAAAATTGTTTGAGGAGTTGTTTCACGAATCTGAAAAATTGGAGAAAACAGCGCATGAAAAATTATTCAAAGCTCGATTTCGCGCAATGGATTGGGATGCATTAATGCAGACCATTCGTATGATGAATACCGCTTGCGAAACGTATCAGAATGATGAATTGTTGATTTTGTTAAAAAGCTTGGTGCCTGAGTTTTCGTACGACTTGGGTTTTGTCAAAATTTAACTTTTTGTCCAAAATCCCAAACTTTGAATTTACCCCTTTCAAGATGTTCATTCTCGTGCTTTAATTATCCGCGGTACTTTTGGGCCTTAAAAATAGATTGGAGAAACACATGAAAAAGTTGGCCGGATTAGCGGTGATTTTAGCCGTTTTGATCCTTGGAAGTTATTATGGAATGGGTCTCGTCACGGAACGTACGCTCAAAAAAAACATAGCATTGATCGATCAATCCAATGGATGGGCGCTTGAAATCGTGCAATATAAGCGAGGGTTATTCTATTCTTATGCGTTGTTGAACGGAACGCTCCATATCCCTGCACGTACAGTTAAAGATGCGACGGGTCAAGAGTCGACAGAACCTGCAGTCGATGTTGCATTGAAAATACCTTTGGATATTTATCACGGCCCCGTTATGTTTGCTGACGCCAAATGGCTGTTTGGATTGGGTTATGCACGCAGTGATTTGAAGATTCCTGACACTTACGCGGAAAAATTTAAGCAAACATATTCAGCTGATTCAACAGAGCCGCATCTCAATTTAAACATATTTATTAGCTATTTCAATAACAGTAGCCTGCTTTCAAATGTGCCGGCATTTAAATTGATATCAAATCAAGGAAAAAAGGAATTTGAATGGTTGGGAATGACCAGTGATCTTCAGGTCTCTTCAAATGCAAATCATCTTCAAGGTCAAGTCTTGGTGGATGGCGTGCGTCTCAAAGACACCCATACTACAGGGGTCATGAGTGCGAACCTGGGGGAGGTCAAAGTAAATTATGATTTAAATCGAACGGAACTGGCATTATATATGGGTGATGTGGATATTTTATTCCCTTCGTTTATTGTCATGAATGATGCAAACAAAACATTTGAAATTAAAAATTTGGTGATTCATTCTGGCAGTCGTCTTCAAGACCATTTGGTGAGCTCAGATTTTAAAGCCAAATTGGATACGTTATACAAGGATGGGGCGTCTTATGGTCCTGCTGTGTTGGATGTCTCTCTCAGTCATCTTGATGCAGACACGCTGGTTAAAATCAATGAGCAGGCGAATCAATTGCAACAAGGAACCGAATCGGACCGGCATCAAGCCTTATTGTCATTGCTTCCTGAGTTGCCCAAATTGGTGAGCAAGGGTGCTCAATTGGCTGTGAATGAATTAAGCCTCGCGACGCCTGAAGGACTGATTAAAGGGAACCTTCTCTTATCGTTACCGAATGCCGATTCTGCGAATCCGTTCCAATTGATTCAATCCATACAGGGTGATGGTCAATTAACGCTGTGTGCTGCAGTTGTGAAAAAATGGATGAATGATGCAGCTAAGCTGCGTCTACAAAATCAAGCGGCTGTCAATGCTGCTGCGGGAATCGCTGCAACGCCTGAAACGGTGAATGTTGTGCCTCCTGCTGCCGCGGCTCCCGCGCTTGATATTGATCAACAAGCCACGGCACAAACGGAAGAACGCATTCTTAAATTAGTGGACTCAGGTCTTCTATCACCGGAGGGTTCGGATTACGTCATTGCCGTTAAATTGTCAGCGGGTCAGCTGTCTATCAATGGTAAACCCTTTAATCCTGCCATGATGCAGTTTTAATTGTAAAATTTGAGCAACTCACTCTTGTTATGAGTTGCTCAGTCCGATAAAATGCTGTTTTTATAAGACGGAGTTAAAACGAATGACAACGATTAATAATGAGGCTTTTGAAACAACAGCATCGTTAGCGGCCAGTGTAACCACTTCTGTTCAAAAATATTTTACTGAATTGAAAGGCACCGATCCTGTAGATTTATATCAATTTGTTTTAGAAGAAATTGAAACCCCATTGTTTCGCGCGGTCATGGAGCATTGCAAATACAATCAATCTCGTGCCGCGATCATGTTGGGCATTAGCAGAGGAACATTGAGAACAAAACTTCGTCATTATTTTGATGATAAGTATGTAGGTACGCGCGACTAGGTTGGAGTTTAGGCACAAGCGACATGCAAATAAACGCATGTCGCTTGTCTAAATAATTGAGATCTCGAGTTAATTGAGGGGGCTTGTCCGAAAGGATCGAAACGCCCTTGTTAAATAAGCCAATCGCTCTAACTGTTGGTCGTTCAAAATCCAATGATGAACCCATTACCACCATATTTATATTGGTAATGGTTTTTTTTTACGAAAAAATCGAATTATTGATTCATTGGGCTGCATGAGTTGAACGGGAGGATTTAAATCTAATGGTTAAGTTGGGCTAAAAAGCCCAATCTATATGTGAAATCATCTTGCGTTGGATTTTACTCAGCGAACATGGAACTAACCGATTCTTCCACATTGACGCGTTTTATCGCTTGCGCGAGCATATCAGCAAGACTAATCACCCTTATTTTACTGCAACGCAATGCCGCATCGGATAGAGGGATTGTATCGGTCACGACAACCTCATCCAGGACTGAGCGTGTGATATTATCAATGGCTGATCCGGATAGAACCGGGTGGGTGATATACGCACGCACACTGATGGCACCACTTTTTTTAAGCTCTTCCGCGGCTGAACACATGGTCCCGGCC
>JAOAUO010000026.1 GCA_030157565.1 Legionellaceae bacterium
GTTTGAAAATCGCTTGTCTTTTTCATAGAAAGGAAAAAATAGCAGCGATAATCGGCCAATTGCGCCGGTACGTTGCGTCCATTGGGATAACCGTTTTTTACCGCCTTTAAATGAAACTCAATACTCTGGCGGGCAAGCTCTGCATATATTCCACCTTTTTTTAAAATAGGTTCAAAGTTGCGTGCCAATTCGCCACCAATATAATGGTGCTTATACAACATTACGGTGCAATCAACGCCAATGGGTAATTTCGTTTTAAAGAGCTCGGCCATGGATTTCATCAGCGACTCATCGGCGCCAGAGGCTGGCAATACATGAAGGCCAAAACCCGCTGTTGTCCGATTGATAAAGATGTCTTCTGCATCAATAGACTCATAAGGCAGAACACTTTTAAATGAAGGTAAATCGACCTCAACCAGTTTTTGAGCTCGGTGTTGATCTTTTATTGAAACTGGCGCCATGCCATCGGTTTCACCTAAGATCTGTGAAAACCGATGAAGCCCTGCGCGTGCTTTATCTCGTAATTCGCTAATCCATGAATCGTGCATGTTTTCTCCTTAGCCGTGAGCGTTCAAAGTGGAGGTTTGTGCTGCACCCAATTCATTTAGGCGCCCATCATTTTGAGGCGTCACCCACACATAAGGATGCGCGGGATTACCTCGTTTTTGTTGATACGCAGAATGCGCATTTTGAGCCCGAGCACCATCGGCATAACGCGTCATTGCATCAACCTGCTCGATGGTCATACAACTATCACCCGCCGTTGCGTTACAACTAAATTCTGAATTGATCGGTGAACAGGCACTCATTAGAAGTCCTGCGGTAACGACTGCGACAAGTGAAAACACGCGAAAGCTCATGGTTGAACTCCAGTTGATGCAAAGGATTGATTAGAGGTATTGTCAATTTGCCCCAAGACTTCTGGCGGGACATTGAAGTTGGGCGAATCATCTTGATTCACAGAATTAGCGGCGTTATTCATTGTGCCTCGCAGGGGTCTCATGAGACGCGTGCTTTGTGGACTATCTTGATTCGATGCATCCTCCGTAGGCTCTAAATAAAAGCCATCTTTAAACACAATCGTTACCACATTACCTGAGCCCACTTGAATAACGGGGTGGTATTGCTCTGCACGTTTCACGTAATATTGCGATAACACATCAGCGGCCTTTGATGCGCCACCATAGGCTGCATAAGGCCCAATATTCGATTGAGGCACAACGGATGCAGCTCCAAACGAGCTGATACTCTGCACTGATTGCGCATATTGTGCGGCAGAAGCAATCCCGGATAAGGCGCCACTAATACCCGCCCATTGCATGATTTTGTTATCACGCATTAACGGCACACCTTTCACGCCGACCTTACCGTTAAAGAACACCCAGCCGGTGACTTCTTTATCAATAATAGGTTCGCCCGGATGTGCGCACGAAATCTTATAAAGGGTTGCGAATGCACGCTCACTTGAAATATCGCCATAAGCATTACCACTGACACGACAACCTCTAAGACGTGAACGCTGGCCATTAGGGAGCGTGCCATCTTCCAAGAATTTAAAGAGCATCACGCCATTGTTTTTGCTCTGCCCATTGACCGATGCATCGGCGTCCGCACCTCCTAAAATCACTGCACGAACGGACGTATTGGAGGGGACATAGCGATTGGGGTTTAAACGGGTTTGAGGCTTTGCGTGTTGTCGTTTCCGAAAAGAAACCGTGTGAATGCGCGCAGGTCGTGACACCATTTGGGTAAGATTATTCGCGATTTGATTCCCCCCACCGTTATGCCAAAGGCCGGATTGATTACCAGAGTTCGATGCAGTCGATGCGTTGATGAACTGAAGCTGCGCTGGACTCAACGGTGTCTCTGCTCTTTTTAATTGAGCGGTCTCTTGTAATCTTTGAGAAAGATCAAGTGCTTCCTTATCATGTGCCTCACGCATATCTTTCATCGATTGAGTGAGTTGACTCAGTTGCGTTTTGAGCGACTCCAGTTCGCCCTGTTGGGCAGTCATGGCACTATCGGCATTGGCTTCGGTAAACGATTCATCAATGATGCCCGTTAAATCGTTAGCTTGATTCAGAGCCGCATGCTTTTTAGGCTTGGCGTCAGCTAACAATCCCACTACGATCATGGACAATATGAGAAGACCACCTCCAATTAAACTCATCATTCGCATTTGGCGTGATTTAATCAGACGATTGAGTTGAATATTAGCCATGAGCGACCTCACGTACCCGATATAGGATGGCGGTTTCGTGGGATTTCAAAATGGGCTGAGACAACTTCATGGCTGTGACGTTGTCGCCTTCGAACCATTCAGGCAATAGGTTAAGTGGTTTGGCGCTGCTGTTGTAGACTTCAAGCCGCTCGGCCTTAACACCAACGCCCGCCCAAATTTCTTTGGGAATTAAAGAAAGCCCCGCACCCATCCGCTCTGCACGTCCAAAAGGGTGGCTGATCGCCATGCCAGGCATAGGCTCGTGGCGTTCCATGTGATTGATAATTTCGAGCATTGCGTTTTGATGCGGGTCTTGCATTATTTTTGGACTCGCATCAATAGATGTTTTTGTGGTGTTGGAAGCCACAGCTATTTTCGGTGCCAGAAGCTCAACTGTCTTGCCTAACCCTTCCTCACCCGTAACAGTCACTGAAAAATGACGCCCAGATTCGGTAGTCAAAAATAACGTAAAAGGACTTGAAAGGGCCGTTAACATCACATAAACGCTACCATCTTGTTCATCGCGTTTAATGCCCATAGCGGTTTCAGGAAATATAGCCTCAACGATTTTGTCGTTTTTAACGACCAGTCGGTTGTAGTTGGACTGGCTTAAATTGAGCGCCACGTCACTATTATCATGAACGGCAATAGAGGTTTGGCTCATCGCACTTGTTGCCAACAATGCCAATACACTGCCCATAATGATTTTACGCATGTTCCCACTCCTTCACTTTTACGAAACTTAAAATTGATAAACGCCCGAATCGATAGCGATACGTCAGTTCATAGCTGATCCGTGCGGACTTCAGATCCCGGCTCCCAACAAAGCGATTGAGTACGCCCGTGACAGTAGCTTTCAGTGCACGCGGATCTAATTGCATGTTGGTGATAATAAAATCACTGGATATTTTGTTTTTTTGAACAACTGCCGCCTCATGCGCAAGGATTGATTGGATCGCTCCATAACGACTGCCATCAACAAACATCAGTAAGCGTTTGTGAGTTGATGCCACTGTTTCTGGCGTGACATTCAGACGTGAATAAATAAAATTCTCGCTCATCATGCTCAAGTATTTTGGTGAAACAGCTGAATCTGAATTTGCAAAGCCAGTACCACCTTCAAAGGGTGTTACAAG
>JAOAUO010000027.1:0-1517 GCA_030157565.1 Legionellaceae bacterium
GCCATGTTTATACGGATAATTTAACCAGTGCTACATTGGATTTTTTCAATTCGACGAAAAATCAAGGCTATATGTCAAATGGCTAGACCGTGCCCGCAGAGCGATTGTTCAATCCCTATAACGCACTCAATTTCAAAACGATTCGACTAACCATCGCTTCTGTCTGCCCAAAAAGGCACGGGGCAATACGTGACCCCCTCATGTGTGTGCGGTGCTAATGGGTGACCTCATAGCCTTCTGCTTATTCTACCCTAGCTCATTGGGGCGTAACGTTTTTTTTGTTTTGTTTTCTGGGTCGTTGTTTGTTCCTTCGGTTTTCTCGGCCGCTTGAGCGTCGTCCTTCCTCTTCTTATCTTGTTCTGCTTGGGCTTTCTGTAGCCGCTCCTCCTCCTCCCGCCTTGTCGCGATCACATTCTTGATTACGTCTTTCGGTTGTTGAGTGGTATTGGGTAGACTACTCATTGGAGTATTCCCCGTATCTGGATCGACTCCATTTTCTTCACTAGATATATTTATTACTTGTTGAACTGTCTTCTCTTTCTTTGCAACTTCTTCCTCGATTGTCTCCTGGGTTTCGTTATTTTTTTTAATCTGTTGTTGCGGTGTGGGCACCGGACTTGAGCTTGCGGCAGGGAGCGTGGAGGTATTTCCGGCAGGACTCTGCGGTACTGGAATTTGTTGCGGGGCTTGTTTGTTGTCGAGCGTAGCATTCGCGGTCATCCCCGGATTCTTTAATAGGTTGAGCTTTTCTTGTGCCTCACTGACTTTTTGTTCTTGTTGTTTCTGCTTTAATTCTGTCTCCCTTAAGGTGGCATCTGCCGTTTTTAATTCTTCTTCCATCCGCGTTAACTCAGCTTTTGTGCTTGACTCTGCTTTGGAGGCCTCTTCGTTTTGGGCTTTGATCCGCTCCATTTTTTTTTCCGCCGAGTTCTTGTTTATTTCGGCAATGGATAAATCAGTCGTCGCCTCAGTCAGCTCCGCTTTTGCTTTTGCTAGAACGGACAGTTTCTTATTCTTATTATTCTTAGCTATATCCTCTAACGACTTAGCTGCATTGTTAAATCGTATTTCTGCTTTATCACACTCAGCTTTTAACGCCGTACTACCTACATTATCGCTGACTGCTTTTTTTGCACTAATGTAACCATCTTTTGCCAGTTTCATTTCCTTCTTAGCGTCTTTTTCTTTTTTTATCGAACCGATCACATCAGCGGCGCTATTCTCGACTGCATTATTTTTCTCTGTAACATTATTTTTCTTCGTCACAACATTTTCTGAGGCAGTTTTAAACCGATTAAGAGTATTATTGTATTTATTTTGCATCATTATTGTTTTCTTTTGTTGCTGTTCAAGTGTTGATGTAGTGCTCTTTATCTTGTCGGAGACCTCATTAACCTTATTTTGCGCAAATCCAACCGCTTTCTTGCAGTTATCGAGCGCTTTCGTTGCATCATTCAAGGTTTTTGTTGCATCGTTTAGGCTTTGATTTTTTGCTTTTTCTTCCGCAACTTTAGCGG
>JAOAUO010000027.1:1527-6516 GCA_030157565.1 Legionellaceae bacterium
GCTATCCCCTGCGAGATGTGTATAAGAGACAGCTTCTTCCTTTAGGTGCAGTTCGGTTCTTTGTGTAGGTGACATGCCTTTTGCTATTTCTTCGGCTTCTTTTTTATGGAGTTCCTTTTTCTTTTCTTTTTTTTCCTCGTTCGTTAATGTCATCTCCTCTTCGATTAATTTTTCTTGTCGATAGGTTTCTAGGGCGTGTTCTTTTTGCCTTATTTTTTCAAGCTCGTGTACAGGATCCTCTACTTTGTGCGCGGCAGGGCCATTTTCAGCCCGCCATTTTTTTAATCCCTCCTTGTTGTCCTTAAATTTCTCCTCCGCATCCTTTGTTAGCTCGCGTCGAGCGGATAGAATTTCCTGGACTTGCTTAGGGGTCCGATTGAGAACGTTTTTGATATCTTTATACAGCTTAATTTTTTCTAACGTTTGGTCTAGGCGTTCGACCATTTTTTTCCGTGCATCCCAGTACTCTTCCAGAGCCTCCTTGGATGGCAATTCTGACATTTCATTCATGATGTCGGCCCAAGTCTTCCCATTTAGGTCCGGTTTTTTTTTCTTTTCTTTAATCGGTTCGGGTTCGGATTTTGACGCATCTTTATTTTGATTCACGAAGGGGTGGTCGTCGGATACCTTCTTTAGCAAATCAATGTCGCGTTGAATGGCTATCTTGAATGTTTCATCTTCGAGTGCCGATTGCAATCTGGGCAATTTTTTGTCCATAAATTCTTTAAACAATGCACCCCTCTTTTCTTCAGGCGTATCATCCCATGTAGTCCGCTCAATACCAACGATGTTTAATGCTTGGGTGATTTCAGAATCTCGGACGGCCATGATAACCTCTATTGGTGAAGAGAATGAATTTAACCTAATTATAGACAAAAAATCAGCTTTAGGTCGCAATATGAGATCAATTAAAAGGAGGTTGCATGAATATTCAAGATTTTCGATTCATGTCGCGGGGGCAAGCGATTCGAGAGCTGTCCGTCGAAGAGGCACCATTGCTGCAGCCCATTGATATTCGCGGCACAGGCCGTGCGCGAGCGTTATTGTTGTTGCATGGGTTCTCATCCTCGCCTGCGGTGTTTCGTGCCATGTGTCCGAAGATCAAGGGGTACGATGCGGTTGTGTGTCCTGTGCTGCCGGGGCATGCGGATAGCATGGCCGCTTTTGCCAGAGTGCAGGCGAAGGACTGGTTGGCCGCGGCCCATGAGGCCTGTGAGGCGTTGCTAAAGGATTATCAAGCGGTGGATGTGCTGGGCTTTTCGCTGGGCGGGTTGCTCGCGTGCCATTTGAGCCAGCGGTATGCATTGAATCGCCTGTATTTGCTGGCCCCGGCCTTGTTGTTGCGGGGGCATTTGCGTGCGATGTTGATGGGCGCGCGTGTCTTGCATGGGTTGGGGTTGCAGCGTGTATTGAATCGTGGAGGGAATTTACACACGAATCAGTTTCAGGAACTGGCTTATCGTCAGCTACCGCTGTCGACTATCATTCAAATATTAACCTTGATTAAAAATACCCCCGTGATACGGCCCAACTGCCCGACCGATCTATTCCTGGGGCGTTTTGATGCCGTGGTTGATTCCCAGCAAGTCGCTGAACGCTTCATTCATCAGCCGCAGGTGACCATACACTGGTTAGAGCATTCCGCTCATGTGTTGCCATTGGATGGCGATATCGATTCCATCCTGGCTTGTTTGAACGCGGATGATAATGGGAGCTGACATGATGATGACGACACTGCATGCGTTTTTTTGCATGCAGTGTCGTCATCCGTTCAATTATACCGCGTTTGCTCTTCCATAAAGGGCAATTCCCATTCACGTAAATCCAGTACCGCACCTTGATTGGCCATGAAATCGGCTTTCATGTCTGGAATATTGTGAAAATAAATGTTGCTCGAATCAAGCGCTAAGGTATGTTGGCGCTGCGTTACTGAAATATCAGCGATCGCGCGATCATGGGTTTTTGCAAAGACATGCTTCCCGCGCAGGTAGCGGCCGTTAAAGCGCGCCGTATCCCACAGCTCGAGGTCTAGTTTATCGACCAGGCCGGCCATTTGAATGAAGGCTTTGTCGTGTGCGCGAATGGTTAAGGCCTGGCTCTTTAACCAATACAGGCTCAGCCAGCCACGGCCCCGCATGTTCAGTGCCACCACATCGATGATGCCCGCCAATTGAATGCGTGGTGTTCCGAATACGCGGATGGTTAACCCGTGTCCTGTGATGCCATTGATTTCTGTAAAACCAGTCCCCTTCACGGTTAAATGCCGTAAAGCGATTTGCCCTTGCAACACGGTGCTGCCTTCATTGTCGATGGTTGCATCCAGCATGCCCGAACGGATGTGACTGCCGACTACGGTGCCTGTGCCCCGATAAGTCCAATGCGTCAGGTAATGGGTGCAGATGTCGGCATGCACGCGATGAGGATGGGGGCGGGGGTGGCTTTGGGGTAATTGCAGCGTCAGTAGTCCATGTTTGACCGCGAATTGAACCCGAGATATGCTTTTAACGTCGCCTCTGAAGGCCAGGTTGGGGCGCGCGCAGCCTGTGTGCAACGTGACATCGATATCGCCGTCCACCACCACGCGGGTGAAAGGCGGCATAGGGCCACGGTCTTTCGTCGAGGGGCTTTGTGGCGGGTGGCCATCCTGGATTTTACAGGCCGCCAGAGGCAGTATTAAGCATACCAGTAAATAGGATCGCAGCATCTGCATGTTCAATCATTCCTTTTTCGTGTTTGGACCCGTCACGGGCAAAAATGGGCTTGTGGCGGGTTCATATCATTAATATATCGACTGTCCATTACAGTAGAGGAACGCGTCGGGTTTCGCAACCCATTCGTTTTTCTCTTAAGACACCCTATTCAGCCTGACTCAGTGGGGGCAGCGGGGGCTTGGTTCTTTTTTTTGTTGGTTTTTTTGAACGGTAGTGCGCAAGGCTTCGCCATAAGGCGCGTCCATTCCAGGGCGTTTGTTGATGGCTGGGGCCGTATAATGTATTCGATAATGCATCAATGGCTTGCTTTAACGGGGCATCTTGAGCGTGCATGACCACATCGTTTAAATTCAGTATGGTCGCTTCCGGCCATTGCTGCGCGGCCCATGCCAATACCGCTTCTTTGGCCTCTTTCGGGTGACCTAGAACACTGGATTTACGCAGTGGCTGATGACGGGGGGCAGGCTTTGCGCGTTGACGGCGCCATGCCCATGCACATGCCATTGCGATGCATGCACACACGAGCCCCATTGCTGCTGAGGATATTATCCAGATGCTTCGCGGGGGCGTTGGGGGGCGTGCGCTGACCGGTTTCGCTTGGGTTTGATCCAGTGGTTTTGAGACCGCGGCAGGGGTGCCTGCTTTGGGGGTGATCTCAAATGAGTGGGACGGCAGTGTGGCGTGTTCCGTGCGGCGGGTTTGTGTGTTAAACCAGGCCACATCAATGGATGGGAGGGTGACACGCCCTGTTTGGTGAAACAAGTAGGTCACCTTTGTGGTCTGTGTGCCCATCAAATTATTTTGGTTTAATGCGTTTTTTGTGGTGGGTTTTTCAGGATAGACATTGAACGCCTGGTTATGGCTCAATGCAATGGTCGGCAATAATTCCGCAGGCATGCCCACGGCGTGCAAAGTAATGGTGCGAACCACGGTTTTTCCGGCGGGCACGGTGGAGTCGGTGGTGTCATACGCCTCGGATAAGGCCACTTTCTTGGCGGGCAACCAATGGGTGCCCGTGTGGCTTTTGGGGATGGGCTTGACCATTAAGCTTTTTTCGGTGCCTTTGAGTAATATTTGTCTGGGCATGGAGTCGTATACCAGGCCGCTAAATACGGGTGGAATAATCCGCAATGGGCCACTTTTTTGTGGGAAAATAGCGTATTGTTGTTCGTCTACCGCATAATCATGCCCGTTTAAGGTGGTTTGAGTGCGTTGGCCATTGCCCAGCGGAATCAATAACCCATTTTCAATGCGAGGCGCGTGGTATTCGCCATTTAACAAGGGTTGGTCACTGTATAGTTTGACGGTATAAATCACTTGTTCGTTGATATAGGCCGAGGGTTGGCTCAATTGGGTTTCTAATTTGGCGGATACGTCTTCTTCAGGCGTCATTTGCGTTTGACTGGTGCTGTTTTTAGTGGGGCCGGTGATGTTGACCTGGCGAGGGGCGCTGCGTTCATGGCCGATTTGAATGGATGGAATGGTGAGCAATCCCTGCTTTTTAGCCACCAATAAGATGGTCCATTGCCTCAAGGATTGCGCCACGCCATTGATGACGGTGTATGAGAGTTGTTGCGTTGTGCCGATGACGGTGAAATCGTGTTCTAAAGGGCTTAAGTCGGGTTGGGCGCTGGTTTGTGACTGGCTTAAACGGAATGTGAGACGAAGCGTTTCACCTGCATGTGCGTGAGGTGGGTCGAGATCGGTGACCAGTGTGGCAAAACTCAGTGCTTGCCAGCCCGCGAGCAATAGGATGAATAGGCATTTTTGGGCCTTAGCCATCGTTTCGCCGGTTGATTGTTTTGTCGACCTCGCGAAGGCGGGGATCCATCCTTGACGCGCGCTGGGAGCCACTGCAGCAATGGATCCCCGCCTTCGCGGGGACGACAAGATTGCCGAAACGATGACTGAGGCCCATTTTTTCATTTAATGCCACCCACGTTGTTTTCTTAAATAATCGCGTCTAAATTTCTCGCGCATCAAACCGCCGGGATCATCGGGAATTAAGCGCAACCATTGTTCATTTTCTTGTTGCCGCTCATCCTCTTCTCGCATTTGGGCCTCGGTTTTATCGGCAGGCTTCGGCTTGTCCTGATCGGGTTGGTCTTGATCGGGTTGGTCTTGATCGGGTTGGTCTTGATCGGGCTTGTCTTGATCGGGCTTGTCTTGATCGGGCTTGTCTTGATCGGGTTTGTCTTGATCGGGTTTGTCTTGATCGGGTTTGTCTTGATCGGGTTGGTCTTGATCGGGTTGGTCTTGATCGGGCTTGTCTTGATCG
>JAOAUO010000027.1:6616-18336 GCA_030157565.1 Legionellaceae bacterium
CTTGATCGGGCTTGTCTTGATCGGGCTTGTCTTGATCGGGCTTGTCTTGATCGGGCTTGTCTTGATCGGGTTTGTCTTGATCGGCTTTGTTTTGATCGGGTTTGTTTTGATCGGGCTTGTTCTGGTCTTGTTTGTCTTTCTTTTGCTGCTCTTGTTCTTGCTGAAGCAATGCCTCTATGATTTTTCGATTATGCAATGCATCTGCGTGCGTGGGCTCGATGGCCAGTGCCTGGTCATACGCTTTTATGGCGCGCTGCCATTCGCCTTGGTGTGCGAATGCATTGCCTTCGTTGTAGCGCATGTTCGCGTTCGCGTCGAATGCATGATACAGCGTTGCCGCATGCTTAAAATGGCCTGCACGAAATGCGGCCGCGGCTTGCCAGGCTGGATCTTGAAAGGTTTCTTCCGCTTGCTGATACTGGCCTGCATGCATCAAGGCCTGCGCTTGTTTGTTTTTAACCACCCATAAATCGTGCCAGCTAAACGCGTACGCGTGGGGTATCAGCGAGAATAACAACAGGAAGAGCGCAAATGGATTCAAGGCAGGCTCCTTTGTAACCAGCCACGCCGAAAGACCGGTAATAACAACAAGAGCGCGGGCATTAAAAACCAATGGCCTTGATCACGCCAAATGGGAAAGTCGGTTTGATTTGCAGCGTAGGATACATGGGGTTGAGACAAAGCCTGCCATTGGCTCAAATCCGCATCGGTCTCTTGCAATGCAATCATGCGTCCTTTCCCAGATAGGGCTAAGTCATTAAAAGCGGAAACGGGCGATGCATGGTCTTGAATCGGTATAATCGAGGTCTCTATCCCATCTTTCGCCAGCGCCCGAGCGGTGCGTATGGCGACGGATGATGGGGGGTGTGCTGTGAGCACAAGCAGTTGACCCGCTTGAAATCCTGCTTGTTTGATTAGTTTGGCCGCTTCTTTTAACGCGGGACTTAATGCGTATCCCTCGACCGGCATGATATCTGGCACAAGGGAGGGCAATAGTGCGTCAATGGTTTCTCCGTCTTCGGTCAGTGGAGACACGACAAACGGCACGCTGGTGTAAACCACTAGGCCTAATTGTCCCGCATCATGCCGTTGAAACAAATCATGCAGTTTGAATTTGGCGCGGGTTAATCGGTCTGGGGATAAATCACGGACCAACATGTCGGAAGACAAGTCTAGCAACACGACGCGCGCCTGCATTTTTTTAAATGTAGGTGCGGGCAGGCGTGACCAGGTTGGCCCGGCGAGGCTCATGATCATGAACAAGGCGCTTGCGAATAGCAACAGTTGAGGGCGTGCTCGCTTGACTCGCCCATGGGTCTCAATGAGGTAGGGCAACAAATGTGGGTCACACACCTGACTCCATGCTTGAGCCACCGGCGTACGCCAGAGCAAACCGCCCGCAAGCACGGCTAATGGCAGAATAGCCAGTAGCCAGAAGGGTCGAATAAAATGAAATGCGCTCATCATGATGGAGCCCCTCTGCGCCACAATCCCGATCCGGAGCCCAATGAGTACATGAGCAGTATAAAGGCCAAGCCCAGTGGCCAGGCATAATAGTCATGCTGGGGTCGAACGGTTGCATCCGACTGCGTGACGGTTTCCATTCGATTGATGGCTTGATAAATGGCCTGCAAGGAGGACAGATTGGTGCTACGAAAATACCGTCCGCCTGTTTTCTTGGCCACGGCTTTCAGCGTGTCTTCATCCAACTCAGCCGCGGCATTCATGCTCAGAAAGAGCCCGTTAAAGGTTTGTGTGTCCGTATCGCTGCCTAACCCAATGGTGTAGACCTTGATGCCTGCATTCTGGGCCAACTCGGCGGCCTTCATCGGTGCCAATAGGCCTGAATTATTTGCGCCATCGGTGAGTAAAATAATCACGCGTCCCGCTTGAGGCACTTGTTGCAAGTGCTTGACCGCAAGGCCTAAGGCATCGCCAATGGAGGTGGATTTGCCGGCCAATCCTGCCGTTGCATCCGCGATGCGTAGCAATACGTTGGCGTGGTCGTAGGTTAACGGCGTTTGTAAATACGCCTGTTCTCCAAACAAAATAAGCCCCAGCCTATCGCTTGGCCGGTTTTTTACAAAGGCTCTAGCGGCTAGTTTGACCACGGATAAGCGGGTGGCGGCACGTCCATGTAAACGCATGTCATTCACTGCCATGCTCGGAGATAAGTCCAAGACCAGCATGACATTATGGCCGTCGCGCGCCAATGGTAGCGGTTCTCCTACCCAGCGGGGGTTTGCCAGCGCGAGGGTGAGCAATGACCAAATCAAAAAAAACAGCATGACGTGGGTCTGTTTCGTAAACGCGTGTTTTTCTTGTTCAACGAGACCGGTCATGTCGTTGAAAAAAGGAATTTTTAACGCAACCGGCAGTGGCACACGCACACGTGGACACACAAACCAAATCAGAAGCGGTAGCGGTAGCAACAAGAAAGCCCAAGGCCAGGTTAATTCAAACATGGTCGTCCTTGTTGTTTGATCCATTGACGTGAGAGATCGAAGAGGGGTTTTAGGTCTGTGTCAGTCATTCTTTTGGCCATCCTGTCGTCCCCGCGAAGGCGGGGATCCATTGCTGCCGTGCCCCCTAGCTTGGTTCCGGGATGGATCCCCGCCTTCGCGGGGACGACAGACAAATCAACGGGTGAGACGATAACGGAGGCCTGTAGGTCGATATGTTGTGTTGTTTGATAAGGGGCATCCAGCAGTTGATAAGACACCGTATTAAACTGGACACCTTTTGCTGTGCCATTTAAAAATTCAATCCATGCGTTTCCCATCAGGCCGGCTACGCGCGTTCTGGGGTAATAGGCCAATGCAACGCGGCGCAATAGTTCAGATAGTTGGGCCGTTGTTCGTTGGCTGTCGGGATCTCGCTGATGCAGCGTGTGATATTGAGTCAATAAAGCCAATGCGGCTCGTTTTGCTCGGCCATTTAAATAATAGCGACGCAGGAGCCGGTACGCGCCTAGCCCGCCCGCAAGGCTTAATATCAACAACAGATACCATCCCGGCGCCCAAGCCCACCCTGTGATGGGCGGCGGCATATGAATGTCTCGCAATGCAGTCAGTGCGTCAGGCTTAACCACGGGTCCTCCGTGGAAAGGTCTGCTGGACCAGTTGAGGCAAATCGGTGCTGGCCGTGAGTTGCACATATTGAATCTGCAAGCGTTTGCATTGTGCACGCAGGGTGGCTAGGCGTTGTTCGCAATAAAATTGATAAGAAAATCGAACCGCATCCAGTGTCGTATCCAATAAAATATCTCGAATGCCGTCCGTCATGGCATATTGTGCCGGTTTGGGGGGGGCTAATTCCAGTGGGTCGCAGACGTGGTAGGCGTAAATATCATTGTGCTGGCTTAATCGACTGAGCTGCTCTTCACTGTCGGCATCCATGTGATAAAAATCGCTGATGATGACCAGGACACTGCCGGGCTTGGCGACCCGCCGCAAGCGAAGGAGCGCGTGACTCAATGCGCGTGCGTCGGGCATGCGTTCCGATCGCGGATTGTGTTCATGGGTGTATTGGCTCAAGCCCGCTAGAAAGGGCAGCACACCGGCTTGTCGACTGCGGGGTGTGAATTCATGGTGAGTGACGGCGGAAAAGACCAAGCCACCTACGCGGTCGCCTTGTTTGGCCGCAGTCCATGCGATGAGAGCGGCCAATCGAGCGGCCACAACGGATTTAAAGGCAATGCGCGTGCCAAAATGCATGGATGGGTTGAAATCCGCTAAAATTACAACGGGCCGTTCGCGCTCTTCATGATAGAGTTTGACGTGTGGTTTGCCTGTGCGGGCTGTGATTCGCCACTCCATGTGCCGAATTTCATCGCCGGCTTGGTAATGCCGGGCTTCCGAGAAATCCATCCCGCGCCCACGTGCTTTGGAGCGGTAATGCCCAATGTGCGCGGCTTGGCTATCTGAGCGATAACGCACCCGTTGGGCCAGTCGCTGCATGGCAATGAGTTCGGTGAGTTCTGCAACAACGCCGTCCGTCATGACTGTTCTGGCCTAAGGAAGCGCCACTTGGCGCAAAAGCTCATCAATAAAATCATCGCTACTGATCCCCTCCGCCTCGGCTTCGAACGTTAATAAAATACGGTGGCGCAACACATCATGCACGATGGCATGAACGTCTTGTGGTGTCACATAATCACGACCGGCCAGCCAAGCATGTGCTTTTGAGCATCGATCGAGCGCGATGGTCGCTCGAGGGCTGGCACCAAAACGAAGCCAGCGCGCCAGTGCTTCACTATAAATGGCAGGCGTGCGTGTGCCCACCACGAGTTGCACAATATAGGCTTCCAAAGCTTCACTGGTATGCACATTTAAAACTTGTTGGCGTGCTTCAAATAATGTCCGTTGCGGCAAGGGAGGAATCGAGGCATCGGTGGCGGGTGCTTTTTCGCTGAGTACATTGGTCGCCATCGCCTCCCGTCGCGCCAAGGCGAGGATTTCGCGTTCAACGTGTGCATCGGGATAGCCGATTTTTACATACATTAAAAATCGGTCTAGCTGTGCCTCAGGCAGGGGATATGTGCCTTCTTGTTCAATGGGGTTTTGTGTGGCCATCACTAAAAACAATTCAGGCAGCGGGTAGGTTTTGCTGCCAATGGTGACTTGACGTTCGGCCATGGCTTCCAGTAATGCAGATTGCACTTTAGCGGGAGCCCGGTTGATTTCATCGGCTAATAACATATGATGAAAAATAGGGCCGGGCAGAAAGGCAAACGAGCCGTCTTCTGGGTGGTATACGTCCGTTCCAGTTAAATCGCCCGGCAACAAATCAGGGGTGAATTGAATGCGATGAAAACGGCCCTCAACGCGCGCTGATAATTCTTTAACGGCACGCGTTTTGGCTAAACCCGGAGCGCCTTCAACGAGTAAATGGCCATCCGCCAAGAGGGCAATCAATAAGCGGGATACCAATCCGGTTTGACCCAGAATTTGTGCATTAAGGCATGCACTGAGTTGTAATACTTGCTCTTGCACGGTCAGTGCAGAAGATTGCGTATGACTCATCATTCATTCCACCTGTTGTAATAATGCGAGCGATTCTTAAGGCGCGTGAATCACTACCACTTGGTCTGCTTGCGGGCCTTTCTTTCCCACCACGACTTTGAATTGGACCTTCACGCCATCTTGAAGTGCTTTAAAATCGTCCGGTTTTGTTGCTGCCGCATGAAAAAAGTATTCATTTTTATCCGACACAATGAATCCAAATCGTTTTTTTCTATCAAAAAATTTAATCGTGCCCAATCGTGTTTTTTTTCCACATGAACCGCAGAAAAATTGTTTCAATCGTTGTATAACGTGCTTAATGCTCATCAAGTGATTCCTGTAAATGGGTATTTTATATTTGACGTTTAGATGGCAAAGCATGAAAAGGGCCGCATGCTTTGCCATCCAAACGCCCATTGCAAGCGGTGCAATGCTGCAAGATTAACATTATATGGCGTATTGGCACAATGACTCAAGCGTCTGATGCGGTGTCCTTGAGTTGTTTTTTTAGTGCATGCAACACGTGATCATCGAGCCGTGTCAACGGCAATGTTGCAAGCCCCGCCGCCCGGTATAATGCGCGTATGGATTCGGATGGTATGGCATTCAAATGCTTTGTGATGGTCTGGATGTCGCCACGAGCCAATGGCCCCGTGAGGGCGAGGCTTGCTTGCCTGGTTTCTTTCAGATTCGTCAAACTGTTTTGCATCAGGTTGTTCGTTATGTTTTGAGCGATCGCATCTGATAGCCCTGCTTCATGAAAGAGTGTGTTCGCACACCCAGCCAACGTGATGAGATAATTCGAGGCCATCACGGCTGCTGCATGATAAACGGCTTTTTTTGAAGCCTGGATGGGCATCACGTGCGCGCCTATTCGAGTGAATAGCGTGGTTAAAGCCTGTGCGACTTGGGCGTCGCCTTCCACCACGCAATCACAACCTTGAAATGCATTGAACGGAACGTTTCCTGCTCGAAATGCGCGGAGCGGGTGAATGCTGGCCATCAAGCCGCCCGATTCACGCAACGGCGATAAAACCTCCGAACCCAACACGCCACTGCAATGCGCAACCATCTGTCCGGGTGAGGCGAGGTGGCTTTTGGCCAATTGATCGGCAATGCGGGCAATGGCATCATCCGGCGCGGTAATCAACGTGATATCCGCGAGCGGTAAATCAGCCAAGGTTTCAACCGCGTTCACAGGACCCCAAGTGCGGATGGCCTCGAGCGCTGGCTCAAGCCTTCGGTTATAGATGGTCAGTGGTTTGGCGCAGTTGTTTTCAAGGAGCGCACGAGCCAAAGAAAGACCCAGTCGCCCGGCACCAATTATATTGATCTTCATGGGCCTTCTTGTTCGTCAGATGAGTCATCTAATATACTTGGACATTGGACAAAAGAACATGAAAAAAGACTCATGTTCTTCTGTCCATGATAATGGGTTCATGGGCATTGACAAAGGTTCGCGTATTGAATCGAGGGTTTGCGATGGTGAGCAGACATACTCAAACCCTTAATGAAACACACGATGCTCTCTAAAAATGGATGAGCTGAATATATTTGGATAAAATGACATGCGTGTTTTTGCATGTCGTTTTATCCAAACTCCAATGACAAAACAAAGGGTTTGGTTGTATCATGCGCCACTGACTATTTTACCTGATGAATCCCTTATGCCCTCAGATCATTTAAAAACATGTCCTCAATACGTGACACCTAAGCGTGCTTTGACGGCTTTTGCCGGTTTCATGGCCAATCTTAAGCTCCCTTTTATCAAAAATTATTTGATTCGCGATTTCATTCATAAATACCAGGTCAATATGCAAGAAGCCCAAGAAGAGCAGGTGGAGCATTATGCCTGCTTCAATGATTTTTTCGTGCGTCATTTAAAACCGGAATGCAGGCCCGTGGCGGAGGCGACGGTCGTCTCTCCAGTCGATGGCATCATCAGTGAAATCGGTCACATTACGTCCGGCCGGTTGCTGCAAGCGAAAGGGCGTGATTATACGGTGAGCGAGCTGTTGGCCTCGGAAAAAGCGTTGACGGCGCCATTTGATAATGGGTTGTTTGCAACGCTGTATTTGTCGCCAAAGGATTATCATCGGGTGCACATGCCCATGGATGCCACCTTGAAAGAGATGATTTATGTGCCGGGCAAACTGTTTTCCGTCCAGCCCACCACCGCACGCGTCATTCCTCGTTTGTTTTCGCGCAATGAACGGCTGGTGGTGTTTTTTGATACATCAGTAGGGTTGATGGCCATGGTGTTGGTGGGCGCTACGATTGTAGGCGCGATTGGGACGGCATGGCACGGGGATATTCGTCGTGGGCGCCAACGCGTGCGATTCGATTACACGGATAACCCCGCGGTCAATACGGCGCTGCAACAGGCGGCTGAAATGGGTTATTTTAAACTCGGTTCCACGGTTATTTTATTATTCGCAGAAGGTTCTGGCTTGACATGGCGGCCTGATTTGAAACCAGGCGATGGCGTTCGCTTTGGCGAGGCGTTAGGAGTTATGTAAATTTGAAGTTGAACTTCAAATTTACATAAAATATACTGTTCATAGGTTTCCTTTTCTATGAGTTACGATGGATTTTCTTTCGCGCGATATCCAACCAGAAATGTTGGCTATGTCAAATGCCTACCCTATTGTGACCGTATTGGGCCCTAGGCAGTCCGGTAAAACAACCTTGGTTCGTCAATTATTCGGCCATAAACCGTATGTTTCGTTAGAAAATCCAGATGACAGAAGTTTTGCAGAGCTTGATCCGCGTGGATTTCTTGAACAATATCCCCATGGCGCTATATTGGATGAAATTCAGCGACTGCCTATTCTCTTGTCCTATCTGCAGGGCATTGTTGACCGACAGTCGACAAAAGGGTTATTCATTCTTACGGGCAGTCATCAACATGAGTTGCATCAATCGGTCAGCCAATCACTGGCGGGCAGAACCGCACTTCTAACCTTGCTTCCTCTTTGTTTGGCCGAGTTGCCCATGACACTTCAAAACGAGGCACTCGATTACTATTTGTATCATGGCATGTATCCTGCTGTTTACCATGATGCGCTTGACCCGACTAAATTTTATAGAAATTACTTACAGACTTATGTTGAGCGGGATGTGAGACAAATGATTCATATAAAAGACCTGAGTCGTTTTCAGCATTTCATTAAGTTATGTGCCTCTCGGGTCGGTCAGTTATTTAATGCCAGTCATATTAGTCAAGCCTTGGGTGTTTCATCCAATACGGTGCATCATTGGTTGTCGATTTTAGAGGCATCGTTTGTGGTCTATCGGTTACAGCCTTATTTTGAAAACTTTGGGAAACGGATGATTAAATCGCCTAAGCTGTATTTTACAGATGTAGGATTGGCGACGTATTGTTTGGATATTCAAACACAAGCGCAATTGGCACGCGATCCCTTACGAGGCAGTTTGGCGGAAAATTTTGTCATCTCTGAGTTTATGAAGCACCGCACGAATCAAGGATTAGAGCCCAATGCGTACTTTTATCGTGATAGCAATCAGCACGAAATTGATTTATTAATGAAGCGTGGACACGACCTCATTCCGATTGAAATTAAATCATCCAAAACATTTCACCCTGAATTTTTAAATGGGTTGCGTTATGTGAAGGAAATGGCGCCTGATCGATTCAAGTCAGGGTACTTAATTTATGCAGGCGAGCATGAACAACGCATACACGATTTTGCCGTGATGCATTTTTCGCATACCAAAGCGATTAACGAAGCCATGACAGATCGTGTACAATGATGAATATGCGTTCAAAAGGGATTGTCCCATGCGACTAATCGTGGTTTTTTTGGTGGTGACACTCATTGGCTTGCAAGCCAAACTATGGGTTGGCGATGGCAGCATAGCCGAATGGTTCCATCTTGAAAAAAAATTAGCAGTTCAAGAAGAAGAAAACAAAAACCGTCTGGCACGCAATCATGCCATTGAAGCCGACATTGCTGAGCTCAAATCCGGTGATCAAGCCCTTGAGGAGCAAGCACGCTTTGAATTAGGCATGGTGAAAGAGGGCGAGACGTATTATCAATTTGCCGATTGATCTTAATTGAGTATTCCTGTGTCGAATGAGCCTGTAGAAAATGAACAACGCCGGCGGTTTCTGATTGCCAGTGCATGCGCCTTGGGCGGTGTGGGTGCGCTTTGCACGCTGACGCCATTTATTTCTTCCTGGATGCCGAGTGCTGCAGCGCTTGAGGCCGGTAAACCGGTGCAGGTTGATTTGAGCGGTCTTGAACCGGGGCAGCAAATGACCGTTGAATGGCAAGGAAAACCCGTTTGGATCATACGTCGCACGCCAGAAATGATAGCGCATCTCAATGCACAGATTGACCTGTTACGCGATCCAGAGTCGCGTGTTGATCAACAACCGGCTTATGCGCGTAATGCATACCGTTCCATTAAGCCTGAATACCTGGTGTTGGTGGGCGTGTGCACGCATTTAGGGTGCTCACCGAAATACAAACCCACTGAGCAAGCGTTGGGGCCGGATTGGCCGGGGGGGTTTTATTGCCCGTGTCATGGTTCTCGTTTTGATTTGTCGGGCCGCGTGTTCAAATCCATGCCGGCACCCATCAATCTAGAAGTGCCTCCTTATCGCTACCTGAGCGATCATCTCATTCTGATTGGTGAGGACGCCTATGCATAAACTCGTGCGATGGGTTGACGACCGTTTTCCTTTGCTGAGCACCTGGAAACGGTATCTCAGTGATTATTATGTCCCTAAAAACTTAAATGTGTATTATTTTTTTGGCGCTTTTGCACTATTGGTGTTGTTCAATCAAATATTAACCGGCCTCTGGTTAACCATGTTTTACACGCCGACAACGAAAGATGCATTTGATTCCATTCAATATATCATGCGGGATGTGAACAGCGGGTGGCTTTTACGATACCTGCATACAACCGGCGCATCTGCTTTTTTTATGGTGTTATATCTGCATATGTTTCGGGGGTTGTTGTACGGCTCGTATCAAAAACCACGCGAATTGGTTTGGTTGCTGGGCATGGCGTTGTTCATGCTCTTGATTGTAGAAGCTTTTTTTGGATATTTGTTGCCATGGGGCCAGTTATCCTATTGGGGGGCTGAAGTCATGACTTCACTCTGCAGCGCCATTCCCTTCATCGGTGAGACACTCGTGTTGTGGTTGCGCGGCGATTACACGGTGGCCAATGCAACCTTGCAGCGGTTTTTTGCTTTGCATGTGATCGGCGTGCCGTTCTTCGTGGTTTTTTTCGTATTTTTGCACCTAGTGGCCTTGCACAAAGTGGGTTCCAATAATCCGCAAGGCATTGATATTCAGCGACACCTGAACGCCGATGGAAAGCCGTTGGATGGCATTCCGTTTTACCCGGGTTATTTTTGGAAAGATTGCAGGGCGGCTATTGTCTTTGTCATGTGTTTTTTAGCAACGGTTTTTTTCTTCCCGGACATGGGGGGGTATTTTTTAGACCCCATGAATGCGTTGCCGGCAGACCCACTGGTCACGCCCGACCTCATTACACCCATGTGGTATCTGGCGCCTTTTTACGCCATGTTGCGCGCCATTCCTGATAAATTACCGGGTGTGTTTGTGCTGTTCAGTGCGCTGTTTGTTTTCTTTTTTTTGCCCTGGCTTGATAAAAGCCCAGTGCGGGCGATGCGCTACAAGGGGCTTTATTCAAAGATGGCATTATTTGCAGGCGTGAGTGCTTTTTTGATGTTAGGCTATTTAGGCACGATTGAAGTGACCCCCCTTCGATTGTATAGCGCTCGTGTTTGTATCGTGCTTTATTTTGCCTATTTTTTATTGATGCCCATCTATACGCGCATGGAAGGGCACCACCCCGTGCCCGAGCGGATCACGTGAAGATGAATCGTTTGATTCCAGTGCTCTTTTTTTTGCTCTGTCAAGGCGTTCATGGAAACACCTCCACACTGAAGCGAGGGGCGCATGTGTTCATGAATGCGTGTTCTGGCTGTCACACCTTGAAGTATATGCGAGACGATCGCTTAGCGCATGATTTAGGCTTCACAAAAGCCGATGAGCCCCTGCATTTTATGCGCAATAGCATGCCTAAACGTGACGCGATTCGTTGGTTTGGCCGCGTGCCCCCTGACCTATCACTCACGGCAAGCGTGCGCGGGACCACGTGGTTGACCGCTTATTTAACAGGTTTCTATCCGGATGCAAACCGTCCGTTTGGCGCGAATAATCGATGGCTGCCCATGACCGCGATGCCCAATGTCTTCGCGCCCATGGCGGATCAAGTGGCGCTGGGCGTGATGAGCCAATCTACATTGGATGGTGACGTGCGAGACGTTGTGTCTTTTTTGGAGTATGTATCTGAACCCACTCGCGGGGTGCGTTATCGACAGGGTGTTCGCATGATGATTTTTTTAGGAGCGTTTGGAGGGTTGTTTTTGTTGTTCAATAAACGCCCTCCATTTAAACGACGCCATTGACGTTGCGCGCTATGCCCGCGCGCAGCGTCGTACGTTTCAAAATGGACTCAGCAGGTCCTAGGCCGCACGGATCTTGTGTGAGACGTTTCATCCCGTTTGATCCGTTCCTCCCATTCACCAATGTCATGCAGTACGTTCTTTAATGCACCCAAATCTACAGCCTGCTTGATTTTGTTTTTCAGTGTATCCTTGGACGTTTTCCGTTGTAGAGAAAAAGATAGTGTTCGCCGTCTGGTCTGCAC
>JAOAUO010000028.1 GCA_030157565.1 Legionellaceae bacterium
AATGCTTAAATTCAAAACAGGACTTAATCACTTTGCTATCAAATATAAATTGATTATTCGGGCAAATCAGATCGCGATGCAGGAGTTAAAAAACATGGCCTGTTAACGAATTCGTGCGTAAGGTGAGCTGTTAAATTAACAGTTGGTTGCACCTCGCGGAATAAATCGCTGGGTGAGTAAGATTCGCGATTCAAAAAACGGTTAACGCTGTCATGTGAAACAGCCATAACTGACGCCAGCCGACTGCAACTGACACCATTTGGTTCGCTTAATAAAAATCCAATATACATAGGTAAAGTACAACGAGCAGTTGATGGGCGAGTAATATCTCTTATCACAACAGACCTTCCGATGGCGTATTATTTTTTATGCGAATGATCAGAATTTCATGGCGCTTGTCAATGCGTAACTTCTATGATTTACACTGTTCTGCTGAACGTCTTTATGAAGTCTATCAAAAACGGTGGCGAATAGAAGAGTTTCACAAATCAATTAAACAGAATGCTAGCCTGGAAAAATCACCAACCAAGAAAGTAAAAACCCAATGCAATCATGTGTACGCGGCCATGATTGCGTACTGTAAACTTGAAATGCTTAAATTCAAAACAGGACTGAACCACTTTGCCATTAAATATAAATTGATTATTCGGGCAAATCAGATCGCGATGCAAGAGTTAAAAAACATGGCTTGTTAACGATGAACGTGCGTAACGTGAGTGAGTTACGTAATGAGAAAACTTGTAAAAAGGGAATAAAGGCCAAGCGATTCAAAGCAGCATTGCAATCAGATTATGCGCAAAAGGTGTTAAATGGTATTTTTTGAGCACTCATGCGTTTGCCCTGCAGAAACATGCGTGATCTGTGCAATTTTATGATGAGGAGTAACGTGCTGTTTTAATAACAGGGTTAACGCCCTGCGCCGAATAACAGGGTGTGGATGCGTACGTTGTAAATGACTTAATTGAGTGAGTTGTTCATCTGAAAATACTACATTGATTACCGACATATCCATTGCTGGCTAAAAAGGAGAATGACTATCCTTTGTACAAAAATGTCAAGCAGCTAAAACCTCAATCTGTGATCGCGCGCAGTATAAGTCGATGTCGGCGCGTCGCAAAAAAGACTCTAGGACAGCTCCTCCCAAAACCAATTGAGCAAAAATCTATCTGTATGAGACTCATATATTCTTAGCATTTAGCGAAGCGTTCCGCTCGCGCTCTTCGTTGACATGAGCTTTGATAATCAACTGACATCGACATTAAAAAGTGACAAATTACAAACTCACAAGACATTTCTTGAGTAAAAACAAGAGATGTCTTACAAAAGAATAATCCAATGCCTGGACGACAAAAGATGCGGAGAGGATATACTACTCGCTCAAGAAAAACATGAACTGCGTGATCTGAGTCAGAACGGATTGGGCATTTTTTGAAATGGTGCGTCGCACACGATTGCATCTCAAAAAAACCAGCAAATGATAATTGGAGAATTAAATCACTGAAACGCCATCCAGTAAACAGAAGGAATAACAGATGTTACTATGGTTTTTGCTATAACTACCGCTGAAAAAACAGCTGAGGCATATTGAGTAAGGTTATCTGATACGAGTTTGGCCAGGTATTAGAAATGGGAATAGATTAATTTTCAAAATCAATCTCCTAATAAGTTCGAATCCTATTCTGACCTCCAATGCCTTATTATTTAATTTGTAAAAATAAAGGAGCGATGCAACTCCAATATAAAAAAGAATAAATTGAAGCTATTAGTAGCGTAATTGCAAATGAGCTCACTCATCATTTAAGCGAAGGTAGGGAGTCCAGAATAAGACACTTATTAAAACAACTTGTACATAAGGAAACATTATGATAACAACGCTCATGGCCACATGGACACTAACATGCGCTTTATCCGTGCATGGAGGGCTCCCTCGATTAACATCCGAAAATCATCTGCCAACTCCCCAAGCATGCGAAGCATCAGCAAAAATATGTTGGCAGAATTACTATGCATACATGCAAAAGATGGATACAGGTTATGACACTCTCTGTAAGGCACAGGCGAATCATCAGGAATATTTCTTTCACTACTCGTGCGATAAGGCGTTAAATTGCCATCGCACATAATACAGGGCCGTGCAAATTTTAATTTTAACGGGGAAATAGAGTCAATAAGGATCTCTTTCAAAGCACTAGGGGCCAACAAACTTAAGTTGGCATAACTGCCCCGTGAGAATTTGTGTTTCTTAGGATTTGAGGATTCAGTAAAGATTTGACACTCAAAAGGTAGGTTGGGATGACTCACTACATTTCTTGTACCGTGCGCGGTTTATCGGCTTTTGGCATGGCTTCCGGCTGTCACATCATGCACCACGCCCAAAAGCAAAACGGCAGGTGGAAGCAAAAGACTGGCTAACGTATAATGAAATTTATTGTTCAACGCCACTAAAATGCCTTATGGTATCGCGTTGGCTAAACGAGGGCAGGAAGTATACCATGCAAACCAGAGAAACCGCACTGAACAAATGGCTGAAGACCATCTTGGGTGAAACACCGTTCACCATCACGCCTTTGGCGGGGGATGCCAGTTTTCGACGTTACTTTCGACTCCACACCGATGGACAGGTGCGCGTGATCATGGACGCACCACCGAACAAAGAGCCGCTCGCGCCCTTTATTCAGATAGCCCATCTACTGGCTCAGCACGGCGTGCATACGCCTGCGATTCATGCCATGGATGAAACGCAAGGTTTCTTATTGCTCGAAGATTTAGGGGATGCACTCCTCTTGAATGATCTCTCGGCCGCTCATGTTGATAGACTGTACACGATGGCCATGAAGACACTTCTTGATATCCAAAAAGTGCCGACCAGTGCCGCGCCAGATCACGCTCCCCTTCCCTCGTTCGATAAGCCCTTTATGCTCGGTGAATTAAGCCTATTTTGCGAGTGGTTTTTGAACGCTCATCTAGGTATTGTACTCAATGCAGATGAAACTCAACTCATCCATACGACCTTCGAATGGCTTGCCACAGAAATTTCAAATCAACCGCAAGTCTTTATTCATCGCGATTACCACTCCCGTAATTTAATCGTGCTGGAGGACACATTGGGCGTCATTGATTTTCAAGATGCCATGAGCGGCCCTTATACCTACGATTTGGTTTCATTACTCAAAGATTGCTACATTCAATGGCCGCGTCAGCAAGTCATGCACTGGGCCGCTTATTTTCACCAGCATTTGCCTTCAGAAAATCAAAGCTCAATAAAGATTTTTAGCCGTGCATTTGATTTATGTGGCTTGCAGCGGCATCTAAAAGTATTAGGCGTTTTTTGTCGTTTGCATTTGCGTGATAACAAATCGACTTATTTACGCGACTTGCCATTGACATTTAACTACGTTATGTCGTGTCTTGAAGAGCATGAAGAATTGGAACCGTTTCACCGCTTCATGCAAGACTCCGTACAAATTCCTTTTTTGCAGAAAAACAGCCGATGAAAACAGCCATGATCTTAGCCGCTGGCCGCGGAGAGCGACTCAGACCGCTGACGGATTTAACCCCAAAAGCACTCTGCAAGGTGCATGGCCTTTCATTGATTGAATACCATGTCACTCACTTGGCTCATGCGGGATTTAACCGAATTATCGTCAACCATGCTTATTTAGGTGGACAAATTCGCCAGCAGTTAGGCAATGGCGCACGATGGGGAATTGAGATTTATTATGCACCAGAGCCACCCGGAGGATTGGAAACCGGCGGTGGCATATTCAATGCCTTGCCACTGCTTGGAGATGCGCCTTTTTTAACGGTCAATGCGGATATTTTTACGGATATTAATTTCGCAACACTCGCGCCGCCCAGCAAGAGTATGGCGCATTTAATTGTTCTTCCCAAACCGGCTTATCTAACCCAAGGGGATTTTGGCTTGTCTGATCAAGCATTAATCAACAACAATGATCGGCAATATACGTTTGCAGGCATTGCCTACTACCGACCCGAATGTTTTCGTGCGCTCAAACCCGGACGTTATTCCGTTACTCCGTTACTGCGTGCATTAGCCAGTTCCGATCAATTAACGGGAGAAGCATACAACGGAAAATGGTTTGATATCGGATCTCCTGAGCGCCTCAAGTGGGCGGAGTCGGCATCGTCAATGACCGGGGTATGCCTTTAAGAAAAACGCGCGTGCTCTCCTTTAGATCGCGTCCATTATTAAAGTTGGGACCAAATGCTCACTACATTTCTTGTCCTGAGCGTGGTTCATCGGCGTTTGGTGTGGCTTCCGGTTGCACATAGTCATGGCCTTTGATTACAAAATTTATGCCCGTCTTTTTGTCCGGCATGAATGCCCTCAGTTCACGCTGCACATATGGCTCTAATCCCTTGTTTTGACTGTGCAAGGTCTCTTTAAATTGTTCTGAATTCACAACCTTCGGCGCGCCTTTTTGATCACGCTGAATCTCGCCTGAATCGGTGCGCTCATAAATAACACCGTCTGAGTTGATCATGTTATTCTCAACCAACCACGCGTTGAATAATGCATCCATTTCACTCAGCGAATCGCCTTCCAAGATGGCGTCATCGAGGGTAAAGTTACGAATATACTCTCCCGTTTCACTGATGGCATAGTTCATGACATTCTCAGTGCCTTCGGGTTGTTCTGCAAACAAAGCCACCACGGCCTTGGCATTTTCCGATGCCAAAAATCGATGGAACAAGCTGAAATCGGTTTGATTAAACGAGAGACGCTCTGCATCGCCCAACCAAGGGCTTGCTTTGGTATCGTCTTGAAACCTTGCGTTCGCGACCATTTGCGTTAATTCATGCATTAACCCATCGTACTCTTTTAACAGGCCTTCCTTCTTTAATAATGCAGCCGCCGCCTGTTCTAAATATTCCAGACTTTCCAGTTGTCTGCCTGCCGTTTCTACCAACTTCTTCCAAGACTCCGCATTGGGTCTGATTTGACTTTCTCTCGAATGATTTCTAGCCAGGAGTAATGCCATGATTCTATTCCTCTATTTTAAATCAGAGAATGGAGATGCCAGCTCATCCGTTCGGGATGAAAAGGTTTTCTCTTCCATGTCTTTTTGCGCAAACTCATCCACTTGAATGGCATCCCAGCGTGCCTGTTCAACGGCCACCAGCGCATCCATGTCTGCTTGCAACAAATCACCGGCGGCTACTTTTTCGGCCATCTTTTCAGTTAAATAAATGGATTTAAAACGCTTTAAGTCATGTATTTTCTGATAGCGATCGGCGTTCGATAGGATCAATTGCAACGCGTGTTCCATTTTATCAATGGGTTGTTTCGGATCACCACTTAAATACACGGACTTCAGCAACAGGTCTCGAAACGAATTGTTTTTCGTCATTAACTGTGCCAGTTGGTGATCTAATTTATCGCTGGGATAAGGCATGCTTTGGCCGAATGGAAAGACCGCCAGACGAATCAACAAGCCTAACAAACGTGAGGGGAAATTGTGACAAAAAGCAATCATCGATTTTTGTGCATGATAAAAACAGTAAGTGACCGCCCATTTTGCATGCATACGCTGATCGGCATCTTCTCCATTCGCTTGATAGTAACGCAATGCGGCCATGGCCAAATAAAGATAAGACATGCCATCAGCCAATCGGGCGGACAATCGCTCTTTGCGTTTCAAATCTCCACCTAAATACATCAACGACAGATCCGCAAGCCAAGCAAATGCATAGCTTAATCGAGTCAACCGTTGATATTCACGCTTCAATGCATTTTTTGGAGCGGACACAAAGATCCCACCAGTCCACGCGGTGCATACGGCTTTGGCTTTATTCTGTGCGTAATAAATCACATGCTGCCAAATCAATGATCGGAACGCTATTTTATCACCTTTTGTTATGGCATAAAATTCATCCCGTACAAATGGATGGCATGCCATCGAACCTTGACCAAATATCAACAGATTGCGTGACATGATATTGGCCCCTTCAACCGTCACTGAGATCGGGATGCCCTGATAATAGTTAAATAGATAATTGCGTGGCCCCACGACAACGGTTCGTCCGCCGTGCACATCCATTGCGTCATTGATCACAACACGCGCCAATTCCGTATTAAAATACTTCGTGATTCCTGATGCCACGGAGGGCTTTTTACCGGCATCCACAGCCGCCACGGTTAATAATCGTGTGGCGCTCACCAAATAAGTGAGTCCGGCAATTTCAGCCAGCTTCTCTTCAATGCCTTCAAACTGTGCAATTTCAAGATTAAATTGGCGCCGAATGCGTGCAAATGCACCGGTCGTTAAATACGAAACGCCAGACGATGCCGCGCCTAACGCCGGTAGCGAAATAGACCGACCAATGGATAAGCATTCAACCAACATTTGCCAGCCATGGCCCGCTTTTTCCGGCCCACCAATGATGCTAGTGATGGGCACAAAAATATGGGTTCCTCGAATGGTGCCATTCATAAAGGGCTGTTCTGCCGGTATATGACGATTACCCATTTCAAGGTTTACAGTGTCGTGCGGGATGAGCAAGCATGTGATGCCTTCTTCTCCAACCCCCTTCAACAAGCCATCTGGATCTTTTAAAACCACGGCCAGTCCGACTAAAGTGGCCACCGGCGACAACGTGATCCAACGCTTATTCAACGTCAGTTGAAGTCCCAGTATGGTTTGACCATCTATCTTTTTTTCCACGACGATGGCTTCTGATTTAATGGACGTGGCATCGCTGCCCGCATCCGGCTCTGTCAACGCAAAACAGGGAATATCAACGCCCTTGGCCAAACGCGGCAAATAATATGCTTTTTGCTCATCCGTACCATAATGCTGCAACAACTCACCCGGTCCGAGTGAATTAGGAACCATCACCGTAACCGCAGCCACGCTGGAACGACTGGCTATTTTTAACACCACGTCCGAGTGCGCACGGGCTGAAAATCCTTTCCCACCGAATTCTTTTGCAATGACCAACCCAAAAAAGCCATTCTCTTTGAGATATGTCCAAACGGATTCCGGCAGGTCATGGAGTTGATGTATCGCCCATTCATCCAGCATCGAACACAATGTTTCTGTTTCATGGTCTAAAAAAGATTGTTCTTCAGCCGTCAATTGGGTGGAAATACTGGCTAATTTCTCCCAATTGAGTGAGCCGGTAAAGATATCTTTCTCCAACCAAGTATCACCCGCATTCAACGCCTCTTCTTCTGTTTTGGATAACTTAGGCATGGATTTGCCCGCGCGTTTAAAAATAAAATCGCTCATGAAAAATCGCACGCCCTCAACGTGGATGACGAGCATGGCTGTAATAATCAATCCCCATATCACCACGCCGAAAATCCAAGGCATCCCGACATAAAAAGTGGCCAGGAGTAAATAAATCACACTCCCTATATCCCAAATCAATGGCTTCATTGCGCGGTACAATACAATGGTTGTAAACACGAGGTATATCAAAAACAATCCAATGGCCATATCAGTCCTTATCCTCTGTTATATTAGCGTTTGCACCGCGGTGCAAATCATGGGTGATCTGGGATTAAACGACGGCTTGAGTCTCTAGAACTGGCACTCAAACGTTCAATAAAATACGCAGATCGTTCTTCATTTCAATCCTTCCTCATCATTTTGGAGCCCAAAAATAGGTATAGCCTTTTTACTTCAAGACTTAAGCATCCATCGTATCATCAAAAAAAAATATCATCCATTGTCTTTCAGCGGCTTCGCGCATTGATAAATGGTATCGAATGCGTCTGATGAGGGTATCGTAGTAAATTGACGTTTGAACAGAGATGTCAAACGATAGGCTGTAATGCTTAAATTCGGTTAGGGAGCGACCCCACGAGCATCACTCCTTCATCAACCGCTTCTCTCTATTCCGTTTCTTGTCCCGATGGCCATTTTTGCATGGCGGTGGATATTGATGGCTATGCGTATATCTATGCGCCGTCCTCATGATGGAGGGGCATCGGGACGCATGACTGCCCGCGTATTGAAGGTTCCTCAGCGATTTCACGATCGCTCCATTCAAGCCAAATTGCATTCATGATAGCAAAACTGCAAGCCAGCCCTGTTCCTAAAATCCATGAAAAATACCACATTTGAAGACCTCCTAATAGGCTGTATCTTGATTATCTAAAATCGTCTGCTCAGTGATTTTTCCGCGCAATACGCGATAAACCCATGCGGTGTAAATCAAGATGATGGGTAAAAAAATCACGGTTCCAATCAACATGATAAGCAGGGTTAATTCACTGGATGAACTGTCCCAAACCATCAAGCTTTGTTCTGGATGAGTGGATGAAGGCAAAATGAACGGAAACATGCTGATGCCAACGGTCGCAATCATACCTGAGACCGACAGCGCGCTGCACACAAACGCTGTGCGTGCATGACGAGCCAGCAGAAGAGCCAGCATTGCCGCAACAACGCCTGTGGCCGGTGCTAACATCGTCATGGGCATGGTTTGATAATTGGCAAACCATGCATGCGTTTGGCGAATCACCGTTTTATACAGTGGATTGGATGGGCCGTCGTGAGCGGTCAGGCTAGTCAGAACATAGCCATCAACGCCTGAGTACAGCCAGAAGCCTCCGATGATAAATAAAACCATGGTCAGTAATGCGCTCACTTGTCCCGCACGCATGGCACGCGCTTGGATACCCGTTTCGGTTTTAATATTCAGAAAAAACGCACCATGCATGGCCAACATGGTGACCGACAGCAATCCGCTGAGCAAGGCAAAGGGATTGAGTAATTCAAAAAAACCACCGGTATAAAATGACCTTAGACTGTCATCAAAATGAAACGGAACGCCTTGCAGAACATTGCCCATGGCCACACCAAAGATGAGCGCCGGCACAAATCCACCCACAAATAACGCCCAGTCCCAAGCCAAGCGCCAGGTTGCATGGGTCATTTTTGATCGGTATTTAAACCCGACCGGACGCAAAATCAATGCGAGCAACACCAGCAGCATGGCCAGATAAAATCCGGAAAAAGACACGGCATAAAGTGCCGGCCAAGCCGCAAAAATAGCGCCACCCCCTAAAATGAACCAGACCTGATTGCCTTCCCATGTGGGCCCAATGCTGTTGATTAACACCCGCCGTTCAAGGTCTGATTTCGTGAGCCACGGGATCCACATGGCAACCCCTAAATCAAAACCATCCATCACCGCAAATCCAATCAGAAGAACGCCTAAAAGCATCCACCATATAACGCGCAGTGTTTCGTAATCAATATGCATCATGCTTTCTCCTGATGGGTTGTGCTGTCTGGACCGAGGCGGATATATTTAACCATCAAATACACTTCAATGATGGCAAGAACCGTATAAAAAAGAGCAAAACTGGCCAATGAGGTGATGAGCTGTGAGGCGCTCAAGGATGACGTGGCCATGGCCGTTGGCAATATGCCCTGCACGGCCCACGGTTGGCGGCCATATTCTGCAACAAGCCATCCCAGTTCTGCGGCAATCCAGGGCAAGGGTAGCGCCCAGAATGCGATGTGCAAATACCAACGCGAGGTATGTAATGTTTGATGCATGGATAAATAAAATCCAACGGCAAACAATACAATAAAAAATAATCCACACGCAACCATGATTCGGAATGAGAAAAACAGTGGCAACACACGTGGTTTTAACGAGTCAGCCGCTTGGCTAATCTGTTCATCCGTCGCATCAACGACTGTTTCCGTGTATTTTTTCAGTAACAAACTGTAACCTAAATACGGTCCGTGTGCCTCAAAATCAGCCTTTGCCTGCTCATCGTTTGGATTTTTTTTCAAGCGAGTTAATGCGTCATACCCCAGCATGCCTTCTCTTATTCGCGCCTTTTCCTGCTCAACTAGCTCGAAGATCCCCTCAACCGGCTGGTCGAGTGAACGCGTGGCAATTAAACCTAAAACGTACGGTATTTTAAGTTCGTAATCTGTTTTCATGGTGATTTGATTAGGAAGCCCAATCAAGGTCAAACCCGCCGGCGCTTTTTCTGTATGCCACATGGCCTCCATGCCGGCCACTTTCATTTTCTGATTATTGTTCGCAACGTACCCGCTTTCATCCCCCAACACCACAACCGATAATGCAGAAGCCAGACCAAAGGAGACCGCGACCGTGATGGATCGTTTGGCCAAATCCTGATGACGGCCTCGCAACAGAAAATAGGCGCTGATGGCCAATACAAACATAGCGCCGGTCACATAGCCCGCACTAATGGTATGGACAAATTTGGCTTGCGCCACCGGGTTGAAGAGAATATCGGAAAAATGACTCACTTCCATGCGCATGGTTTGGTAATTAAACGCGGCTCCTACAGGGTTTTGCATCCAGCCATTGGCTATTAAAATCCAAAGGGCCGACAAATTGGTGGCAAAGGCCAGCAACCAAGTGCAGCTCAAGTGTTGTAATGGGGTGAGTTTATCCCAACCAAAGAAAAACATTCCCACAAACGTCGCTTCTAAAAAGAACGCCATGAGCCCTTCCAGCGCCAACGGCGCACCGAATACATCACCGACGTAATGCGAGTAATAAGACCAGTTGGTTCCAAACTGGAATTCCATGGTTAAGCCCGTGGCCACACCCAGCACAAAATTAATGCCGAATAGTAACCCCCAATATTTAACCATCTGTCGCCATATTGGGCGCCCGGTCATGACATAAATCGTTTCCATGATCCCCAGCAAAACCGAAAGGCCTAGCGTCAGGGGTACAAAAAGAAAATGATACAACGCAGTTAGCGCGAACTGTAAACGGGACAAATCAACTACATCAGTACCTGGAATCATGGTAACCCTCTCATTGCTCTTGTTATTTTCACTTTTTAATGTTCAATCAATGGCGCTCACTCAAGAAATTTTCAAATATCGCCCCGTCTTTAATGTTAAATGGTATTCATCAAACACCGCGCAAATGGAACGAATGATCATCCGCAAAGGCGAATGAAAAACGATGCGTCGATTGATGATGGTTATCACGCCCGTTTCGCTAAACGGGGCCAACAATGCAAGCTGCTCATCAAAATAATTCTCCGGATATTCAAATTGAGCCAACATTTTTTCAAGATCAACAGAAAAGTAACACATCAGTTCACTGATCACGGATTTTCGTAAATGATCCTCCCGCGTATAAGCCCAGCCTCGTGTGATGGACCATAATCCATAGTCTATCTTTTGTTTGTATTCAGCATCACTCACACTATTTTGAGAGAGTCCTTCCCCTAAATCACTAATCGCCGAGGCCCCTAACCCCAAAACATAATCATTCGGCTGAGTGGTGTAGCCCATAAAATTCCGTCGCAATGTTTTTTGGTTTAATCCAGCCAGGCAATCGTCATTCGGTTTAGAAAAATGGTCCATTCCTAAGGGCTGATAACCATTTTTTTCAAAAATTGTCGACGCATGAAGAAACATGCGTCCTTTGTCTTGAACGGAGGGCAAGTCTTTTTCAACAATCAGTCGTTGATGTTTTTTAATCCAAGGTACATGAGCAAATGAATAATATGCGACTCTGGATGGAGCCAATGAACAGACCTGATGAATCGTGTTTTCTATGGATTGAATCGTTTGAAAAGGCAATCCGTAAATCAAATCGATATTCATCGCATGAATACCTTCCTCCCTCAGCATATCAACGCATTCACGCACTTGCTCAAACGGTTGCACACGGTGAATCGCTGTTTGTACCGTTTCGTTGGTGTCCTGAATGCCTAAGCTCACTCGATTAAACCCAAGGCGCTTATACGTTTGTATTTTTTCTTTTGATATTTGACGCGGATCCAATTCAATCGCGATTTCAGCGCCCGTCTGAACATCAAAAACCGAGTCAATGCCCTTGAACACGTTTTCCAAATCGTCTGTATTTAAAATACCAGGCGACCCTCCGCCTAAATGGATGCTGTGAAGCTTGATTCGACCCGAAACAGATTGCCCCATGAGCGCCATTTCTTTCATCAATGACTGCACGTAAGCATGAACAGGGGAGTAGGCATTTGCAATTTTCGTATGGCATCCACAAAACCAACACAGCTGATGACAAAAAGGAATATGAATATAGAGCGCAACACTTTGGTCCAAGTCAAAGCGTTGCACCCATTGTTGATAGGTATCACTCGACAAGGGTTTAAAATACAATGCGGAAGGATAACTAGTATAACGCGGCGCTTCCAAGTCGAGCCATTTCAAGTGATGATCAAAGCGTTCGGCAGTCATAACAGGCCCCTTTTCCAGCAACAAATGTAATGTAGACGATACAGGCTGTTTCAGCCGATTGTTTATTTGACCATTTTCGACACTATAAATGGATTAACCGGGTTATTCATTGATCCAGATCATGTTTCAATGGGGTTTTCGTGCTTTTCAGATAGGCTGTGCTATCATTACAAAAACTGGCCAATAATTTGCTTTTATGATTCATACCGAGAATGATGCCCCTTCGTGCACAACCTGCTCACTGGACTTTTTTTGTTCTTATTATAAGAAAACAGGCCTCAAACCGAGGCGTCGTCATCTCAAACGAAAAGAAACGCTTCACTTGGCCCATGACTTATTTACCAATATATACGCCATCGAGCGCGGGGCATTAAAAACCCATGAAACGGATCCTGCCGGGAATGAATTAATTCGAGGATTCTATTTGAAAAATGAGGTGTATGGTTACGATGCCATTTACAAAGGAAACCACCCTTTTACCTCTACAGCATTAACTGAAACGGTCGTTTGTGAAATTTCATATCCACATTTTATTGACTTAATTCGAGCCGAACCTGCGATATTAACACGTATTTTATATTTAATGAGTCAACAATTAACCATGGGGTCTTATTTAAAATACATGACGGCCCAACAAAAATTATCCGCGTTTTTACTGGATTTATCCATGCGATTATCCACCGATGAATCCCCATCGGATTTTTTGTTGCCGATGAGCTACCAAGATATAGGACATTATTTGGTGCTTGCAACAGAAACGATCAGCAGGATTTTATCTCAGTTTAAAAACAAGCAAATGATTTCAATCAAAAACAAACAGGTTTATTTTATTAAACCGGATGAATTGAAGAATATTTCCGATGGATTTTCGATATAAATACGGTAAAATCCAGACATGAAATTATTTAATCAACAAGGCCTCAATCATCGTTTCGCCAGCTGATTGTTCTGCCAAAACCATGGCTGAGGCCATCAACAATCCATTCAAAACAAATGGGAATCGATTGCATAAAAATTGAAGGCCGTACAAAATCTGATTTTTATGCCGCACGAACCGCTCAATTATACCAACAAGCCATCGATGATGCGGTTGCCGGAACACCGTTTGACAAGATCTTGATGGACGCAGGGGTTTTGGACGAAATTACAGCAACCTGTTTAAATATAAAATAAACGCTGTTTTTTTCATTCGATCACAACCCTAACAGCGATCAATAATCGATGATTTCCTTCGCCTTCAGCTGAGCTAAAAAATCTCGCCAAAACATCATGATTTCTATAGCCATTTTCGATGCTTAAAATATTTATAAGGTAACCAGGCCGCCGTTAATATTAGACCAATAGAAAGTAAGTACCCATACTTCCATGATAATTCAGGCATGAATTGAAAGTTCATTCCATAGATGCTCGCAACGAGTGTAGGGGGTAGAAAAATAACCGCTGCAACAGAAAAAATCTTAATAATATTGTTCTGCTCAATGCTAACCATGCCCAATGTTGCGTCTAACAAAAAATTAATCTTTGTGGAAAGAAAATTGGCATGATCGCTTAATGAAGCAACATCAGTACTTAGGGTTATTAATCGTAATCTCCCTTCCTTATCAATTCTTGAGTGTGCTGTTTGTCCAAGGAATGAGATTAAACGATTGAACGTGACCAAGCTTTCGCGCACTTTCGTATTAAGATCACCATTTGCACCAATTTGTTGCATGAGCTGTTGATAATTGATTTTTTCTGTTGTGTGATTCTGTGGTCTAAAAATAGTTTTAGAGTAGTGATCCAACTTGCTGCCGACAAACTCTAAAATATCGGCTAGACGATCTACCGTTGCATCTAATAGCTCAATCAGTAAAGTCACCGCATCACGGTGCTTGAAGTCGACATTTTTTACTTTTGAGATAAATAGGTTAAAGGATTGTGACTCAATATAACGTATCGTAATTAACTGTTTTTCCGTTAGAACAAAAGTAACCGGATCAAGTTTGGGATCAGGCGAATCGGATTGGGCGAGTATCATCGCTGTCATATAAAGGGCATCATTTTCCTTATATAGTCGGCTAGATGATTCAATTTCTACCATTTCTTCGCGTGTGGGGATATTTCGACCGATGTATTGTTCGACCTGCTCTTCTTCTGCTTTTGATGGAGAAAATAAATCGATCCAAATCGAATCTTCAAGTGACACTTGATTTTCAGTAGAAATTATTTGTGGAGCAATCATTTTTCGGTTTAAATATGCGAGCATAAGAATCCATCTTGTTATTAGGGATTGGGCGGCAATGCATTTTGCATGCCACAAAAAGAGCGCTATTATATACCGCACCCAGTATAGCACCGTAATTAGTCGCTAGCGCGAAATATCAATTGACCTGGATTCGTGGTCCCGCAGCTTGTCTGCGGGACCACGATTTAAGATAGAATGGCTCTCATTGAATGGTGAATAAACATGGTATCTAAGGCCATCGTATGGTTTCGACAAGATTTGCGTCTCTGTGACAATCCGGCATTTGCCGAGGCTTGTCGTCATCATGATTTGATTATCCCACTCTATATTCTGGATGAAGTCAGCTCAGGGTTAGGTGGTGCGCAGCGATGGTGGCTTCATCATAGTCTAGCCTCGTTGGATAAGGGCTTAAAAAAAATGGGCTTGCGCTTGTGTCTTCGTCAAGGGAACGCCTTGGAGATTTTAGAACAATTAGTCCAAGACCATCTGATTGAAGCTATCTATTGGAACCGTTGCTATGAACCTGCTGCAATCGAACGTGACACCTTGATAAAAAAAAGGTTTCAAGCAACTGACGTTCGCGTTGTGAGCACCAACGGATGCTTGCTTCATGAGCCTTGGCAAATCAGCAATCAGGCCGGGCATTATTTTAAAGTCTTCACACCATATTGGCGGGCTTGTTTAAAACAAATGGCGATTCCTGATCCACACACCATATCCCGTACACCCAAAACATGGGAGGCTCATAGCGAGTCTCTTGAAAGTTGGGCATTACTACCTGGCCTGCCGAATTGGGCCGAAGCATTTGGACAGCATTGGCAGCCTGGTGAAGCCGGTGCTCACATGAAGTTAACCGATTTTATTGACTTCCATCTAAAGGGCTATAGTACCTCTCGTGATGTGCCGGCTAAAGATGCCACCTCTAAACTGTCCCCTCATTTGCATTTTGGTGAAATCAGCCCTTGGCAAATTTGGCGTGCGATTGAAACCGCGAAACTGGACACGGCTTGTGATTTAAAGTCGGTAGAGCGTTTCTTGGCTGAAATGGGGTGGAGGGAATTTTCCTATCATTTGCTTTATCATGTTCCGTCTCTTCCCAATAGCAATTTCAAGTCTGAATTTGATGCTTTTCCATGGAAAAATGACGCTATTTTTTTAAAGCGCTGGCAAGAAGGGAAGACTGGATACCCTATCATAGACGCCGGCATGCGGGAGTTATGGCATACAGGATATATGCATAATCGAGTGCGCATGATTGTCGCTTCATTTTTAACAAAAGATTTATTCATTGACTGGCGTTTTGGGGCGAGCTGGTTTTTGGATACGTTGGTTGATGCCGATTTAGCCAGTAATTCAGCCAGTTGGCAATGGGTTGCTGGGTGTGGCGCCGATGCGGCACCCTATTTTCGTATTTTCAATCCCGTATTACAGGGCGAAAAATTTGATCCTGACGGGGCTTATGTTTCGCAATGGGTTCCTGAACTAAAGCACATCCCTGCCCAATGGATTCATAAACCATGGATGGCACCGCAAGAGAAGCAGGCTTTAGATTTAGGGAAAGATTATCCTGAGCCCATCGTTGATCATCTTGCGGCCAGAAAAATGGCGCTTCTGCATTATAAAATGCTTGAAAAAAAACAACCCAATCCAAAGGATTAACGTGACCCCTCATTTATTGATTTTTGGCTTTGGATATACTGCGCATTTTTTAGCGAAAAAAATACGCGGCATGCATGTCCAAGTCACCGCCACCACAAGACATAACGATAAGTTAGGTTATGACAGCCGGTATGATTGTCAGCTCATTCATTTTTCAGAAAAAAGTATTGAGGACGCGTTGGCTACCGCCTCACATATTTTGATTAGCACGCCCCCCTCTCGGGAGTCGGGTGATCCGGTGCTCGCACATTTTATCCATTTATTTGAAAAATACGCTAACAATATAGCGTGGATCGGATATTTATCCTCTACCAGTATTTATGGCGATCATCAAGGGCATTGGGTTGATGAGTCTTCCCCATCCATCGCTCCGGGGACGCTGGGCCTATTCAGGCTTTCCGCCGAGAATGAATGGATTTCTTTTGCACAAGCGCATCGGATCCCTCTCAATATTTTTAGATTGGCGGGTATTTATGGGCCGGAACGAAATGCATTGACTCGATTGGTGGCCGGTAAAAAAGATACCATTGTAAAAGAGGGGCATTTTTTCTCAAGAATTCATGTGGAAGATATTGTGCTCACGATAATTGCTGCGATGCAACAGCCCCAAAAGGGGGTGACCATTTATAATGTCTCCGATGATGAGCCCACTCCCGGTCATATCGTGGATGAATATGCCGCATCATTACTAAAATGCAGTCCTTTAAATAAAATCCCTTATGAAATAGCCACATTATCGCCCATGGCCAACGCATTTTACGCACAGAATAAGCGAGTCTTGAATGCTAAACTGAAAAAAGAGCTCCATATACAATTAACCTATCCAACGTATAAAGAAGGACTAACGCATTTGCTTCATCATTCAATATTGGACCATCCAGCATGAATCAGCAGACAGTGTTATCTAACAAATGCCCCCCTCAAAGATTCGGTTGATGAGAAAAAACGGGTCATATCTATCATTTCTGCTAACTTTACTTTAGCGTTTATCGAATTCAATCGGACCTGTGCTGTTGTTTGTTCTCGCTGATTAACAAGAAATAAGGTGCTATCCCCCTCATAGAATTTCTTTGCTTCTCCATTTTGTACTTTTTTTGCTAAATTTAATTCCTTGTTAAGTAAATCCACCTGGTGATGATACATCTTTATGCCGATGTATAAGTTTGCCAGCTGTTTTTATAAACGATCAAATAAAAATTTCTTGTCCGTTGTGATCTGCTGTAGTTCACTACGCGCACTGATTAATTTACCTTTCGCCTCTCTTTGAAATAATGGAAACTTAAATGAAAAGCCGACCATTGCCGCCTGAGGAATTAGCAAAGGATATCCTCCACTGCCATTTTGTTTAAAAGCATAAGTTGTTGCATCTAAATTCGGAAGAAGCTCATTCTTAGCTAGATTTTGTTTTAGTTTGATTATATTAGAATAATTTTGTAATTTTTTAAGCGCTGGATGTTGTTTTAATTGAAATAGACCCTCTGCTGGAGGAGCTGATTGTTCTAATACATCAGATGGTAATTCACTCTCTAGAGGGGGGTTGGGCTTTCCATTTTTATCACGATAATACAGAGATAGGTTGATTCTCGCCTGTTCAAAAATCATTTCCCCTTGATTCAGTAATTGTTCTCGCTGCACAATTTGTTGTAAATTTTCCGCGATTGCAAGCCTGGGTAAATCCCCTTGATTCGCCTGCTTTACGATTGCCTTCTGACGTTTTTCTGCTAAAGCTTGTAACTGCTTAAACGTTTCGACTTGCAACCCCGCTTGAACCCATTGCCAATAGGCTTTAATGGCTTCCTGATAAACATTTATCTTGGTAACCGCTGCATCCTGCTGCTTCATGCGAATTGTTTCGGCCTTTGTTAATAGACCTGCACGCTCGTTATCAATTAATCGATCTCGAAGCAAAGGTAAAGACAGCCCAGCCCTATATTCGCCGCCGGAGTTCGTTAAGTAATTTTGATAGTAAATTGGCCAATTTCCTTGTCCGTTCCGATATCCTCCAAATAATTTAACACCATTATAAATGGTGGGGATGTTGAGCTCGGTATCACCGTAATTATTAATATAACCACCAACGGGCTGTGAAGCACTGTTTAAACTGAGCGAGGGATCAAACTTTCCTAAAGCG